>CAWCWQ010000184.1:0-9112 GCA_963799145.1 uncultured Acidobacteriaceae bacterium | reverse complement strand
CTCTTGATCTCGTTCAGCAGCACCTCGACCTTGTCCTTGCTTTCGAGGGTCTGGAAGCGGTCTTCGAGGGTATCCGCGAGCAGCACTTCGCTGGCAGCGGCATTCTCGGCGGACTTGACGCGGACGCGGCTCTTGAGGCGATCCATGGCGTTGTCCTGGTTGGCGCCGACGGCCTGACGGGCTTGTGTGGCCCGGCCCACCACCTTGGCGCGGCGATGCTCGGCAACCAGCATCTCGCAGTGGGCGCGGGTCTCGCTGAGCTTCTGGTCCAGCTTGTGCAGGGCCTGGCGCAGCTCGTCGGCCTCGTGCTTCTGGTCCTCGGCCTGCGCGGCAAAACCCTTGACGAGTTCGTCGTGGCTCAGGGCGCGTTCCAGCGCGGCGCGGGCCATGTCGTCGTGGCCCTTTTCGACAGCCAGCTCGGCCTTGCGCCGCCACTCGGCGGCCTGCTCGGCGTGCTCGGCGCGCTTCTTGTCGAGCAGGTGCTGATCGGCAATGGCGATCGCCACTTGCGTCTTGACCTGGAGCAACTGGTTTTCCATATCCAGGACGATCTGTTTCAACAGCAGCTCCGGATCTTCGGCCTTCTCGACCAGCTCATTCAGATTGGCCCGGAGCAGGGTGCTTACTCTCTCCAGCAATGCCATAACGTCCTCCTTGTTTTCTCAGCCGTCAGTTGTCAGTTGACAGTTGTCAGTTGACAGTTACCGGGCGCCCCACCCTCGCCGCGTTCTCGTTTTTGCGGCTAGGGTGGGAGACCAATTACTTCACAGCCGGGTGCCCCAGGTCCGGATTTTCGGACCTGGGAGACCACGCTATTTGCTCTCCGGACTCTCTTCCGCCGGCTTGGTCTTCATAGCCTTCACGTTGGACATGAGCTGCTTGATGTCCATGCCGCTGAGGGCCTCAAAGAGGGCCGGAACCTGCGCGGCGATCCGGGTCATGTCGCCGGTGATCTTGTGGGCTCCGGCGGCGTCGTCGCTGCCGGTGGAAACGATGGTGATCTTGTCTACCTTGCTGAGCGGCTCGGACATGGCGCGAACCACGTCGGCCATGTTGGTGAGCAGCTTATCCACGACGGCGGCCTGGTTCCACTCTTGGTAGGCCTCTGCCTTCACGCTCATGGCTTTGGCTTCGGCCTCGCCCTTCTGGAAGATGATGCTGGCCTCGGCCTCGCCCTGGGCGCGGATGGCGGAGGCGCGGCCCTCGGCTTCGACGGTCAGGCGCGACTTCTCCGCGTTGGCCAGGTTCTCAATGCGCTGGCGCTCGATCTCAGCGCCCTTGAGGATAGTGGCGATGAGTTCCTTTTCATGGCGCACGATTTCGGCTTCCTGCACCTTGATTTGGCCCTCCTTTTCCACCTGCTGCACCTTCACCTGCTCGGCGGTCACCTGCTGTAGCATAACGTTGGTCTGGAGCTCGTAGGCCTTGTCGGCCGTGGCCTGTTGGCGGCGACTCTGCTCGGCGTACTGCGCCTTCTTGATCTCCAGATCGCGCTGCGCTTCGGCCTGGCGGGTGGCGGAAGCAGTTTCTGCAATCACGCGCTCCTGGTCTGCCTGGGCCTTGGCGACGGCGGACTCACGGAGTGCCGTGGCGCGCTTGATGGCCGTATCCCGCTCGGCATCGGCGGTAGCCATTTCCGCGTCGCGCTTGATGCGGGCCACGTCCGGCCGGCCCATGTTCGAGATGTACTCGTTTTTGTCGCGGACTTCCTTGATGGTGAAGGAGATCACCTCGAGGCCCATCTTGCTCATGTCTTCGGCGCAGGTGGCGCGCATCCGCTCGCCCACCATCTCAGGCTCCTTGACGATCTGCTCGACGGTCAACTGGCCGATGATTCCGCGCAGGTGACCTTCCATCACTAGCCGGATAAGGCCCTCTCGCTGCGGCGGGGTCTTGGTGAGGAACTGCTCGGCGGCGGTGAGGATAGAGGCCTGGTCGCTGCGCACCTTGATCTGCGCCACCGCCTCGACGGTGACCGCGACGCCCTGCTTGGTGTACAGATCCTGCTGTGGCGCCACGTCGAAGCTCATCAGCTCCAGGCTCAGCTCACGGCAGTTTTCCACCATGGGAAAGATCACCGTGCCGTGGCCCTTGACCACCCGCGGGCCGCGGAAACCATAGACAATCAAGGCTTCGTTCGGCCCGGCCTTGCGATACAGCGAGGTCAGCAGGCCCATGAGGAGGATCAGCGCCAGCGCGCCGAGTCCAGCAATCAGAATGATCGTTCCGTTGATTCCACTCATCAAATCGTTCATTGCGATCCCGGCCCTTTCGCCCGGGAGGTGAGGGTTGATGGTTTACCGCTTCGAGCCGGCGTTGCGGCCGCTCCGGGGGAACAGCTTGGCCACCAATCCCAGCAGCAAGATACCCACCAGGATGGCCATATCCGTTATCAGCACGGTTGCGTCAGTCATAACGAGTCCTCAGTTGTCAGCAAACAGTTGTCAGTCTTCAGTTGCCGGATTTCAAAGAGTCTGGGTCGCTGGCGGTCACCTGCCGGGGCAACTGACCACTGACCACTGACAACTGGTCACTGGTCTCCAACAAATCTTCCCAGCGCCGGACCCAGGCAATTCCTTTTTCGTAGCGGACGACGTAGACCTCTTCCTGTTTCTGAATCGGCTCGCCATCCTCGGCGCGCGCCGGGGCAGAGCGGCGCGCACCCAGTTGCTCGTAAACAATCTCGCCGATTCCGGCAGCTCGTATAGGAGCAGAGACCCGGCCCACTACGCCCACCACTGGCGTTTCGTCGGCGGTGAGGTCGTGGTCGTGTGGCAAGAGCACCTTGGCCAGAAAGAAGAAGACGATCGCTCCTCCGGCCACTCCGCAGAGCATAGCCAGCGCAACCACAACCGAAGCCACAAAGCCGCCGAAGCGCGTCAGCAAATACCCAGCCGCGCCAAACCAGCAGAGAAAGATCATCACCGAGAAGCCATTCCACCAGGGAATATTCGCTGTTCCCTGCGCGCCTCCCTGTCCGCTCCCTCCGTGGGCCGCGTGGCCGGCGTGAGGGATATGGACGCCATGGCCGGCGCTCGGAATGTGCGGCACGTGAGAGACGTGCGGCAGATGAACGTGCCCCCCGAAGTGCCCCATGCCGCCCAGCAGCGAAAACGCGCTCAGGAACAGCCCAACAAGAAAACAAAATAGATAGAAGGTTTCCCAGGTCATTTTTGCGCTCCCTGTCTCCGCACTCCAGGCTTGCGTGCGCTGCGTTGCCGCGTCTCGGCTTGCTTCGTTTTGGGTTGCCGCGTTTTGGGTTGGCGCGCGATGTTTTGCTGCGCCTTGGGTTCAAGTTTGGGCCGAAGCACTTCGCTCAGGCGCGGGAGCAGCCCCGGCGTCTCCAGAATCCCTTCGAGCAGCAGCAGGCATTCGCGCGAGTGCTCGTTGCGGGCAAGCGTGAGCAGGGCGTGCTTCAGCTCCGGGTCGCGGCGGAAACGCTCTGCGCCCGAAACGAGCCACAGGTCGAGCTTGTCTTCGACGTTGCGCAATTCGCTTTGCAGTTCGGGATGATAGCCCTCGGGGTCGTCCACCAGATAGCCGGGATGAACCTTGAAGAACGCCGCCAGAATCTGCCGCGTGGTATTGGTAAGGTGGGGACGCGCGCCGCTCTCGATCTGCGAAAGGTAGCTCTGGCTCAGCTTCGAGCCGGTCTCGACGGCGATGGCGCGAACCAGTTCCTGCTGGCTCAGGTCGCGGTCCAGGCCTCGCAGGCTGCCCTCAACCTCGCGCAGGTAACGGATTTTCTCGCCCAGCTTCATAGGAACAGTGGTCAGTGAACAGTTGTCAGTTGTCAGTTATCAGTTGTCAGTTGTCAGTTGTCAGTTGTCAGTTGTCAGTGGTCAGTTGTCAGTTGTCAGTGAGTGTGCGCTGGATTCAATTCCCTTTTGCAACGGCTCGGCGGTTCGGCTGCCTCTCCATTGCAATATGCAATATGTATATCGCAAATCGCAATAGATTGCAAGTGGCTCCTTGAAAAAAGTTTTGCACAGGGCGTTTTTCTCCGGCTTTTCATTGGATTTTTCGCGCCGGTTCCGTGTACAGTGGTCTTCACATCGCGCTCAGGAGGCCAATTCGATGCCCCATCCCGTCGTACACTTCGAGATTCTCGGCCGTGACCAGAAGCTACTGGAAGGGTTCTACAAGGGCGTTTTCAACTGGGAGATCGACCCTGTCATGGAGGGCTATTCGCTGGTCAAGCCCGGCTCCGGCATCGGCGGCGGCATCGGCGCCATGGGCGCAGACCGCCAGCATGTGACGTTTTATGTTGCGGTTGAGGACGTGGCCGCCGCGCTCGAGTTGATTGAAAGCAAGGGCGGGAAGAAGGCCTTCGGGCCGCATCCCATCCCCGACGGCGGCATCATCGCCGGCTTTCTCGATCCCGAAGGCCATCTGATTGGCCTGGTGCAGGGGCCGGCCGGGAAGTAGGCTCTCGGTAACGCCCTACCCTTCCAGCATCAGCAACCGCGCCGGATCGAGCTTGACCTGCCAGGGCTGAGGCAGCGCGCCAAGGGCGCGCCAAAGCTCCTTGGGCACGTCGGCTTGCAGATTCGCCGGCTCGCCCGGCCGCGGAGGGGCATGGAGGCGCAGATACAGCGTCATTTCGTGCGGCGCCTCGCTGGTGCTCACCAGCCAGCAAAGAAAGGTATTCACGTCCTTCGCGGCAGGCTGGAAGATTAGTTGATGGGAACGAATGCCCACATGGGTGAGCGTATGGGGAACTGGCCCAACTGTTTCCAGTTCGCAGTTCCAGGCGCCCACGGTAATGCGATTCGTACCCGCGCGCCAGGCCTCGGCGATGTTCTTGCAGCCGGTCAATTGCGCTGCGGCAACGGTTCGCGGGCGCTCGAAGAGCTGGTGCTTCGGTCCGCTGGCGATTACCCGGCCGCCGTCCAATACCAGCAGATCGCTACAGAACCGGAACGCCTCCTCCATGTCGTGGGTGACAAAGATCACCGCCCCCTCGTAGCCGGCCAGCGTTTCGCGAAGCTGCTCCTCCAGGCGCCGCCGCAGATGCGGATCGAGCGCCGCAAAGGGCTCGTCGAAGAGCAGCGCATCCGGGTCGGTGGCCATGCATCGCGCAATGGCCACGCGCTGCCGCTGCCCGCCTGAAATCTCGCTGGGATAGCGGCCGGCCAACTCCTCGATGTGCATCGATTCAAGCTGGCTGGTGACGCGCTCCTGCCACTCCTCCTTCGGCTGATCGCTCAACCCGAAGGCGACATTCTCCGCTACCGTCATGTGGGGAAAGAGGGCGTAATCCTGAAACACGACGCCAATCCTCCTTCGCGCCGCGGAGATGTTCCGCCCCTTTTCGCTGTCGAAGAGCACGCGGCCGTTGAGCACAATGCTCCCGCTATCAGGCGCAACAATGCCCGCTATCAGGCGCAGGGTCATGGACTTGCCCGCACCGGACGGGCCCAGCAACCCAACCGCCCCCTGGCCGGATTGAAAGGCCACCTCCAAGCTGAAGTTCTTGAGCTCCTTCTTCACATCGACCTCAATCGTCGCGGAGGCCGCGGGTTCGTCGATGCGGCGCGAGCGGGCCGGAAGCTCCTCTTGGGTCGAAGCATCGCTGGGCGCGATCGCAGCAGCATGGTGCGCCCGAGCCGGCCTTCCGGGCACGATCCGCCAATGCAGCAGCCGTATGATGCCCAGCGAAAGCAGAACGATCAGGCTTACCCAGAGAAATGCGCCTAACATGTCGCCGTCTTCGACAGCTGAGAAGATGGCCATGGGCATCGTCTGCGTGCGGCCCGGTATGTTGCCGGCCAGCATGAGCGTGGCCCCGAACTCACCAAGCGCGCGGGCAAAGGCCAGGACCGTGCCGGCCAGCACGCCCGGCGCGGCAAGCGGCAGAAGCACTTTGCGAAAAACACGCCCCTCCGAGGCCCCCAGCGTGCGCGCGGCATCCAGAAGCGTGGGATTCACTTGCTCAAGAGCGCCCAGAGTGGTGCGGTACATCAGCGGGAAGGCCACAACGGTTGCGGCGATCACCGTCGCCGGCCAGGAGAAGACGATGGTGATGCCGATCTCGCTAAGCGCCTGGCCGATGAAGCTGTGCCGTCCAAAGACCAGCAGGAGAAAGAAGCCAACCACCGTGGGGGGAAGAACCAGAGGCAGCGTCAGAAGGCCGTCAATCCAGGCACGGAAGCGCCCCTCCATGCCGAACATCTGCCTGGCCGCCAGCAACCCCAGAAAAAAGGTGGCGATGGTGGCCGCGCAGGTGGTGGCCAGCGAGATGAACAGCGGCGATAAATCGATCAGCAGCATCACTGCCCCGCTATTGTAAACCCATGCCTGACAAAGATTTCCTTGGCCGCGGAACTGCCAAGAAACTCGACGAAACTGCGCGCGGCCGCTTTACTCTTGCTCCCCTTCACCACCGCCGCGGGATAGACGATCGGGTCGTGCGCCCAATCCGGAGCCACGGCCACAGCGCGAACCTTCCATGACGCCTGGGCGTCGGTGGCGTACACCAGCCCGGCATCGGCGTTGCCGGTCTCAACGAAGGTGAGCACCTGGCGCACATCGCTCCCAAACACCAGCTTTGGCTTGAGCTTCTCCAGGAGATGAAGGGCCGTGAGCGTTTGCAACGCATACTGGCCCGCCGGAACGCTTGCCGCATCGCCCACTGCGATGGACCGGATCGAGCTATCGGCCAGTCCCTGAAAGTCTCGCAGACCGGAGTCGAGCGGCGCAATCAGAACCAGCGTGTTCCGCAGCAGATTGCGGCGCGTGCCGGGAACGATCAACCCCTTGTTCTCCAGAACGTCCATGGGCTTCGACGCCGCGGAGAGAAACACATCGACGGGCGCGCCCTGGTCGATCTGCGTTGCCAGAACGCCGGAGGAGGCGAAGTTGTTGACGAATTCGACATTCGCGCGACTTTGCTTGTAGACAGCCTCGACCTGGGTGAGCGCATCCTTCAAGCTGGCTGCCGCCGAGATGGTGAGCGTGACTCGATCTTGAGCGTTACCGTACGAGAACAGGCCCGCGAGCAGAAGCAGGGCCGCGAACGGGCGATAGCGCCGGCCTAGCCTGCCCCATTGTTGCGGCAATCCCATTCCGCTCCTCCTCGCAAGTAGCCGCCGAGCCTTCGGCAGTCCGCATTGAATCGCAGCTTTCGGCATCAACGGTAGCATACTTCCGTACGAATGCGCCGGGCAGGATCTTTCGAGCCGAACCGATCTTTGGTCGTGCAAAGCCTCTTGCAAAACTCCCTTGAAATTGCAAAATGTGTCAGGGCACGACTTCAGTCGTGCTGGAGAGCCACAAAACCATGTCGGGCTTTAGCCCCTGCGGTCTTGTTTTCAGTAACTTGCAATTCCGCAGCGGCTAAAGCCGGAATCTGAATTGGCCATTTGCGGCACGACTGAAGTCGTGCCCTGACACAATACATACAGCCTGAAGGCAGTCTTGCAAGAGGCTTACGCAGGCCGATTGCGCGGCGCCGGCGCGTACTGGATGGAGTAAGCTACTCCCATGCCAAGCGTGCGTTCAGGCTCGATCCATCTTTTTCGTCTCGCCGGAGTCGATGTATTTCTGCATTGGTCCTGGTTTGTCGTAGCGGCAATTGAACTTCAGACCCGGGAGGGCCGATACTCGTCGCTTGCCTGGAGCGCGCTGGAGTATCTGGCGCTCTTCCTGATTGTGCTGACGCACGAGTTCGGGCACTCCCTGGCATGCCGGCAAGTAGGCGGAACGGCCAACCGGATTGTGCTTTGGCCGCTGGGCGGAGTGGCATTTGTGAAGCCGCCGCAGCGGCCGGGCGCTATGCTCTGGAGCATCGCGGCGGGACCGCTGGTAAACGTGGCGCTGCTACCGATTCTGATCGCGGCCTATGTGATGAGCCGGTCGCTGGGATGGGCGCAGACCATGCCCGATGCCTACCATTTGGTGCGGGCGATTATGTGGATCAACGTATCTCTGCTGGTCTTCAATATTCTGCCCATCTATCCCCTGGATGGCGGCCAGATTCTGCGCTCTCTGCTGTGGTTTGTGCTGGGCCGCGGACGCAGCCTGATGGTGGCTACAATTCTCGGCTTTGTGGGCGTAGTCGGATTCTTCGGCCTTGCTGTGTTTTCACATTCCTTCTGGATGGGCGCTATCGCCGTCTTCATGCTGATGAATTGCTGGGGCGGGTTACAGCACGCGCGGGGGCTGTTGCGCATGGCCAAGCTGCCGCGGCGGCCGGGATTTGCGTGCCCCAGTTGCCGGACAGCGCCGCCGGTGGGGCCCTATTGGACGTGCGGGAGGTGTCAGCAACCCTTCGACATCTTCGAGACACGAGGCGTTTGTCCGCATTGCAGCGCCCAATTTGCCATGATCGTATGCCTGGACTGCCAGGAACAGCGGCCCATGAACGATTGGGTTGTCGACCCATACGCGAAGATGGGCGTGGTGAGCGCCAGTTTCCCGGTGAAGTAGATTTCGCGTTTCCGCGAGTTCCCAGGTCTCAAAGAGAGACCCAGGGCAAACGCATCTTAACTTCCCTGATCGCTATCCACGGTCGGTTTTGTAACAAGGGCATGAATTCAATATTTTGCGCGGTGTTTCCTCTTCCCGTTTAGAGGCGAATTCAGGTGCATCTGCCCTGAGAGCGCCCCTTCGACAGGCTCAGGGCGGGCTCCGGGGCACTAGTTGTTTCAAGGTTGCGGTTTCGGGTCCGGCGGAAGCGGCTCCGGCGTGGCGGCAGATTTGAAGTTGACGACGTGATAGATCGCCGGCTCCGTGCCCACATTCCTCAACCCGTGTAACTGATTCGACCCATTGAAGATCACCGAGCCGGGACCGACTCGCTTCCACTCGCCGTTCGACAGCACCTCCAGGGTTCCCTGCCGGATAATCTGCCCCATATTCTCCCAAAATACGCCACGGTTCGCGCCTAAGCAAACAAAACACTTTAAGTGTTAGACGTTGGTCTCCGCTGGACGGTAATCGGTTGACGTCCAGCGAGAGGGTGCCTGTTAGAGCATTTTCGATTCACATGTTGGCCTTTTCAGATCGTGCAGGGTGTCTTTTTCTTAAGGAAAAAGCCACTCGACCTTGAGGCTTCTGTAAAGAGCAGAATCGAAAATGCTGTAGCCGAGACAATCCATTTTCCTTCTCC
>CAWCWQ010000183.1:0-8305 GCA_963799145.1 uncultured Acidobacteriaceae bacterium | reverse complement strand
GACGACTGTGTGCTGAGAGCCATCGACCTCCTTGATATGGCGCATGAGGGCGGCGAAAGCGGCGGCATCGGCGTCGCGCGTGGCGTCGCTCAGGGTGCTCAGCAACTCGACCGGCCCGGAGATGGAGACTGTCTTGCCTTCGCCGATCTGGATGCGCGGGAAGCGGACGTAGTCTTTCTTGACCCAATAGGGGGCAAAGCTGGAGGTGCCGTTCTTCCAGCAGCCGAACCAGAGAAAGACCACGCGCATATGGTTTTCGCGCGCCTTGGCGATGACTCCGTCGACCTGGACGTAGTTGAAATGCCCCTCCTCGGGCTCGAACTGCGCCCAGGAAACCCCGACGAGCACAGCGTTGAGGTTGGCGGCTACGAGTTTGGGCCAGGTGGGCTCCAGAGACTCCAGGCTGGTGGCCGCGTTGTTGGTTAATTCGCCGGAAAGCAGCAGCAAGGGCTTTCCATCCACGATGAGCTGGGTGGCGCTGCCCTGCTTTTGGAGGTGGGGGGCGCCGGGATCGGTTTGGGCCGCGCTCGAAGCGGCAAGAAAGGCGGCGGAGAGGATTAGGGCGAGGAAAAACCTTCGGCTCATTCGCATGGATGGCTCCTGTGGGAGCAACGGAACCATCCACACGCATGGCGCCTCCCGTTCGTGGCGGAGAAACGCAGCCGCGGCGGCCCGTTGCTTTCTCGATTGCGAGCCATTGTACGCCCCGCAGCTTGGCTTACGCACGGATTCAGCTCGGCTGCGCGGCGAAGTATTGCGCCACTTGCCGCCAGTTATCCACGCGAACAAAGCCGGTTGCTGCGAGATTGTGGGGCGCAGTATAGAGCAGGCCCTGGCCCTCGAAGCGGAGCAGGTTCTTGGGCAGGTCGTCGATGAGGAAGTCGGCGCGAAGAATTGACTTGTTGCCGCAGAAGACGTAATGCGTGGGCGGAATGAAGGGAAAATGGCGCTGTAGCCAGCGGTACTTGGGACCGAGAGAGTTGGGGACGGTCATGGCCTGGGTGGCGATGAAGATCTCAAAGCGGGCGGAGAGGTCTTTGAGCACCTGCTGTGAGTCGGGGATGACGGCCAGATCCTCGAAGAAGTCCTCGGCGTCGAGGAAGGCGCGAAGCTGCTGCTGGCGGTCGAGCGGGGCGATCTCCCACAGGCCCTTGCCGGCCAGATCCTCGGGGGTAACCTCTTCGTCGAAGGTCTGGTTGTAGCGGCGCAGGTGCTCGGCGAGCGTGTCCGCCATGACCTCGTCCATATCGACGCAGATGCGCTGCAATGGGCACTCCTGAAAGGCGTATAGGTGGACCAGCCGGGGCCAGTCCCACAGAAGAATGCTAGCAGGACTGGATTAAGTGCCGGATAAAACGGCCGGACGGCCGGGGTCCGCTTTACTCTTCCTTCTCGCCCGGAGACGGTAATCGACATAAACCGCGGTTCCGGCAAGGAACATCCCGACCTCCAGAACGGTTGCCTGGACGGCGCTAATGTGGTTGTAGAGGCCGAATCCCATGACGGGCGAGCCATGGAAGAACAGCGGCAGGTCCGGAGGCATTGGGCGGCCGTAGTCCCAATGCCAGGTACGGAAAGAGAACGTGTCGAATGGAATAGGGTGGGAGATCAGGTCGAGAATCCAATGGCTGAAGACCATGAGCCCGGCAACCACGCCGGCGCGGAGGCTGCGGAAGATGCGCTGGACGAGGAGAGCAACGGCGACCGACCAGCAGACGGACATGAAAAGACCGTGCGACCAGGGATTTCCGGTTCCGGGGGTTCCCTCGATGCCCAGGAGGCTGAGGGCGATGGCGAGGAGGTCGAGGAGGAAGGTGGCGAGCAATAGAACGCCGAGCGGCGCCTGCGGCGCAAAGCGCTTGGCTGCCATTCCCACCGAGAGATGTCCGATTGGTCCCATGGGGTCTTGCAGTCAGTGTAGAGCCGATGGAGGGTTTGTCAAGCGCTGGCCGGGCGGGATTTGCGGACGGCGCGGCCGGCGCCGGTCGTGGCGGGCGGCTCTGCTGGGGGCGGGGGCGCCATCGCCGGGTCCCAGTAGAGCAGGCGGCCGCAACTGTCGCAGGTGAGCAGTTCGCCCTCGCGGAGCTGATTCCAGGTTTGCGGGCGGACGCCCATGCGGCAGCCGGTACACTGCTGGTTATCGGCGCGGGCCAAGCCGGTGCCGCGCGAGCCGGAGAGGCGGTCGAAGCGGATGAGCCACTCGGGCTCGATGAGGGGGCGAAGGGCATCGCGCTCCAGGTTGAGGGCGGCCAGCTCGGCGGCCGAATTCCCGTTGCCGCAGGGCGACGCGGGCGCGAGTATTCTCCAGCGCGGCGGCGAGGGATTCAACCAGCGCGCGGGCGGCGGCGAGCGCTGGTTCCAGAGCTTCAGTACGTTCCAAGCTGGCGAACTCGTCGTTCTCCAGCCGGTCGGCCTCGGCGACGGCGAAGCTGATCTCGTGCTCCATGGCCGCGACCTGCTCGGTGGTCTTGACGGTGTCGAGCTGGGTGCGGAAGCGGGCGGCCTTCTGGCGGTGTGTCGCGATCTCGCGGTCAAGGCGGGTGCGCAGGGATTCCTCGCGGCTGAGGGCATCGGCGGCGGCGGCAGCCTGACGCTCGGCGGCGGCCAATGCAGCCTTGGCCTGGGCCACTTCGCCTGGCAGGGCGCGCTGGGCAAGCGTGACGCGGGCGCGCTCCAGATCCACGCTTTGCAGTTTCACGAGGTTTTCGATGTGCGTTTGCATTCCTGTTATGAAGTCTACGGCATCTAAGTCTATTGAGAAAATCAAGGCGGAGAACCCTGCGACAATGGAAAGCGATCTGGAGACATCTTCGGTGGCGATTCGAGAGTCTTTTTGGCGCAGGCATCGGTGGCTGCAATGGGTCGCGGGCGGGTTGCTGGCGGTGCTGGTTGGGTTGGCTGCGATTGTGACCGTGCTGGCGCACCGGGCTGAGCCGTTTCTGCGCGCCCGGATCATAGAGGAGTTGCAGGAGCGCTTTCGTTCGCGGGTGGAGCTGGACAGCTTTCATCTGGCGCTCGGTAATGGCGTCGAAGGCCAGTGGGGAGTGTGGGCTACGGGTACAGGGCTGCGCATCTGGCCGCCTGCGCAGGTGGTGGGCGTATCTGTTCCCGGAGCGGCAGAGCAGGCTGCGGCTGGAACGGGCAAGCCGCCGCAGCCGTTGATTCAGTTGGGGGAATTTCGCTTTCATGCGCCGCTGCGCTACGAGCCGGGCAAGCCGATTTCCATCTCCATGGTGCGGTTGAAGGGGTTGAATGTGGACCTGCCGGCGAAGTCGCACTTTGGGCATGGTGCTGCTGAAGCTGAGCACTCCAAGAGCGGCGGGCGGCTGCTGCGCTTTGAGCTGGACGGCATCGAATGCAGCGGGGCGCACCTGACGCTGGAGACCAGCAAGCCGGGGAAGCTGCCGATGGAGATTGCCATCGCGCACTTCAAGCTGACGAGGACCGGCTCGGGCGGGGCGATGGGATTCGACGCCGAGCTGACCAACCCGCGGCCAGTGGGAGCGATCCACGCGACGGGGAGCTTTGGGCCGTGGGATGCAGCCGATCCTGGCGAAAGCCCGCTTGCGGGCGACTACCGGTTCGAGCACGCGGACCTGAGCGGTTTCAAGGGAATCGCCGGGATTCTCTCCTCCACCGGGCGATACCAGGGGACGCTGCGCGACCTGGTGGTGGACGGCGAGACCGATACGCCCGACTTCCGGCTGCGGCCCTTCGATAATCCGCTCGCGCTGCACACCAAGTTTCACGCCAAAGTGGACGGGACCAACGGCGACACCTGGCTTGAGCCTGTGGAAGCGACGCTGGGGCGCTCGCACTTTACCGCGAAGGGGCCGATTGTGCGGGTGCCTGCCCAGGGGGATGGAGGAGCACAGCAGAGTCTCGGGCACGATATTGCGCTCACCGTGGATGTGGACCGGGCGCGGATTGAAGACTTCCTTCGCCTGGCCAGCCGGGGAGAGGAACCGATTATGACCGGCGCGGTGACCATGAAGGCGGCTCTGCACATTCCTCCGGGAGCGGCGCCGATCCACGAGCGGATGCAGTTGGACGGGAGTTTTGCGCTTGATCGGGCGGAGTTCGCCAGCAAGAAGATTCAGGACCGGATCGATGAGCTGAGCGAGCGCGGACAGGGGCGGCCCAGGGACGTGAAGGCGGCCGATCCAGCCGCGGTGCGGTCTAGGATGGAAGGGGATTTTCAGATGGTGGCCGGGGTAATTGCTCTCTCCAGCCTGACGTACACGGTGCCGGGCGCGACTATCCAACTGAAGGGAACCTATGGAGTGGATGGCGGCGCTCTTGACTTTGCCGGCACAGCCAAGATGCAGGCTACGGTCTCGCAGATGGTGGGTGGATGGAAAGGACTGCTGCTGACGCCGCTGGACCGGCACTTCGAGAAGGACGGGGCCGGGACGGAGATTCCGATTCATATCAAGGGAACGCGTCAGGCGCCGGAGTTCGGTGTGGAATTCGGCCGGATGAAGATGACTGCGGCAAAGCAGCCGTAGGATTGAGACTCGCGGCTTCCTATCTTGGCTGTAGACCGGGAGAGGCCGGCGCAAGGACGATGCGCGCTCGGAGTGGAGTTGAATCTCGCAAGGTAGCGCCTTCCGGCCGCGGGATATGATAGTTTGGCTTGGGTCACGCCGTTGCCGGCGAGATGAGCAGCGGAAACAGACTAAGGAGACCACGATGGACGCTGCAAGCTGGAGAAGCTGGAAAGGACAGATCGCCTGGACAATCTCGACCTGCGCGCTGGCTCTCTCGCTCGCGGCAGCGCCGGGCTTCGCCCAGGGGCAAGCCGCGCCCGCGCAAACCACCCCTCAGCCCGGCGCCGCATCCATGCGCGACTGGTGGAAGAACGCCGTCATCTACGAGATATATCCGCGCAGCTTTCAAGACTCGAACGGCGACGGCGTCGGCGACCTCAACGGCATTACCAAGCGCCTGGACTACCTGAAGGATCTGGGCGTGGACGCCATCTGGCTTACTCCCTGCTACCCCTCGCCGCAGGTGGACTTCGGCTACGACATCTCGGATTACGAGAAGATCGACCCGCGCTACGGCACGATGGCGGACTTCGACCGGCTGGTGGCCGAGGCCGCCAAGCGCCATATCCGCGTCATCATGGACATGGTGATGAACCACACCTCGGACAAGCATAGTTGGTTCCTGCAATCGCGGGCGTCGCGCGACAATCCCTACCGCGACTGGTATATGTGGCACGACGGCAAGGGCGAGACCGCTACAGACAAGGGCGCGCCGCCCACCAACTGGCAGTCGTACTTCGGGCACTCAGCGTGGCAGTGGGACGAGAGGACCCGCCAGTACTACTACCACAAGTTCTACATCCAGCAGCCGGACCTGAACTGGAACAACCCCAAGGTTCACGAGGCCTTCAAGGAGATCGTCGCCTTCTGGCTCAAGCGGGGAGTGGCCGGTTTCCGGTTCGACGCCATCAATACGCTCTTCGAAGATCCCGGCCTGGCCGACGAGGGCGTCGTAAAGGACAAGGACGGCAACCCAGTTATCAACGCCTACGGCGACCCCCAGCTCGACGACACAAAGACCTCCAACCTGCCGGCTCTGCACACGGTGGTAGCGGAGATGCGCGCGTATATGGACACCTTCGGCTCCGACAGCTTTCCGGGGACGCGTGTGCTGATCGGCGAGACTTACATGCCTAATATCGCCGAGCTGGCCAAAATGTACGGGTCACCGGGCAAGCCGGAGTTTCAACTGCCCATGGACACCCAGGTGGGTATGATCGACAAGCTGGACGTGGCGCAGTTCCGCAGCCGCCTGACCGAGGCGGAGACCCAGCTGAACGGCGACATGCCCCTGCTGGTCTTTGACAACCACGACAACCCGCGGTTGGACGCGCGCTACGGCGACGGCGTGCACGACACGGAGATTCAGCGGGCGATTGCCACCATTCTCCTTGCCAGCCGCGGCGCGGCGCTCTTCTATTACGGCGACGAGATCGGCATGAAGACCACGCCTCCCACGCGCAAGCAGGACGTGAAGGACCCGATCGGCATCACCGGCTGGCCCAAAGAGAAGGGCCGCGATGGCGAACGCACTCCAATGCAGTGGGACGTGAGGCCGAATGCGGGCTTCACGGCGGCTGGGATTGCGCCGTGGCTGCCGGTACCGCCCAGCGCCGCAACCATCAACGTAGAAAAAGAGAAATACAGTCCCGACTCGCTGCTGGCCTGGTACCAGCGGCTGATCCGGCTGAAGAAGACGAATCCGGCCCTTGAAAATGGAGACAACAGGATGCTCGACACGGCCAACACCAAGGTGCTGAGCTGGCTGCGGCAGGCGAAGGGCGCGCCGGCCGTGGTGGTGTCGGTGAACTTTACCGCGGATCCGAAGACAGTCAGCCTGACCGTTCCGGGTGCCGGGGAAAAGGTGAAGACCCTTCTGAAGACGCCCGGCGGCGCCGATCCGGAATCGCTCGGCCAAGTCCACCTGGAGCCTTTCGGAGTCTTCATAGGGGAAGTGCAGTAACGGACCGCTTGAAGCCCGCTCCAACCGGCATTCTCGGTTTCGCGCCGATACGGATACGCAGGGTGTGTCGCAGCTGCTCCGACAGGGCAATCGCATGCGCGTGAAGGTCGGTGAGATCGTCGTTTTGAAAGGGCGCGGCTTCAGCCGCTGAGGGATGTTCCTGAAGCTTCAACCGAGGCTAAACAGATGGCGAGAGAATGCAGGAACACTGGGGCGGATTTGCGAGACGCATCCCTCAGGGCCTAAAGGCCCGCTAATTCCGCTGGCTTTGCGGCACGGCTGAAGCCGCGCCCTTTCAAGGCCATTACTCATAAGAGTTCACGAACTTCATGCGATTGTCCTGGCCGCGCACAGGCCTGCAACCTGGCGAATATGACTCTGCTGTATAATTCGGGGTTGCTCGCTGAGGCAGGCAACGGAGGATTCAAATGGGCACGTTTCTTGTGATTCTGCTGGCGATTGTTGCCGTCTTTGTGCTCTCCCTGATTCTGGGAAGCTTCTTTACGGTAAGCACGGCTCAGGTAGCTGTCATCACGCGTTTCGGCAAGTTTCTCCGGGTTGCCGAGCCCGGCTTGAACTGGAAGTACCCGTATATCGATTCCGTGGCCGGCATGGTGAGCCTGCGAGTGAACCAGATTACGCTGACCATGGAGACCAAGACCAAGGACAACGTCTTCGTCACCATTCCGATTTCGGTGCAGAACCGCGTTCGTCCGGAGAAGGTCTACGACGCATACTACAAGCTCTCCGATCCGGTGGCGCAGATCAAGAGTTATGTGGAGCAGGTGATTCTCGGCCATGTGCCGGGCATGACGCTCGACGAGGTCTTCGCATCGCAATCGTCGATCGCGGCGGCCGTAAAGCAGGAGCTGGACGCGGACATGGCCACCTTCGGCTACGAGATCGTCAACGTGCTGGTGACCGACATCGTTCCCGATGCCAAGGTGAAGTCGGCCATGAACGACATCAACGCCGCCCAGCGTGAGCAGGTGGCCGCCAACGCCCGGGGCGAAGCGGAGAAGATCCTCGTGGTGAAGAAGGCCGAAGCCGAAGCCGAAAGCAAGGCCCTGCAAGGCCAGGGCATCGCCAATCAGCGCAAGGCGATCATCGAGGGCTTGCAGGTCTCCATCGAGCAGTTCCAGAAGGTTGTGGATGGCGCTTCGTCCAAGGATGTCATGCAGTTGGTGATGGTAACGCAGTACTTCGACACGCTGAAGTCCATTGGCGAGAGCGACAAGACCAATACGCTGTTTCTGTCTCATTCGCCCGGCGCGGTGAAGGATGTTTCTGAGCAGATTCTCCAGTCGATGGTGATAGCGCAGCGATCGAATTGACTCTGGACTTCAACTCCGATCGCTTCTTGACCGCTCACGCGGCTGGGTGCCCCAGGTCCCTCGCATTTGGGGATGTGGGAAAGCACGAAATCGTCAAGACGCGGTACTAGGCGCGTGACCAAATGATTTCCTGCCTTGAATTCAAGCTATCCCAGGTCCCAAAATCGGGACCTGGGGCACCCAGCTTCTTGTCTCCACCCGCGCCGCCGCTACCGCTCGCATTTGGGGATGTGGGAAAGCACGAAATCGTCAAGACGCGGTACTAGGCGCGTGACCAAATGGTTTCCTGCCTTGAATTCAAGCAATCCCAGGTCCCAGAATCGGGACCTGGGGCACCCAGCTTCTTGTCTCCACCCGCGCCGCCGCTACCGCTTGACGATCTTGGCCAGCCGCGGATCAGGCCATAGGGCGGAGAAATCCGGGTCGTCGTACACCATGTGCAGTTCAGTAAAGTGCAG
>CAWCWQ010000182.1:0-11449 GCA_963799145.1 uncultured Acidobacteriaceae bacterium | reverse complement strand
TCAGAGTCTCCGATATTCAGAATAGCAGATATTCGCGGGAGCGTTGTACCCGCGAAGGGGAACAAGATCGCCTTTGTGTTCCGTCGAATAGGTATCCACCCGGTAACCCGGCGCGCGTGCCACGCAAACCCGCCGTGACAGCCTGCCTCGAATCGCGATACCCTGTCTTGTATGCGCACGGCGCAACCGAAGGAGCTTTTCCACCCCCATGCCCATCCAAACCACCTCCAAGATCTGGCACAACGGCAACCTCATTCCCTGGGAGCAGGCCACCATCCACGTCATGAGCCACGTAGTCCATTACGGCTCCAGCGTTTTCGAAGGAATCCGCTGCTACGCTCAGCCGCACGGCTCGGCCGTCTTCCGGCTGCCGGAGCACATGCAGCGCCTGCTCGACTCGGCCAAGATCTACCGCATGGAGCTGCCCTACACGCTTGAAGAGCTTTGCGCCGGCGTGGTGGATTTGATTGAAGCCAACGGCGTTGCGCCCTGCTATATCCGCCCCATCGCGCTGCGCGGCTATGGCGAAATCGGCGTCAGCCCCAAGGGCTCGCCCGTCGAGGTCTACATCGCCAACTTCCCCTGGGGCAAGTACATCGCCGGCCACGGCGGCGCGGACGTCTGCGTCTCCAGCTGGAACCGCCTGGCCCCCAACACCATGCCCTCCCTGGCCAAGGCCGGCGCCAACTACATGAACTCCCAGCTGATCCACATGGAAGCCGAGATCAACGGCTACCAGGAGGGCATCGCGCTGGACGTGAACGGCCTGGTCAGCGAGGGCTCGGGCGAGAACATCTTCGTCGTCCGCAACGGCGTCATCTTTACCCCGCCGCTGGCCAACTCTACGCTCTCCGGCATCACCCGCGACAGCGTGCTCACCATCGCCCGCCACCTGGGCCTCACGGTCACCGAACAGGCGCTGCCTCGCGAGCTTCTGTACATTGCCGACGAAGTCTTCTTCACCGGCACCGCCGCGGAGGTCTCGCCCATCCGCTCCATCGATCGCATCGTCATCGGCGACGGAAAGACCGGCGAAATCACCAAGAAGATCGCCGACGAGTTCTTCGGCATCGCCAACGGGCTCAAGCCGGACCGCTTCGGCTGGCTCACGCCGGTCAAGGTGAGCGCGCGCGAGCCGGTAACCGTGTAGCCCCGGTTGGTACGCACACGGAACCAAGGGCGTTCCACGCGAGTGGAACGCCCTTGGTTCTCAAGAAGGTCTCTGAACAGGTTCCCGCCGCAATTCAGAATGCCGCTTGCGGCACGCGGACTGCGATGTTTCCGCCGGTTCCTGGGCGCGGCGTCCTGCGAGTGCCTGGCCCGGTTCTCAGAAGATCCGGTAGCCGATGCCGGCGCTCGCGCCATAGGGGAAGAGCGCGGAATTCGGAATCCCATCGCTTGGAGGAAAGTTCGGCCACCTGAGCCACTGCTGATACTCGAAGTCGCCGCGGGCCGTGAACCTCTTGGTCAGCTTGAAGTCCACGCCGCCTCCGTAGGCCAGGGAGGCATAGTTGCCCGAGCCTTCGTTGTCTTCGAAGTTCATCCTCGAAATACCTGCCAGCACCTTGCCATACGGGGTGGCGCGGAGGAAGCGGAAGTGGTGAATGGGTAGGCGCGGGCCGATCATATAGTTGTCCTGGCTGATCCCTTCGAACTCATTGAAGCGTTGCCACCGGCCCTCGGCCTCAATCTGAACCCAGCGGGAGAATCTCATGTCGGCGAAGGCGCCGATCCCATAGAGGCGGTTGGGGGCGGTCTCGGCTACACCAAATCCCGCGTAGTCGGGCTGGTATACGCTGCCCAGACCGCCGACGGTAAGGGAAAGCCCACCCCTGGTAGCCGAAGGAACCACTTGCGCGCGGGCGGAAGCGGCTCCGGCGGCAAAGAGAACGAGAAACAGAACCAGGGTCGATGGAAGGGTCGGTCTTTTCATCAGTTCGGAAACCGTAGGCACAAAGCACGTCCAATCCGGGTGAATTTGAGTTCCAGGTGCGGACATCGATCCAGAATCCGGCTCGCTCTTGAATCCCTGGCCGGGCCAATCTGCGTAGCGCCTGCCGGCCGGGGTTTCTCGGAGCCTGTTCTACTGCGGGTTTGGCGCAGCCGGCGCGGGCTGCTGGGGAGCTGCGTCGCCGGCGGCCGGTTGGGCCGCCGGTGGAGCCGACTGGGAAGCGGCGCTGGGCGGCGGAGCCTGCTGCGCCGCGGGATCGGGCGTGGCCGCGCCAGGCGTCGCCGCTGCGGCCGGCCCGGGTGTTGCCGGGGCTTCAGCACGGGCTACCTCATAGCGCTGCAGCTTGTAGAAGATCGGCGTCACCTCGAACGGCATCTTGTCGCGGGCGTTCATAGGCGCATAGCGCTTGGCGTTGAGCATGTGCACCTTGTCGTCCCAGGGATCGGTCTTGAGCCAACTGCCCAGGGGCAGCGCGGCGGTCTGGGCCAGGTCGTCCCAGTTCATCTTGGGCGCCATCTTTTGCAGGTCGGCCATCCACGGGGTTCCGTCGGTCTTGAGCAGCGAATCGCCCAGCTTGGGCGTGTTGAGAGCCTTGAGCACCTTTTCCCGCTCGACCAACTGCGCATAGTAAAGGCCGGCCGAGGGCAGCTTGTCCTTGTACATCGAGTTCTGCAGGTACTCCATGGCCTTCTTGGCGGCTTCCGCGTTGTCGTGGTCGGAGTGGTACATGTCGATGCGCTGGAAGGTCGATTCGTCGGGGAACATCAGCCGGTCGTTGAAGGCGTAGCGGGTATCGATATGGTGGCCCATGGCGATGTGGGCCAGTTCCATGGCGATCACCGAGGCGATCGACTCCTCGTTGGGCAGGCTGTCGATCAGCCCCTTGCTGATCAGGATGGTGTTGCCCACCGTGGTGGTTTCGACCGTGGTGGAGAGCAGCACGCGGGTATGCATCTGGTCGGTGAAGGCCAGGTTGTTGGGCACCACCAGGTTGACGACGATCTGGTCCAGAACCTTGTTCTCGTAGCCGCCCGGATCGAGCGGCGCCACCAGGCCGGCTTCCACCAGGCGGTCGATCACGTTGTTCTCCGCCTGCGTGACCCAGGCGCGCGTGGCCTGCAGCGGACCCACGTCCTGCGAGTCCTCGCTCTTGTCCACGGCGTCGTCCACCTTGACGCTGACGTTCTCGCTATCCCGCGTGGGCAGCTTCAGCGAGTATCCCCAGAAGTGAGTCTGCGCCTTCAGCCCGACGCTCTTGGCGTCGCCTTCGATGCGGTTCGTCTCCTCCACGTAGATGGCCACCGGCAGCCAGATTCCGGGCTGCACGTTCATTCGCCAACTGTCGAAGTGGAAGTAGTACTTGGAAGAGTCCTCGCTGGTGGGTCCGGTATAGGTGCCGTTGAAGCGCACCACGTTGCCATCCTCATCCTCGATCCAGATGCGGCCATAGAACCGGCCCATGCCGGTCACCTTGGGATGTACGTCGAAGACCCAGGTCCGCACCGAGCCCAGAAACTCCCGCCGCACAAAGCTGAAGACGTAGTGCTGGCTGTCGAAGCCGGTGGGGTCGAGGAACATCATCTGCATGAAGCCGGTAGCCGAGTAGGTGAACCGCTCCAGACCCAGCGCCTTGGTCAGTCCGGTGATGGCCGCAAACGATCCCTTGAAGAAGCCGAGCTTGCCGCCGTTGTGTTTGGCCTCGGCGCGCGGGTTGTAGGTCTTGTCGAAAAAGCTCTTGCCGAAGTCCACGCGGCTCAGCATGTACTGGTCCTCGACCGGCACCTCGTAGAGCTTCACGTCCGGCCTCGTGTTCTGGATGTAGGTCTCCACCAGGGGCGTGCGCTGCTGGATGTTCTTGATCAGCACCTTCTCGCGTCCGATGGCCCTTTCAACCAGCGCGGCCTGTTCGGGAGTGAGCTGGTGCGCCTGCTCGTACTTCGGCGTCTTCTTTGCGTATGCGCTGGCCGCACCCAGGGTAATGATCAGGAGGGGGAGGACGATCTTCCGAAACGTCATTTCAAGCTCCTAGGGAGAGTTCCTGCATTTCTTGCTCTTTGCGCGAGCTGCAATTCGGCATCGCGCGGCTGAGTCGATCTGGAGGTCGCCACTTGCAGTGTAAATTGTTACGCCAATTGGAAAGTGATGGTGATGGTTGTGGTCAGATCGACCGGCTGTCCGTTACGGGTGGCCGGCCGGAAGTGAATCTGCTGCGCCACGCGGCGAGCCTCTTCGTCCAGTCCGTGGCCCAGGCCATGCACAACGCCTTGCACAACCACCTGGCCGCTGGAGGTAAAGGTAACGCGCAAAACGACATCGCCCTGAACCTTCAACTGGCGGGCTTCACTGGTGTAATCGGGCTTGGGCTTGGAGACAATCTCCAGATCGGTGGCCGTCACCGGAGCCTGAACCACCTTCTCCGCGGGCGCGGCCACGGGTGCGGCCGGCATCGCGACCGAAGCCACTTTGCCGCCCGTGTAGCTGCCGGTGGGGGCAATGGCTGTTGCGGGAATGCCGGCCGAGGCCACCTTGCCCACCACCCCCGCGTTGGAACCGGACTTGAGCCCATTGCCGATGCCGGTCGAGCCCACCACTCCATGGGGTGCGACCGAAGGGCCTTTCATGCCGCCGTAGGGATTCCCGATAGCCGCGATGGTGGCAGGCCCCCTGGCGTTGGGATTAGGCGTCACGCCGAAGGTCTGGCCCAGGTGCACCGGGGCCGTCGAGGGCTTTACATGGCTGTCCTGCGCCGGCATGGCCGCCGTGAGGGCTGCCTTCGGCTGCGGGGCCAGAATCACTGAAGGCTTGGCCTCCTTGATCGTTGGCAGCGTAACCTTGGCTTCCATCTGGATGGGCTTCAGATCCGGCTTGGGCTCCGGCCGCGGCATGTTGATCTTTGGCAGCTCAAGCTTGACGTCGGGCAGCTTGGGCTGCTCGATCTTGGGCGGATCGGGCAGCTTGACCTTTTCCGGAGGCGGCTCAGGCTTGGGTACGACCAAGACCGTCATCTCGAACTTGTGCGTCTCGATCACTCGCTTGGCAGTCGCTCCGATGTAGAGCATCAAGGCCAGCATTAACCCGTTGATCACGATACTAGCGAAAAACGAGCCGGGCGAACGCTCGGGCTCGGGGAGCAAGCCGAGCGCGGTCCGGGCTGGGGAGTGATTCACCGACATGATTCAATCCTCGCTGGTGTCGTTGCGGTGGAGGAGAATCCACTTGTCCATGCGGCCTCTATCGGCGTGCTCCGGAGACGGAGTCTCTGATGCATGGGTTCCAAATAATCAAGGCTCCTCCATTCTACTAAACGAGGTCGGATCAAGAAAGCCCTGCGCCGCTTCGCCCGCCGTAAGGAACCCAAGTCTACAACTACAGACGGCCACAACTTCAATGCTCCGGCGGAGTTCGCCGAACACGGTACCCCGGTACACCCTGCCACGCGGCCGCCGATGCGGGAGGCTCGAAGGTGCTCCTCCTGTAATAGACTCATGTTTAGTTAAATCGTTCAGGGAAGGGCATTGTATTTGTGAAGATATTGGTTACAGGCGGCGCGGGGTACATAGGCGGCACAGTGGCTGGAGTGCTTGCCGAATCGGGACATCGGGCGGTTGTTTTTGACAACCTGAGTCACGGGAAACGCGAGTATTTGCCGACAGGGGTGGAATTCGTGGAGGGAGAACTGGCTGACCGGGTTGCGCTTGAAAACCTTTTCATCTCCGCCGCCGCGCAAGGACAGCCCTTCGACGGCGTCCTCCACTTTGCCGCCCTCATTGAAGCCGGCGAGTCCATGGCGCACCCCGAGATTTACTTCCGCAACAACACCGCCTCCACCCTTTCCCTGCTTGAGGCGATCCTGGCCCACGGGCCGCGCAGGCTGGTCTTCTCCTCCACCGCGGCCGTCTACGGGGAGCCGGAGTCGGTGCCCATCAAGGAAGAAGCGCGCCTGCTGCCGACCAATGCCTACGGCGAGTCCAAGCTGCTGGTGGAGCATATGCTCGGCTGGTTGAACAGGATTCATGGCTTGCGTTACGCCTCCTTGCGCTACTTCAACGTGGCCGGAGCGCCCGAGGGGCCCGAGGGCGTGACGCGCGGCGAGGCGCACGAGCCCGAGTCGCACCTGATTCCGCTGGTTCTCGACGTCGCCCTGGGCCGGCGCGCTTCGATCAAGATCTTCGGCGACGACTATCCGACGCCGGACGGAACCTGCATTCGCGACTACATCCATGTCTCCGACCTGGCCGACGCTCACCTGCTGGCGCTTGATGCGCTCGAGAGGCACGACCGGCTGATCTTCAATCTGGGCAATGGCCGCGGCTTCAGCGTCCGCGAGGTCATTGAATCGGCGCGCCGGGTGACCGGGCACCCCATTCCGGCTGAGATCCATCCCCGCCGCCCCGGCGACCCCGCGATCTTGATTGCCAGCTCGGAGAAGGCAACCCGCGAGCTGGGCTGGAAGCCGAAGTACACCGCGCTCGACGAGATCGTCCGCACCGCATGGATCTGGCACCGGAAGCGGTACGCGTAGCAGTAGAGTCAACTTGTCGAGAGCCTCGGCCCACGCTCGCTTGAGCCAAGGCGTGAAAGAATTGCGATGCATGTCTCTCTTGTGCCTGGAGGAGCAGATGCGTCTGGTATTCACCCTTGCTTCCGTACTTCGGATGGGACTCGCGCTGAGCGCTCAGCAGCCGCGATGTCCTCCGTGTCTGGATTCTGGTGAGCATTCGATCCTTCCAGGCCACGCCGTTTGCCTGTCGAATAGCGAAATGGCTTCCCACATTGACGTCCGCAAACCGGTCGGACCTCCGGGCCTGAACGAGCCTCATATGAGCATTGACGGAACAGTGGCTGTCTCGCCTGCGCTTCGCTCCGTCGGGGAAGGTGACGGACGCGAAGATCATCTCCGGCCCGGCGATGGCTCAGCAGGCGGTACTGAATTCCATAAAGAACTGGACCTTTCACCCGGTCAGACAGGGCGGACGGCGCTATGGCGGCTGCGGAATCTTGCGGATTCGATACGTTCTCAAGGATGGAGAAACGAGTGAAACAACCGAGCAATGAACACCAAGAGTAATCCCAACTGAGGATTCCATGAGCCAAACGCTTCGGTACAAAGGCTATGACGGCTCCGTCGAATACAGCGCGGCGGATCGTGTTCTGCACGGGTCGCTGCTCGGGATTCGCGATGCCGTCGCTTATGAAGGAACGGACGTGGATAGCCTGGAATCCAACTTTCGCGCCGCCGTGGATGAGTACCTGGCCTCTTGTTTCGAAGAGGGGAAGGCTCCCGATCAGCCCTTCAAGGGCAGCTTCAATATCCGCGTGGACTCCGATTTGCACAGGCGCGCGGCGCTTTTTGCCGCGGAGCACAATCAAAAGTTGAACACCGTGGTATCCAAAGCGCTGGAGGAGTTCATTTCGCAGGCCCATTCGCAGTGAAATTCACCTGAATGGCTTCGCTTGGACTCGTTGAAACCTGTGGCGCTGGCGGCTGAACAGCGGTAGGACGCGCAGTGTTAGCAGTCTGAGGGGCGAGCCCACGCAGTGGCTGCATTCACGAATATCGTTGCGTCATCGTCTCGATGTGGAGTTCGGGCGGAACGCAGCCAATCCCAAGACCAACCTCGTCCGGCATCGGGTAACTTCCGATATTCCATTCTTGCGTTCCTTGACTCAGCGCATGGAAGGGCCGGATTAGAGGGATTACGATGTGTGGATGGGTGAAGATTGCCGGGTGAGTCGAGGAGTTCCGCAATGGGAGTTCTTCCCTTTCCGCCCGGAGGCACTTTGCACCGCTTTTACCGGAAGGCCACGCGCAGATGGGTTCATCGAGTATTGGGACAATCAGATTTCTGCATGAACTAGGGCATCCATCGACGATGACTCCGGAGCAGTTGCAGGCGCTCCGCCAGCTTCACGACGAAGCGCCCGGCCCGGCCGAGAGTTCCGAGGAGACAGGCTTTACCTGGCGGCAGGTCTCGGAGCTGGTCCCGGCCCAAAACAAGCAGCAGATCACCCTGCGGCTGGACGCGGACGTGGTCGAGTTTTTCCGCTCCACCGGGCGGCGCTATCAAAGCCGGATCAACGCGGCGCTGCGGGAGTATGTGAATGCGCAGAAGAGGGCGTCGTAGCAGACTTGTTTCCCGCAACCGCATGAATTCACTTCACATTCCCAACCTCGCGTAACCAACTTAAGTTGCTGAATCTGAATTCCCAGCCCGGCCGGCCTGAATTCCCCAGAAAGCAGGGCCCCCGGCCAATCGGAGAGGTCTTGCACCCATGGCGTCCAATGTCTCCACGTCCCGCGCGGACAGCGTCACCGGCCTGCCCCGCGTCATTGTCGGCTCTGCCCTCGGAACCATGATCGAGTGGTACGACTTTTACATCTTCGGCTCGCTGGCCACCGTGCTGTCGCTCAAGTTTTATCCCCCCGGCAACGACACCTTCGCCCTCATCGCCTATCTGGCCACCTTCGCGGTCGGCTTCCTGGTTCGTCCGTTCGGCGCGCTGTTTTTCGGCCGCCTCGGCGACCTGGTCGGGCGCAGAATCGCCTTCATTATCACGCTGACCGTCATGGGCTTCTCCACGGCTTCGATCGGCCTGATGCCAACCTACCGCGCAGCGGGGTGGTTTTCCCCCATCGTCCTGATCCTGATTCGCATGTTGCAGGGCCTCGCCCTGGGCGGCGAATACGGCGGCGCGGCGGTGTTTGTTGCCGAGCATGTCCCCGACAACAAGCGCGGCTTCTACACCAGCTTCATCCAGATCACCGCAACCCTCGGCCTTTGCCTCTCGCTGGGCGTGATTCTGGCCACCCAGCAGAGCATGAACGCGGCCGCCTTCCAGAACTGGGGATGGCGGCTGCCCTTCCTGCTCTCTATCGTCCTCGTCTGCATCTCGCTTTACATCCGCCTGAAGATGAAGGAGTCGCCCATCTATTCGCAGATCAAGGCGGCCGGCATGAGTTCCGCCAAGCCGCTCACCGACGCCTTCACCAAGTGGGTAAACCTGAAGCAGGTGCTCATCTCTCTCTTCGGCGCAACGGCGGGGCAGGGAGTGGTATGGTACACGGGCCAGTTTTACGCGCTCTTCTACCTGCAGACGGTGCTCAAGCTGAATGCCAAGACGGCCAACATCGACGTGGCCATCGCGCTGCTGGCCGCCATGCCGTTCTTCACCGTATTTGGCTCGCTGAGCGACCGGATTGGCCGCAAGAAGCTGATGATGACCTCGCTGTTGCTGGCCGTCGTCTTCTACATTCCCATCTACAAAGGCATGCAGCAGGCCGCGGGCAACAACGTGGTGAGCGTCAGCTCGGTGCAGGACAAGGTTACCAAGTCCTACAAGCTGACGCCGCAGACCGTCGACGCGGTTACCGGCAAGCTGGTCCCGGCCAAGGAGGCGGTGAACGCCAACCAGCCCATGCTCATCCTCTATGTCTGGCTCCAGGTGATCCTGGTATGCATGGTCTACGGGCCCATTGCCGCCTATCTCGTTGAGGCCTTCCCGGCCAAGGTGCGCTACACCTCGGTATCGCTGCCGTATCACATCGGCAACGGGGTCTTTGGCGGCCTCTTGCCGCTGATCGGGCTGGGGCTGTGCGCCACGACGGGGAACATCTACGCCGGACTTTACTATCCCATCGGCGTTGCGGCGGTTTCCTTCCTCTTTGGGATGGTCTTCCTCAAGGAGACCCACGGCACGCTGATCTGGGACGAGGCGGAGCAGACGGCATGAGCGTCCGGCCCGGCAAAGCCGGGCCGGAGCGATCGCGCGCTTCTGACGGCGCATTGATTGGAGCAGCCCGACTTGAAGCTGCAAGTTACGGTTGGAATGAACTGCCGCCAACTCGCTAACTCGCCATCACCGCGAAGCGGTGGCTAACTTGCTGATTTTGTTTACAAACTGCCTCGTCCAACTATCTTGTCCATAGGGAGACGCTTGCCGATTGTTGGCCCGTCCGGGTAAAGTGACTTCCACGCGGAGACACCTCGGGGTTGGCCTTCCCAGGGCGCCGTGCAAACTATCGATTCTTCTCCCCAAAAGGATCCACTCATGTCTACCGTGCCCGTTTCCCCGATTCTCAACCAGGATATCGACTCCACTCTGCGCGAAGACCGCGTCTTTCCGCCGCCCGCGGAGTTCAGCGCCAAGGCCCACATCAAGAGCCTCGAAGAGTACGAGACGCTCTATGCGCAGTCCATCGGCGATCCTGAGAGCTTCTGGGCCGGAGTGGCTCGGGATTTGCACTGGTTCAAGCCCTGGGACAAGGTGCTGGAGTGGGATCTGCCCTGGGCCAAATGGTTCGTGGGCGGCAAGCTGAATCTGAGCTACAACTGCGTTGATCGCCACGCCCTCGGGGCACGCCGCGACAAGACGGCGCTCATCTGGGAGGGCGAGCCGGGCGAGATTCGCCGCCTGACCTACGCCGAATTGCACGCCGAGGTGCAGAAGTTCGCCAATGCCCTCAAAAGCCTCGGGATAAAGAAGGGCGACCGCGTCGCCGTCTACATGGGCATGACGCCGGAGCTGGCCATCGCACTGCTTGCCTGCGCCCGCATCGGAGCGGTGCATTCGGTCATCTTTGGCGGATTCGCAGCCAACGCCATTGCCGACCGCGTCAACGACTCGCAGTGCGTGGCCATTCTCACCCAGGACTCCAGCTACCGCCGCGGCAACGAGATCCAGCTCAAGCGAACCGTGGACGAGGCCATGAACGCCTGCCACACGGTCAAGCACGTGGTGGTCTACCGCCGCACCGGCTCGCCCATCGCCATGGTCGAGGGCCGCGACCACTGGTGGCACGATCTGATGGCCGAGGCCGCGCCCGACTGCCCCGCCGAGGAGCAGGACTCCGAAGATCCGCTCTACATTCTCTATACCTCCGGCACCACCGGAAAGCCGAAGGGGCTGGTTCACACCACCGGCGGCTACGCCGTGCAGACCTACTTGACCTCCAAATACGTCTTCGACCTGCGCGACGAAGACATCTACTGGTGCACGGCGGACATCGGCTGGGTCACTGGCCACTCGTATGTGGTGTATGGGCCGCTACAGAACGGCGCCACCGTGCTGATGTACGAGGGCGCGCCCAACTGGCCCGACTTCTCGCGCTTCTGGAAGATCGTTGACGACCACCGGGTAACCGTCTTCTACACCGCGCCCACCGCCATCCGCGCGTTCATGAAGTGGGGCGACCAGCACGTCGAGAAGCACAAGCTCGACTCGCTGCGCCTGCTGGGTACGGTGGGCGAGCCCATCAACCCCGAAGCCTGGATGTGGTACCGCGAGAAGATCGGCCGCAACCGCTGCCCCATTGTGGATACCTGGTGGCAGACGGAGACCGGCGCCATCATGATTGCGCCCATTCCCGGCGCGGTAGCTGCCAAGCCGGGCTCGGCCACGCGGCCTTTCTTCGGCATTCAGCCCGAGGTGGTCAATAAGCAGGGCGAGCCGGTTCCGGCCGGTCACGGAGGCCTGCTGGTCATCCGCAAGCCCTGGCCT
>CAWCWQ010000181.1:0-23915 GCA_963799145.1 uncultured Acidobacteriaceae bacterium | reverse complement strand
CGAAGACGATGTTCTTCTCGCTCAGGCCGGTCTGCTCGCGCTGCTTCTTCACCAGATACTGGCGG
Source organism: uncultured Acidobacteriaceae bacterium (assembly GCA_963799145.1). Lineage (GTDB taxonomy): Bacteria > Acidobacteriota > Terriglobia > Terriglobales > Acidobacteriaceae > Telmatobacter. The sequence goes on along the minus strand of CAWCWQ010000181.1, from coordinate 23,850 downwards.
GCGATCTCCAGCTTCTCCTGCTCGGTATAACCTTGCAGACGCAGAACCTCCATGCGGTCCTGGAGCGCGGCCGGAACCGTGTGCAACACGTTGGCCGTAGCCACAAACAGCACCTGCGAGAGGTCGTAATCCACGTCCAGATAATGGTCCTGGAAGGTGACGTTCTGCTCCGGGTCAAGCACTTCAAGCAGCGCCGAGGCCGGGTCGCCGCGGAAGTCCGAGGCCATCTTGTCCACTTCGTCCAGCAGGAAGACGGGGTTGCGCGTGCCGGCCCGCTTCATGTGCTGGATGATCTGCCCCGGCATGGCGCCGATATAGGTACGGCGATGGCCGCGAATCTCGGCCTCGTCGCGCACTCCGCCCAGCGAGAGCCGGACGAACTTGCGGCCGGTGGCCTTGGCGATGGACATGCCCAGCGAAGTCTTGCCCACGCCCGGCGGCCCGACGAAGCAAAGAATCGAGCCTTTGGGATTCTTGACCAACTGGCGGACGGCAAGAAACTCGAGAATGCGCTCCTTGATCTTCTCCAGGCCGTAGTGGTCCGTGTTGAGCACCTTCTCCGCATAGTCGATGGAGCGGGTCTCCTTGGAGCGCTTCTTCCACGGCACGGCCAGCAGCCAGTCAATGTAATTGCGGCTCACGGTGGACTCGGCCGACATGGGCGGCATGGCCTCCAGCTTCTTCAGCTCCTGGATGGCCTTGTCGAGGACTTCCTTGGGCATTCCGGCGGCCTCGATCTTCTTGCGCAGCTCGTCGAACTCGCTCTTTTCGCCGCGGCCCAGCTCCTTTTGGATGGCCTTGATCTTCTCGTTGAGGTAGTACTCTTTTTGCGCGCGCTCCATCTGGCGCTTCACGCGCGATTGAATGTTGCGGTCGAGGTCCAGCTTTTCGATCTCGACATCCAGCACGTCGGCAATCCGCGCCAGCCGCGCGGCGGGGTCGAAGATGGCCAGCAGCTCCTGCTTCTCCTCGATGCCCAGTTGCAGGTTGGCGGCGATGGTGTCGCTCAGCTTGGCCGGCTCATCCATGCGCACGGTGGCGATGATGGTCTCGTAGTTGAGCGATTGCTGTAGCTTGACGTATTGCTCGAAGAGTCCGGTGACGCGCGTCATGAGCTGTGTTACGGCCGGGGTCATCTCGAAGTCGGTCCTGCCGGTTCGCACCGTGGCCACAAAAAAGCCGTCGCGGTCGTTCACCTCGGTGGACTTGGCGCGCTCCACGCCCTCCACCAGCACCTTGATGTTGCCGTCGGGCATCTTGACGCTCTGCACGATGTTGCAAATGGACCCGACCTGGTAGATCTCCTTGGCCTTGGGCTCGTCCACCGAGGCGTCGTGCTGAGTGGCGAGAAAGATCTTGCGGTCGCCGCTGAGCGCCTCTTCAAGGGCCCTCACGCTGGACTCGCGGCCCACTACGAAGGGCGTCATCATGTAAGGGAAGATCACCATGTCCCGGATGGGCATCATGGGCAGCTTGCGCGCTTCGGTTCTTTCGCGGGATGCGGTCATAGGTTCCCCAGTGAAGGTTGGACGCACGAAACCTGCCCCGGTTGCTGGCCGATTCGACTGCTCATGCTGCGATTGTACACCAGGAGGACTGTAAACCGTTGATAAGAAGACGGATAATACGTAAACCATTCATTTCATGGCAGATTATTGGCGGTATAGACGCGGTGATCGTACCCCCGCGAGGCACAGGCATACCCTTGGTTCACGCTGTCCAGGCTCCTCGATGCGGCTACAATTCACTTGTGCGGAAAATCATTCTCGTCGTAATCGTCCTCGCCGTCCTGTTGCCCTTTGCGTTCCTGGCAATGCGATCGGCGACCCCGGTCCTTGACCTGCCATCTCCGGTCGCGACCCTGGGCCAGGCCACTCCGATTGCCGTCCGGGTGCGCGATCCACGCGGGATTCGCAAGATGTCGGCATTCCTTGAGCAGAACGGCGCGCGGTATGGCGTTTGGGAGATGCCGCAGCCCTCCGGCGCGGCAGAGAGCACATGGAAGTTCACGGCAGGCGTGAAGACAACGCCGCAGCTCAAGAGTGGCAAGGCGAAGTTGATCGTGGAGGCCACCTCCAACGATCTGCTTGGCAAGACCGGCCGGCTGGAAGCGGAAGTGATGGTGGTGACGCAGCCGCCGGCGGTGAGCGCCGATTCGGAGCAGCACTACCTCTACCTGGGCATGGCGGACCTGGCGACCTTTAGTCTCTCCGGCGGCTGGGCGGAGGCGGGCGTGCGCGTGGGCGACGAGAAGTTCCGCGCCTGGCCCATGCCCGGAGGCAAGCCGGGCTTCTTTTCGCTCTACGCATTTGCCTGGAATATGCCGCCTGACACGGCGCCGGTGGTCTATGCCTCCGATGGCGCGGGCAGCGACGTAACCAGTCCACTCGTGATTCGGTTCCCCAAGAAGGAGCAGCCCAAGTACACTACGCACGACCTCCAGGTCTCTGACGGTTTCATCCAGAAGGTAGTCGGCGAGCTCGACCCCAACGGTTCGGGCGATCCGGTGGCGCGCTTCCTGAAGATCAACAATGAGATGCGCCGCGCCAACAACCAGACGCTCTCCGATCTGCGCTTCAAGACGGCGGACAGGTTCCTGTGGTCGCAGCCTTTCGCCAGGCAGTCTCATTCCCAGGCGGAGGCCAGCTTCGCCGATATGCGCAACTACATCTACAAAGGAAAGAAGATCGACCAGCAAGTTCACCTGGGATACGATCTCGCGGTTACGCAGCATGTCGGCGTTGAAGCCTCCAACGATGGCCGGGTTGTGTACGCGGCTCCGCTGGGCATCTACGGCAACTGCATCGTCGTCGATCACGGCTACGGGCTACAGACGATCTACGGGCACATGAGCCAGATCGATGTTCACGAGGGCGACATGGTGAAGCGCGGCCAGGCGATGGGCAAGAGCGGCCAGACCGGAATGGCCGGCGGCGACCATATTCACTTTGCCATGCAGCTCGACGGCGTCCAGATCGACCCCAAGGAGTGGTGGGACAGCCACTGGATTCAGGATCACATTGCGAAGCGCGTGGACCTGCCGGGGTTCAATCGATGATGCGCCGCACCCTCAGCTCTCCATTGGCAGGTTTTTTCCATAGTCCCTAGTCCCTGGTCACCAAGAACTCGTTGCAGGTCCGCCTTTCGATGGGACGCCAATCAGTATATCCTGTGGAAATCTCTTGACCCACTACCCGGATTGGTGGCCCGTAGTAAACTCCTTTGGCCTTGAGATGCGGTCCGTATAGCATGTCGGCACCCTGAATGTGATTGTCGAGCCAACTCTGGAAGCCGAGAATTTGCTCGACCGAAAGGAAAGGAGGAAGGCCGCTCTTGAAGTGAGCGTGCCACTTCAAAGCCTGTCCCAACATCAGGTCGTGCTCGCGCCGGTGCGCCTCGGCCCCTGGAAAGCCGGTCTGCTCGAAGAACGCCTCTTCGCGGGCAAAATGAGTCGTGGTCCTACTAACCAGCCGATCGAGAACCTCTCCCACCACTTCCCTGCTCTGCCCGGTCGATAGTCTCTCATGTGCCTGGTTCAGCAGGTCGATCAACCCTCTGTGGTCGTTGTCCAACGCTTCGACGCCGACACTCATCTCCTCTGTCCAGACCATCTCAGATGTTTGCACATTTGTCCTTTCCCAATTCTGTACGCCCTCAGGCAGCCTGGCGGTATCCGCAATGAGCGTGAGACACGGCGACCCTTCGGATGCCAGCGCAGGCTCCTGGCCCTGTGTCTGAGAGAGACTATCGGCGAGCTGGGAAAGATCGTGAACCTGAGACGAAGCTGCTCTTGAGTTATGCCATTGCGAATTTATTCTCGAACTCCTCGTTCAGCCAGCGCCTGAAAGGCGCAAACTCCTCGTCGCGGCCCAGGAAGTCGCGGACCAACTGGCGGCCGGGTTTGGAGCCACCCTGCTCCAGCACAGCCTTGCGGTAGCGGCCGCCGGCGTCGCAACCCAGCAGATCCCCAGGGTCGAACTGGGCGAAGAAGTCCAGCGCGATGACCTTGTCGAAGGCGTAGGTGTAGTAGTTGGACGAGTAGCCGGTGAGGTGTCCGAAGCTCGCATACATGCGGTTGCCTTCGAGCCAGGTCCAGGGTTGCAGGCTCTCGTAGAGCCGCTTCGTGGTGCTGTCGAGATCGAGGCTCGATGGGTCCTGGTCGTGCAGATCGAGCGAGAGAGTGGTGTAGTAGAGCTGTGAGCGGACCCAGTCCGCGCGTCCGAAGGCGCCCGCCAGCTTCATCTTTGCGATGGTCTCGCTTGGCAGCGTTTCGCCGGTTTGGTAATGCTTGGCGAAGGCCTGGAGCAGCTTCTCGTCGCGGAAGAACTCCTCGAGCATCTGCGAGGGAACCTCGATGAAGTCGCCCTCCGTGGCGAAGCCGGAGATTCCGGCCCACTCCGTACAGCCGCCCAGGATGGCGTGCATCAGGTGGCCGAATTCATGGAAGTAGGTGACGACATCGGAGTATTGCAGCAGACCGGGATCGTCCTCGGTGCTGTTTGGGAAGTTGCAGATGAGCGCCGCTTCAGGCAGGGCGCGGCCGCGGACGCCGGGAACGATGGGCGCGGCGGAGAACCACTTGTCTTTGCCCTCGCGGGGGTGCATGTCGAGGTAGAAGCGACCCACGGGCTGGCCGCCGTCCAGCACATCGAAGACCGAGACCGATGGGTGCCATGCGGAGGCCGTTGAGCGGCGGAACTCGATCTTGAAGAGCCGCGCCGCCGTCTCCAGCACTCCGGCCTCGACCTGCGCATAAGGAAAGTAGGGGCGGACGGACTGCGAGTCGAAGTCGAAGGCCGAGCGGCGGAACTGCTCGTACCAGAAGGCGCGGCTGGTGATGCCTATGGCGGAGAGATCGGGCTGCCGGCGGCGGACAGATCCAAGAATCAGCTCATGCTCGCGGCGTGCGCCCTCGCGGCTGGCCTCGTCGAGCTTGGCCAGAAAGGTGCGCACGTTGGCCGCCGAGCCCATCATCTGGTCGGCTGTGGCCAGGTCGGCCCAACTGCGGAAACCGAGGATGGTTGCGATCTCCTGCCGGGTGGCCAGCAGGGAAAGAAGAATCTCCTTGTTGGCCGGGTAGGCGCGGGTGTTGTAGGCCAGAAACATGCGCTCGCGCAACGCGTCGCTGGTGGCAAAGGTCATCACCGGCTGCATCTCGGGCGGGTCGGTCGATACCGTGACGCGGCCCTCTCCGTCAGGCTGATGGCGGGCGATGTAGTCGGCGGGAAGTCCGTCCATCTCTGCCGTGGTAGTCTCGATGGTCTTGCCGCCCTCCTGAATGTTGCGGCTGAAGTCGAGCGAGAGGCGGGTCGCCTTCTCATGCAGAGCTTGCAGGCGGTCGCGCGTAGCCTGGTCCTTGTCCACACCGGAAAGGCGATAGCTTAGTAGTGTGCGCTGGACAAAGTGCCTGGTCGCCGGGCTGGCGCCATCGAGATCGATGGCCGACAGAGCGTCGTAGACGGCCCGGTTCAGGCTCAGGGCGCTCCCGGCCATGGCCACCCGCTGGGCCTCAAGTTGGGCCTGATCGCGGACGGCCTTGTCGGCGGCCACGGAGTTGAGCACACCGGCCTGCGCGCCGGCCACGCTGAGCTGCTCAATGGCCGCGTCGTAGAGGCGCAGAGAGTTCTCCGGCGTGCGCTGGCCCTCGACGGCCAGCAGAGCGGCCAAAGCCGCCTCATGCGTCGCGAGACGAGCGCCGACCCAGGCTGCGAGCGCCTCGGCTGACTTCGCTCCGCCTGCGTCCCAGGCGTGAAGAACTTCAGTTGCGGCGACGGCGGCGGGTTCCTGAGCAGGCATAGGGTGCAATTTCCTCCTGAGTTCTAGGGTGCCACAACGAGGCGGGCTTCGGAGCTGTTTTGCTCAGCGCCTTCAGGACTGGAAATGAAAATCTTGGATAGGGCACGACCATTATGAGTTGGGCATGACGGTTAAATTCGCAATACAATCGTTCCATGCGACCTTGAGCGCGGGCGAAATGCTCGGGGCGCTGACCAGATCGAGCAATTGGATGTTGAAAAGATCGCGATAGCTCCCAATGGTGGCAAGCACCATTGAAACCCGGGTCTCCATTTCGATAAAGTTTATGTCATGCCCCTCGGCGAGGTTTTGCTTTGTCCGCAGGTGCGCCTTCTGAAGAGGTTTCAGGATGTGCAACAGGAGGGGCAGTCTAAGGTGTCGCGGTGCAAGATTCTAATGTGGAATGCGCAAATGGCCCGTTCGTGGGCAAGCACTGCTACGTTCGACACCCTCGGTGGTGACTATTGTGATACACGACGACTGGCTGCTTGAGAATTCAGTCGGTCCGGAGTTTGAGGAGCGGTGTTAAGCTCGAGTGGAGTAGCAGTATAGAAGTGGGACCGGGTAGAATAGCCGATCCATCTGACAACTCCCTGCTTCGCGGAGTAGATCATGCGAGTCGAATTGGAGAACCGCACTCTCGGCAGTGGCCCCTACGGCCTAGAAATTGGCGTGAAGGGCTTTCGAGGCGATCCCACCGCCGACGATACGCAACCAACTCAGGTGCTCATCGAGGTTTACGAAGGCAAACTATCTGTTCATGTCTGGGATGGCTCATCCGAAGATCCGCAATCGATGCACATCCAGCAGATAGCGAAGTAGGAGGCCTCACAGGGTTGTTCGGGTGAAGAAACCGTCCAAGACGGGTGCAAAGATATTCCTGTGTCCTGTTGGCAATAGAACGATTGGCGGTATTGAGTACTGTTTTCTTAATGGTCCGATGCACGAAACGGCCACAAGAAGCTGGTCATTCCTGTCTGATCCAGGCCCCGGGAGCATTCCCGGTCAGGCGCCACATGCCTCCGTCAAATGCAATCGTGCCTCCGCTCTTTAGAGCCTGCTGTGCGCTTCGGACGTGATGCTTCCATCTCTTGCCAAAATGCACGCCATCGATTACACGATCCACAGAGTCATCGCACAAATCCGGGTGTAATCGCTGAATGAGCGGGTGAAGGTCTGACGTCTTCATAGGACCCTTGGATAAGAGATATTCGATTGTCTTTCTGAAAATTGCCTGATTTGATTTCCCGGCACGAAGGTGTAGAATCCGATCTTCCGCCTTGCGCAGCTTGCCTTTGAAGGCGGCGCTGGCGGCCTTGACCGCCCGACGCTCGTTGGCCCGGAACTCCTTCCTGAGTTCCTCGGTTTCGGCTGCGAAATCGTCGATTTCTCCGATTGTCAGTGGCGCACCGAGGTCCGCATAGCCCTCAAAATCATGTCGAACTTCTCGGACTAGCTCCGGCCTTCTAAGAGCGACGCCATATTCGTAGTTTCCTCTGAGACCGCCGTGGGTCAAGTTCCCCGATGTGATGATCGCAAGTTTGTAGTCTGCTATGAAGACCTTCGCATGCAGGGCCGGTAGATGAATCACGGAGAAGTTTCTTAAGGTGCGTCCTAATTCTGCTAATCCCTCCAACTCCAGCGATCCATTGAGAACGCTTTCCAAACGGAGGTTAGTTAGACAGACGATTCGCGGATTTTGAAGTGGGCTGCATCTGACAAGATGCTCGCCGACCCACCGAGCCACCGAGAGAGTTATGAATGGTGAAGCGAGCATCAAGAACTGCTCCGGGGCGGAAACAAGCTTCGAGAGCGCAGATTCCCATGGAGATCGTAGAATTTCAACGTCCAAAACTTCGTTACCTGCCAAGGCAACCATATTTCCTCAACGAATCTTCAGACCTGCTACAGCGAGCTGGTCCATTTCCTGAGCTTTCATAGCATATTGCAGCCACGTCGGCGGAATCCAGCCGCTCAGGATTCTTGCTCACGCTGTAGTAGAACTCTTCCCGCGAGAAAGGCGTGAGGCCAATTTTCTCAACAAGCTCCTCCTTGTTATCACGGAGCACCCGAAAGAAGTTCGTCACTTCACCGTCAATGTCGTTGTATGTCTCGACGGGGGACGGATCGCGGTTGAGCAGCACGGCAGCTGATCCGGCAAACGGTTCGCAGTAGTGATGGCAGGTCGGGAGAAGCGGCAAAAGCCAATTCAGGTGACTGAATTTTCCGCCGTACCATCCGAAGGCAATGAGTTTTCCTGGCGGCTTCCGGTAGAGGACCGCTTCGTCCTCGATGTACGGAAGTTCCTCTTGCTGCGACAGATAGATTGGGGACAAATCCCTTGAACTGTGCGCCATGAAAACATCTCCCGGTGGTTGCTTGTCGTGCGCCTGCTCCGTTTGTAGCACAACTGAGCAGGATCATTTAGATTATCCAGCTTCCCGCCGCTATCGCCAGTTCGGTATCGGGAAAGAAAATTCTTGAGTTCCGGCTGAACTCGCTGGCCAGGCCGGAGGCCGAGGTGTCCTACCACACTCTTGCCCAATTCTCACTCTCCAACGCATGCCCTACCCTTTGGCGAACATCTGCTTGATGCCTCTGAGCGCCTGACGCGTCCGTTCCTCGTTCTCGATGAGCGCGAAGCGCACGTGGCAGTCGCCGTAGTCGCCAAAGCCGATCCCCGGCGAGACGGCGACCTTGGCTTCGGTCAGCAGCTTCTTAGAAAACTCCAAAGAACCAAGGGCCTTGAAGGCCTCGGGAATCTGCGCCCAGACGAACATGGTGGCCTTGGGCAGCGCCACCGGCCAGCCCAGCTTGTTCAGCCCTTCCACCAGCACGTCGCGGCGCTTGCGATAGTTCTCGCAGATCTCGCGGACGCACTCCTGCGGCCCCTCCAGCGCCTGAATCGAAGCAACCTGGATGGGCGTGAAGGTTCCGTAGTCGAAGTAGCTCTTGAGCCGGGCCAGCGCGGCCACCAGCACCGGGTTGCCCACCATGAAGCCCACCCGCCAGCCGGGCATGTTGTAGCTCTTCGACAGGGTAAAGAACTCGACCGCGACCTCCTTGGCGCCGGGAACCTCAAGCACGCTGGGAGGCTTGTAGCCGTCGAAGGCGATGTCGGCGTAGGCCAGATCCTGAATCAGGTGGAAGCCGTACTGCTTGGCCAGCTCGACCAGCCGCGCAAGGAACGGCAGATCGACACACTCTGTTGTAGGATTCGATGGAAAATTCACGATCACCGCCTTGGGCCGCGGCACCATGCGGGGGATCAGGTCTTCAAGCTGCGCCAGAAAATGCCCCTGGTCGTGAATCGGCACGCTCACCACATGCGCCCCGGCGATCACCGGGCCATAAATGTGAATCGGATAGCTGGGATTAGGCACCAGCACCGTGTCGCGCGAGTCGAGGATGGCCAGGCAGAGGTGGGCGATGCCCTCCTTGGAGCCGATGGTCACGATGGCCTCGGTCTCCGGGTCCAGATCGACCTCGTAGCGTGCCTTGTACCAGTTGCAGACGGCCTTGCGCAGACGCGGAATGCCGCGGGAGACCGAGTAGCGGTGGGTAGCGGGCTTCAGCGCCGCCTCAACCAGCTTGTCCACGATGTGCTTTGGCGTGGCTCCGTCGGGGTTGCCCATCCCGAAGTCGATAATGTCTTCGCCGGCGCGGCGGGCCGTGCGCTTCATGCCGTCGGTAATGTTGAAGACGTAAGGAGGGAGGCGTTGAATCCTGCTGAACTCTTCCATCTACCAAGTCTAAGGCAAACATTTCGGCAGCAAGCCAAAGGGCTTCGTCGCGGTAACTGGGAAGGAACCCATCAGGCATTCCATCCGGCCTCCTGGACTTCTGCCTAGACGCATCCCACTTCCCGGCACAGTGGTCCGTCTTGCACAGTTTTTCCTGCCGAGCGGCGGAACTATATATTTTGGGAGCGATGCGCCGCTTCGAGCGCAGCCGCGGCGGTATCTGGCGCGCTTGAATGCGGCGCCGCAGCCGGAGATGGGCACGCAATCCAACTCTGCCGGCAGCCCTTCTCCCTTGTGGAGGCAGCCAATGAATGCCCTGTTGATCTACCCGGAGTTTCCCGAGACGTTCTGGAGCTTCAAGTATGCGTTGTCCTTTCTGGGCAAGCGGGCCGCGCAGCCTCCGCTGGGCCTGATGACGGTGGCCGCGCTCTTGCCTGGCGCCTGGAACAAGCGCCTCATCGACACCAACGTCGAGCGGCTCCGCGACCGCGACCTGGCATGGGCAGACGTGGTGCTGCTGAGCGGAATGCACATCCAGCGCGACTCACTGGCAGCCATCGTGGAGCGCTGCCGCGCGCGCGGACTGCGAACGGTGGTGGGCGGTCCCATCGCCAGCAGCCTCTCGGCGGCCGATCTCAAGGCGGACCACGTGGTTGTCGGCGAGGCCGAGGCGCTGATCGCCGGACTGGCGCGCGACCTGGAAGAAGGGACGGCCAAGCCCATCTATCAAGCCGGCGAGCGGCCGGAGATGTGTACCAGCCCGCTGCCTGACCTCAGCCTGATCAAGATGAACCGCTACTCGACCATGGCCGTGCAGTACTCGCGCGGCTGCCCCTTCAACTGCGAGTTTTGCGACATCATCGAGATTTATGGCCGCCGCCCCCGCACCAAGGCCGTGGCGCAGGTGCTGGCCGAGCTTGACCAGTTGCGCGCGGCCGGCTGGCGCGAAGCTGTTTTTATCGTCGACGATAACTTCATCGGCAATAAGGCGCGCGCCAAAGAGTTATGCGTGGCGCTGGCCGAATGGCGCGGGCAATACAAGACCACCTTCGACTTCCTTACGGAAGCGTCGCTCAACCTGGCAGACGATCCGGAGTTGATGCAGCTGATGAAAGAGGCCGGTTTCGTCTCGGTCTTTCTGGGCATCGAGACTCCCGACCTGCCGGGCCTCGTCGCCTGCAACAAGCTGCAGAACACGCGGCGCAGCCTGCTTGACAGCGTGGCCGTTATCCATAGCTATGGCATGCAGGTGATGGGCGGCTTCATTCTGGGCTTCGACACCGACCGCGAAGACATCTTCGACCGCATGGTCGAGTTCATTCAGAAGAGCGGCATTCCCATCGCCATGGTTGGCCTGCTGCAAGCCATGCCGGGAACTCAGTTATTCCGGCGCTTGGGCAAGGAGGGACGCATTTTGGACGCAGGCCAAGGCGATAACACAGGCGACAAGCTGAACTTTCTTCCCAACATGGATGCCGCGCGGCTGCTGGAGGGTTACCGCTCGGTGTTGAAGCGGATCTACTCCGGCGAGGCCTACTACGAGCGCGTCAAGCTCTATCTGAGCCGCACTCAGCCCAAGCATGGAGAACGGGCGTCAAAGCAGCAGTGGCTCACCCGCGGCAATGCGCGGGCATTTGTCACCTCCATCGTCCGCCAGGGCGTCTTCGGCCGCCAGCGCTGGAGTTATTGGAAGTTTCTGGCGACCGTGGCTACCCGCTATCGCCATTGCGTAGGAGCGGCGATGACCATGGCGGTGATGGGTTATCACTTGCAGGTGATGACCGACAAGCTGGCCAGGGCCGTGAAGACTCCGATGCTGCCAGCCGGAATGGAAGAGGGATTGGCGCAAAGGACAGGCGGCGAATAGAGGTACGGCGTCGCCCGAGATGCCGCAGCCAGCTCACTCCCAGCCCGCGACTTTATACTTGTTCTGACATGCAAGAATTCCTGCCCGTAGACGAACAGATGGACCTGCTTGAGAAGGGCGCGGCGGAGATCATCCGCGTGAGCGACCTGCGCGAGCGGCTTGAAGAGAGCCGCAAGACCGGCCGCCCGCTGCGCATCAAGGTCGGCTTCGACCCCACAGCGCCCGACCTGCACCTGGGCCATACCGTGCTGATGCGCAAGCTGCGCCACTTTCAGGTGCTCGGCCACCAGGTCATCTTTCTCGTCGGCGACTCCACTGCGCTCATCGGCGACCCCACCGGCCGCAACGTCACCCGCAAGCCGCTCACCCCGGAGCAGATCGACGAAAACGCCAAGACCTACACCGAGCAGGCCTTCAAGATACTCGACCGCGCCGCCACCGAGATCCGCTACAACTCCGAGTGGCTCGATCAGCTCGGTTATGCGGGCTTGATCGGCCTCTCCGCCAAGGTCACGCTCTCCCAGATGCTCGACCGCAAGGAGTTCCTGACCCGCTTCCGCGCCGAACAGGACATAAGTCTCCACGAACTCCTCTACCCGCTCGCGCAAGGCTACGACTCCGTCGCCTTGAACAGCGATGTCGAACTAGGCGGCACGGACCAGAAATTCAACCTCCTGATGGGCCGCGAGCTACAGCGCGACTATGGGCAGAAGCCGCAGATCGTGCTGATGACGCCGATCCTCGAAGGGCTCGATGGCGTGCAGAAGATGTCGAAATCGCTGGGCAACGCGGTTGGGATCAACGAGCCGCCGGCCGAGATGTACGGCAAGCTGATGAGCATCTCCGACGAGCTGATGTGGAAGTACTGGGTCTTCCTCACCGACCTGCGCCTCTCCGAGGTTGAATCGCTCAAGGCTGAGGTTTCCAGCGGCAAGCTGCACCCCATGGAGGCCAAGAAGCGCCTGGCGCGCGCCATCACCGCCGGCTTCAACGGCGAGGCCGCCGCGCGCGCCGCCGATGAGAACTGGGCGCGGATGTTCCAGCAGAAGGAAACGGCCGAAGACCTGGAAGAAGTCAAAGTCGAGTTTACCGATATTGACGCACATAGCGCTGGACTGATTAGACTTCCGAAGCTTCTCGTATTGCTGGGGTTAGCCAGCAGCAACGCGGAAGCAAATCGCAAGATCACGGAGAGGGCAGTCAGGCTCAATGGTGAGCTGAGAACAGATCCGGTGGTTCAGCTGAGGGAATTGCCCGTCCGAGTAACAGTCCGCCTTGGCAGGCGGGCCAAGGTTGCGGTGATAGGGTAGCCTGCCGGCCATCATTGATCGTTGGAAAATACATTGAGCCAGGCGCAGCAATATCCCGGCAAGACCGTCACGGTGATTGGCGGCGGAGTGGCCGGCATGAGCGCGGCTTGCGCGCTGGCCGAGGCCGGGCTGCGCGTGCAACTGGTCGAGCGGCGCGGCTACCTGGGCGGGCGGGCTTCGTCGTATCTGCATCCGGGCGTGGGCGAGGTCATCGACAACTGCCAGCACGTGCTCTTTGGCTGCTGCACCAATCTGATCGGCTTCTACCGCCGCATCGGCGTGGCGGACCGGATTCACTGGACCAGCGAGATGACGATGATCGAGCCGGGCGGGCGAAGATCGCGGCTGGGGCCGTTCGAGTTTGGCCCGCTTCGATTGCCTGCGCCGCTGCACAGCGCGCCCAGCTTCCTGAGCGCGAAGGCCTTCAGCTTCAAGGACAAGCTGGCGCTGGGGCGCGCGATGCGGGCCATGATGCGCCCCGCAGCACTGGATTACTCAACGGAGTCGCTGGGAGATTGGCTGCGGCGGCACAAGCAGACCGAGGGCGCGCTGAATCGCTTTTGGCGGCTGGTGATCGCCAGCGCGCTGAATGCGGAGATCGATGAGATCGCCGTTCCTTATGCGGCCAAGGTGATTCGCGAGCTGTTCCTGAACTCGGCTGAAGCGGGCAGCATGGGGATGAGCACCGTTCCGCTGAGCGAACTGTATGCGGGCGTGCCCGCGTTCTTGCAGGCGCACGGCGGAAGGGTGCTTCTGAACACGACTGTAGAGAGTGCGGATGTGGGACGAGGCGGTCTCACAGTGGACGCTGAAGACGCGCGGTGGTGAGCTGGCGTCGGACTATGTGATTGCGGCGCTGCCGTTTGAGGCGATGGGCAAACTGCTGACGGGGCTACCGCCAAATGCCGCGGCGGAAGAGCTGGGGCGAAAGATTGCACAGCACGAGCATTGGCCGATTTGCAGTGTGCATCTGTGGTTCGACCGCGAAATCACGGAGCTGGAACATGCCGTGCTGCTGGACCGCGAGATTCATTGGATGTATAACCAGTCGCGGCTACAAAGGCGGGAGGGTAACTACATCGAGCTAGTCGTGAGCGCCACGCGCGCTTTTGCCGCGCTGCCTCGTGAGCAGGCGATTGCGCAGGCGGCTCGCCGAGCTGGCGGAGTTCTTCCCGCGCGTGAAAGATGCAAAGCTGGAGAAGGCCGCGCTGGTCAAAGAGGTCAGAGCGACGTTCGGGGTGCCCCCGCATAGAGATAGGGCGCGGCCATTTGTTGATTCGCCGTGGCCGAGGTTGCTTCTGGCGGGTGACTGGATCGATACCGGCTGGCCTTCGACCATGGAGAGCGCGGCGCGGAGCGGGCATCTGGCGGCGGAGGCGGCCTGCAAGGCCATCGGAGAACTGTGGACCATTCTCGATGCGGACTTGAGACCGCGCGGGTTGATGTGGTGGATTGGCTGATCGATGCTTGCTGATAAAACGCTCATGCGCGACGATTGGAATCACAATATTCACTATCTCGACCTGATCCTCCGTTCGGTCCCGGCGAATTGCCAGAGCGCGCTTGATGTTGGTTGCGGTAACGGCATGTTCGCGCGTCAGCTTGCAAGACATTGCGAGCGGGTGACTGCTATCGAGATTGATCGCGAGACTCTATTGCGCGGAGCCTCGGCTGGCGATTCCGGAGGGTGCATCGCGTTTGTTGAGGGTGATGTGATGACTTTCCCGTTTTTCAATGAAAGCTTCGATCTTGTTTCAGTGGTCGCGACGCTTCATCATCTTCCACTCGAATCTGCCCTCGGTCGCTTCCGCGATCTTCTGAAGTCCGGCGGCGTGCTCGCGGTGATCGGGCTTTATCGCGCGCACACAATTCAGGATTTCGCATTCGCAGCTGCCGGAAAACCGGCGAGTTGGATCTTGCGACGTTTTCGATCTTGCGCGGATGTGGAAGCCCCTTTGCGTGAGCCAAAGGAGACGCTCGGAGAGATTCAAAGGTCTTGCGATGTTCTTCTGCCGGGAAACAAGCTCCAGCGCCTTCTACTGTTCAGATATTCTGTTGTTTGGCGAAAGCCGTGAGAATGGATCAGTGCGCCAGCAGATAAACCCCGATGCAAACCAGAACGGCGGCGGTCCAGCGGCGGCGGTCTACGTTCTCCTTCAGGAAGATCTTGCCGGCAATGGCGTTGGTGACCAGGGTCAGCGAGGCCGAGGCGGGCGCGACCAGGCTCAGGTTGAGGTGGTTCAACGCAAAGAGCAAAGAGAAGAAGGCCAGAGCCAGGAAGCCGACGCCGGCAAAGAAGAGCGGGCAGGTGAGGACGGCGCGAATGGCGCCCTTCAGGCCCGAGTGAGCGCGAATCTCGTCGAGGTCGCCGACGGACTTCATGGCGGCGGCGGTGAGTACTTCGCCGGCCGTGGAGCAGAGGACGATGGCGGCGATCATGGCGGCTGCGGCCCAGAGGCCGGTGGCGGGGACTGGCGCGGGAAGATTCATCGCGGCGGTTCCTCAGCGACAGAGATGGCAGGTTCTGCTGTGGTGCCGAGTGTCTGTCCGATGGGCGCAAGTCTGGCCGGCGCAGACCCCTCAATTGCCGGCCTCTCGGTCAGGGACGGCCCTTGGGCCACGAAGCCCACGCCGAGGGTGATGAGCACAATTCCGGCCCAGCGCTCGAGCGAGATGGGTTCATGGAGCCAGAAGCGGGCGAGCAGGGCGACGATGACGTTGCCGAAGGCCGTGGCCGGAAGCACGAAGGTGAGATCGGCCCAGGACAGCGCGGTCAGATAGCTGGCGAAGAAGCCGATGAGCAGCGCGATGCCGAAGGCGATCCAGGGCGTGAAGACGGCGGCGATGAGCGTGGCGGGATGGGCCAGCGAGATGGCAGGCAAGCTGGTCATGCCGCGCGAGAGGCAGGTATCGCCGAGCGGGGCGCAGATGGCGACCAGACCCAGGATCATGTATTGGCGCGGCAGGAGTCTTTCGTGAGCCATCTGTGTTTCGGTCCTGGCAGGCAGGGCGCTGGTTATGGGTTTGTGCTTCCCACCCTAGCCCAAGAAAGGCCGGTAAGGATGGGGCACCCGGCACCTCGATTCGTAGGCGGCCCGGCAGGAACTCCCTATGCGCCCGCGCTCGCCGGGGCCGGCGGATCGGCAGGCTGGCTGCGCGCCAGCTTGACCATCTTGTTGCGCTGCGCGCGCAGCTTGAGGAAGGCCTTGGCCTCGACATAGAGCCGGGGCAGATCGCGGTTCACAAACGCCTTCCAGACCACGCGGAAAGCGGCCTTGGGCCGGAAGTAATACTCGTCGTAGAAGCGGTGCACCATCTCCATCACGTAGTCGGTCGGCAGGCCGGGATACTCGATGTGCGCCATCTGGTGGCCGCCGCCGTCCTCCATGCGTTCATTGGTGATGAAGCCGTTCGCCTTGGCGTAATCGTAGAACTCGGTGCCGGGATAGGCGTGGGCGATCGATACCTGGATGGTCTCGCAATCCAGCGTCTTGGCAAAGTTGATGGTGTTGCGGATCGACTCCTTGGTCTCGCCGGGCAGGCCGAGAATGAAGTCGGCGTGGATGGTCAGGCCCAGGTCGTGGCAATCCTTGGCGAAGGCGCGGGCGCGCTCCACGGTTGCGCCCTTCTTGATGTTCTTGAGAATCTGCGGATCGCCGGACTCGAAGCCCACGATGAGCAGGCGGCAGCCGGCTTCCTTCATGGCCTTCAGGGTTTCGTGGTCGGTGGTGACGCGCGAGGTGCAGCTCCAGGTGAGGCCCAGCGGCTTGAGCTTTTCGCAGAGCTCGATGGTGCGCGCCTTCTGGATGTTGAAGGTGTCGTCGTCGAAGAAGAACTCCTTCACATCGGGGAAGTTCTCCTTGGCCCAGGCCAGTTCGGCGGCCACATCGTCCGTGGAGCGCTTGCGCCAGGCGTGGCCGCTCAGTGTCTGCGGCCACAGGCAGAAGGTGCACTGCGCCGGGCAGCCGCGCGTGGAGTAGAGCGCGATGAAGGGATGCAGCAGGAAGGGCACGTTGTAGCGCGTCACGTCCATGATCGCGCTTGTAGATCTTGGTGGCCCAGGGCATGGCGTCCAGGTCTTCCACCTGCGGGCGGTCGGGGTTGTGGACGATCTTGCCGTCCTGCTTGTAGCTGATGCCGAGAATCTCGTTGAGCGGCTTGCCCTGGGCAAACTCGACCACCGAGTAATCGAACTCGCGGCGGCAGATGAAGTCCAGCGCGGAGCACTCGTTCAGGGCGCGGTCCGGGTCGGTGGTCACCGGCGGGCCGACGAAGGCGATGCGGATGGAGGGATTGGCCGCCTTGATGGCCTCGGCCAGGCGCTGATCGCCCTCCCAGCCAACGGTCGAGGTGAAGAGCACCAGGAACTCGTAGTCCTTGCAGATCTTGATGGTCTCCTCGGCGGAGACGTGGTGCGGAGGAGCATCGAGCAGGCGCGAGCCCTCCAGCAAGGCCGGCCGGGTAGGTCAGCCAGACCGGGTACCAGTAGGACTCGATCTCGCGCGTGGCCGGCCAGCGCGAACTCGCGCCACCGTCAAAGTTCTCGAACGAGGGCGGATTCAGAAAGAGCGTTTTCAGAGGCATAGGCATCCCTTTCATTCTAACATTCGGGCAGTTTCTAAGCCGGTTCCCGCTGGCGCCGGGCTACTTTGCGTGCAGTTCGTTCAGCCAGTCTTCCATGTGGCCGAGGGCGCGGAGCAGGCTAAGGCGGGCCTTGGCAGAGGTCGAGCGAAGCATCGAGCGCATCCTCGTATTTCTGCCGCTCGTCGATGCGGGCCAACTGCTCGGCCTTGGGGGTCAATTGCGGCTGGGCGCCGGGGCCGGTTTCAGCGCCGTTGCCCAGTTCGAGCTGCGTGAGCACGGTCTTGAGCTGCTCATCGGCGATCTGCTGCTTTAGACTCGCAACCTCAGCCAGCGCATCCAACTCGCGCAGGCTGCCGGTGAGCGAAGCGATCTGAACGTCGTTCTGCCGCTGGGCCTGTTCGGCTTCGACTGTGGCGCGCAGAGCGTCGGCCGCGGATTGCTTGGCTTTGGCGCGCAGGGCAAAGTCGAAAAAAGGAAATGTGATCTGGAGGCCGAAACTGACGTTGTTAGGCGTGAAGGTTTGGGGCTGATAGAACTTCTGGTAGTCGTTCAACTCGTTGGAGTCGTAGTTGTATACGGCTCCAAATCCGATCTGGGGCCGTCGCCAGGACAGATCGTCTCCCTTGGCCTGGAGCTGCTTGGAGCGCGCTATTGCCCCGGCTGCGTCGATGCCGAGGAGGCTGCGGGGAGCTTCCTCCGCGGTAACGGCGGGAATCTCGGGAATGCTGGCGTGGTCGGGAAGGATGGAGCCGGCGGGCATGCCCGTAAGAACGGCAAGCTGCTTGGCAAGTGTGGCGGCGCGGGTTTCGAGATGGAGCCGCTGGAGCTTGAGCTGGGCAACCTTGAGGCGCGTCTGCAGCAGGTCCAGGTCGGAATCGACGCCGGCTTCGGTGCGCTGCTCCTCGATGCGGACAAGCCCCCCGGCGAAGGTCTCCTGCTGGCGCGCCGCCTCGAGCTCGCGGTTGACAGTGTCCAGCTCGATGTAGGTGGTGGAGGCGTCCAGAGCCACCTGCTCCCGGGCGTCCTTCAGGCTCAGGTTGGCGGCGTCGAGGCCGGCGCGGGCGGCCTTGGTGTATTGGCGCTGAGAATAGCTGAAAACCAGCGACTGCATGGTGGCGCTTCCCACCGAGGGCTGGCCGGTTGGGAAGCCATGAGAATAACCGATTGTGGAGCCGATTACGAAGTTCGGAATATACGCATCCTGGGTCTGCGCAAGGGCGGCTTGGGCCTTTTGCACATCGGCTTCCGCCAGCTTGACGGCGCTGGAGTTGCGCTGCGCAAGGTCCACCACCGTGGCAAGAGAAACCTGGGCCGAAAGCAGTGTGGGCGCAGCCGCAAGCGCCAACCCCAGGAGGATTGGCGTCCATGCCCGGCGCGGATTGTGGGTCGTCTTCAAGTTCATTCTTCCTGTCGATGCCTCGGCATCTAGCGGCTGAAATCCTGTGCGGGCTTGTACTCTTGCGCCAGAGCCAGCGCCATCGCGCGTTCCCGATCCGCTGCGGTGGGATCGCCGAGTTTCTGTTTCAGGCGCGCCAGCCGCAGATGGGCCGCGAATGCCGGCGCCTCCTCGGTCTTCGCCGACCCGGCCAGATAGTCGTTTAGCATTTTGGCTGCCAGCGCCGGGTCGCGATCGGTCTCGGTGAGCAGGGTTGCGCCGTCGTAGAGGGCAAGGCCGGCTCGCTTGTCGCGCTCAGCCGCGGTTGTCCCGCTATGCACCGCCGACTCCATCTCTGTCCACCGCTTTTGGCGGCGATAGTAGCTGGCCAGCGCAATCCACTGGGAAGCGGGATGGGCGTCGGCCGCGATCGCCAGCTTGAACTCGCGCTCGGCCGTCTCGTAGTCCTTCTGGTCTTCGGCAATGCGGCCGCGCAGTTGGTGAGCGCGCCCAGCGTCCACCTTGTCCAGCTGCGCCGCCACGCCCTGCGCCTTATCAGCCCCGCCGCCCACAATTCCGGGCGCCTCCCGGTAAAACTCGCCCAGATCGAAGAGGGCATCCGCATTGCGCGAATCCAGCCGCGCCGCCTCCTCGAATTCCGCCCGCACGCGCTTGGCCAGCGAATAAGCGGTCAGGAAGGAGGCTCGGCTGGCCTTCTCGCCAAGCGCGCGGCCCAGCCACAGATGATAGCTGGAGTTCTGCGCATCCAGCCGCACCGCTTGTTCGCATTCGGTTTGGGCTGCATCCCACTGCCTGAGCGTGAGGCGCGTCCGGCACTCCAGGTTGGCGGCCTCGGCCAGATTCGCAGACGAATTGGGGAGCGACTTGAACTGCTGCGAAAGAGAGTCGAGCATGGCCAGCGCATTATCCGCCTCGCCGGCTTGCAAGTCCGCATTGGCCTGTGCCAGGGATTGAGAAGGCTGCGGCTGCCGCTCATGGTCACGCAGCGGGGCGGCGGCCTGGGCGGGCGCCGAAACGGCCACAGCCGCCGCCAGCAACGCCGGCGGCAGCGCCCTTGCAACCAAGCGCGGCAGCCTCACCGCACAGCCTTGATCGGAATGCCCTCTTGCAAGGGCTGTCCGTTGCTCGTTCCCGTCGCCACCCAGTCTCCCTCGTTGAGGCCGGAGAGGATGGCGACCTGTGTGAGGTTGATGGCCCCGGTAGTAACAGCGGTTCGAACGAGCCCGCCGCCGGCCACTTTGTACACGTAGGGCTTCCCATTCTCGCTGTGCAGCGCTTCGCGCGGCACGGCCAGGCCGTTTGGTTCGCTGGAGGTGGTTACCGTGACCGTCACGTTGGTGTCCGGCAGCAAATCGCCGGCGCTGCCGTCGATCGCGACCAGCACCTCACCCACGCTGCGCGTGCCGTAAATCGTCACCGTCGATGGGATCCGAGCAATATGGCCCTGCCAAGAGCGGCCCGCTTTGGCGTCCCACTTGATCTGGATCTTCTGCCCGGCCGCCAACTGGCCGATCTCCGGCTCGTCGAAATAGGCGCGCACGCGTTCGTGGCTCAGGTCGGCCATCTCCACCAGCAGCTTGCCTTCTTCAACAAACTCCGTGGCTCCGGCATCGACCCTGTAAACGGTTCCGGCGACGGGAGCGCGAACCGCGGTCTGGGCTACAACCTGCCGCGCCGCGCCAAGATTGGCTTCGGCATCGGCAAGCGCCGCCTTTGCCCTCTCGACCTCCGCCGGCGAGTAGCGGCTGCTCACGCTCTGCTCGGAGGCGCGCAGGCTGGCTTCCGCCGTGTCCAGCCTCTGCTGGGCCGCCGCCACCTCGCTGGCCGAGGCCGCGCCGGCGGACTTGAGGTTGGTCAGCGCGTCCAGATCGCGCCGGGCCTGATCGCGGTCGATGCGGGCGCGCGCCACCTCGCTCGCCGCCGCCTGGCGCTCTTGCAAGGTACCGTTGTGGGTGGCCGCTTCCACTGCGGCCTGCGCTGCCTTCACACCGCTCTCGGCGCTGGCCAGCCGAGCCCGCGCCGCCATGTCGTCCAGCTGCATCAGCAGCTTGCCGGCTGGAACCTGGTCGCCGGGCTGCGCGTAGACCGCCTTGACGGTGGTCGCGACAGGGCTATGAATCTCGTAGTTCACCTCCGGCTCGACGCGGCCGTTGGTGCTTACCGTGCTTATCAGTTGCTGGCGCTGCGCTTGCGCTTCGCGCACCGGCAGGCTCTCCCGCATGAGAGACCGGGTCGTGAAGAACGTAACTGAACGAGGCGCCACACATAAAAATGTATTGCTAAATTCTTGATAACCGCTCGTGTCCGTCTCTGTATTTTTTCAGTTTGTCTGCTGCATAAAATGCAATGCCGGCGGGGCGCCGCCCCGCCGGCATTGCATTTTATGCAGCAGACAAACTGAAAAAGCATGCAGAAAAAGTAAACAAGCATATTATAATTTGAAGGGGTCGTCTCAAAAGCGACGGTCGGGATTAAAGGGTTAATAGAGCAAGGAGTCCTGCAAATGAACTTATACTGATCTAAACTAACGATGGAACGTTCAGCAGCTTGAATTGTGGATATGATTAAGACCTTTCGCAGCTTGTATTTTAGTTATGAAAAAGACCAGTTACACAACTTGAATTTTGGATACGACTAGGACCTCATGCAGCTGGTATTTTTGGTTATGACTAGGACTTCGCAGCCTGTATTTTAGTTATGTATTTAGTTAAGATCTCTTGCAGCTTGTATTTTGGGTATGATTAGGATCTTTCGCAGCTTGTAAGTTATTTTGGTATGATTAGTATCTCACGCAGTACGGTAAGTAATTGTTATGGGTATGATTAGGATCCCTCGCAGCTTGTATTTTAGTTACGTTTAAGATCTCTCGCAGCTTGTATTTTGGATATACCAGGGTTAATTTTAGGCGCGTAATGACGCGTTTTTTTGGCCGACGAGCGATTTTTACGCCTGTTTTTGGAGGGTCATGCGTAACGCTACGCGTAAAAACGGAATCCTTATGCGTAGCGTTACGCGCTAGAAGGTGCGTTACGCGTGAAAAAAGTGGCGTTACGCGTGAAAAACGGTCCGTTACGCGCATAGAGTTCTCGGGACGAAAACGGCGAAAACTTCGATTTGCACCCCCCCCCCCGCTCGTGAGTTCTCGCGACAGGCGCTACGCGTCTTTTGGAGACCATACGCGTAATGCTACGCGTGTTTTCGGACGCCTAAAATTAACCCTGGTTATGACTAGGATCTCAAGCAACGTGCGTATTGGGTTGACGACGGTTGCGCAGACGCACAGCGCAGTCGACCGACGGGTCGTGTCCCAGCTCTTGACCCTGATGGACGGCCTTGCCCAGCGTGACCAGGTCATCGTCATCGCCGCCACCAACAGACCGGACAGCATCGATGGGGCCCTCAGGAGATTCGGCGAGTGCATGCTTCTGGTTTCTGTCAATTGTCCAGTAATTACCTGGTGCATGTCGGACATTGCAGGGCATTGGGATGAACAAGGGCATGGGGTGTAGGGCACTGGCCCAGACAGGCATAGGGCAATTGGGGTTAGTTAGTTAGCAGAATGGAGGCTTAATCAATATAGCTATTGACGGACAGAAGTAAGAGCAAGTGAGTAAGTGAGCAAGTGAGTAAGAGCAAGTGAGCAAGAGAGCCAGGAATCGGCTGTATGACCGAACACTCAAGACGAGAAAAGAAAAAGAAGAAGAAGAAGAAGAAGAAGAGGCTGTACCGGTCGCGTTGGTTCGATCGTGAGATCAACATTGGTCTGTTGCTATATCGGTCGTGTCTTTTTTTGATGAAGTCAACATTGTTCTGTTGTTGTACCGCGCAGGTCGGTTCGATCGTGAAATCAACATTGGTTTGCCCAACGAGCAGGGTCGCCTTGAAATCCTGCGCATTATCACAAAGGGAATGAAGCTCAAGAACGATGTCGACATCCCTATGCTCGGTGTATGCCATCGATGTGTCTTTTTCTCATGTCGCTGTGCTGCGGCGCCGCCAGGATCTTCCAGACCCTCTCGACGCGAAAGCGGTCCAGCGGATCGCCGAAGCCGGGCCGCAGACAGTAGCCGACCAGGTTGTACCAGCGCGACAGATGTCGCCGGCGACAGCCGTCGCTGTCGGCGACCTCGACGAGGAACTCCCACAACCGCCGACACAGCCCGGTCGGCCACTTGTGCGCCCCGCATCGAGAGCGGCTTCCAGCGCCTTGGCGAGTTCCTTCGGCGTCGACGGCTCCGGGCCTTCGATGAACGTCGCCCGAATCCGCTGGGCCGCCGCCTGCACCTGCTCCTCGGGCCAGACGTCGGTGACGACTTCCCGGCGCGCGCGTCGCCCTTGTCGTCGGCATCGCGGATCGATCAGTCGCGGACGTTGAATTCCAGCCGCCAGCGTTGTTGCCGTCCTTGGCGACGCAGAAGAGTTCGAGGGTGCCGATCTCGGTGCACCGCGCGGCGAGCGTGACCGGAACGCTCTTGGCGCCGCTGCGTTTGCCGCCGCGCAGGCACGGTGTGCAGCGGCGGCATTTGCAAGCAGTTGCGTCGGCGCCGACCGCAGCAAGTCGCCCGCCTTGTCGCCGGCACGCACCGTCGACGAGTAGAGCGGAAACATCACCGGCTGGCCGAGCGACGACTCGAGTTCCGGCTCGTCAGGGAGATCTCCTGCCCTCTTCGAGGTGCTGCGGCACCACGCAGAGGACGGTCGTCCTAATCTCCGTCGTTTGGCTGGGTGGCTGCGAGGCTCCTGCCGAGCCGTGCTGGGAAGATTCGGTAGTCGCTGGCCCCTGCTCGGCAGGAGCCGTCGCCCTCCCGCCGCCGCTCCCACGCCGATGTAATAAGACCGCGCGCATGCCGCCGCCGATGCGTTTGCCGCCGGTGTGCTCGCAGCCAGGCGAAATACGCCGCCCCCCAGGCCACGGCCAGATCGAGCGACGGATTGGTCAGCACCAGCGGCTTCCAGATCGTTCGGCGCCGCGTCGAACCAGTGATGCAGCACCTCGACGACGCGATCGCGCAGCGATGCCGGGCGTGAAAACGCCGCCGTTGAACAGGATGGCCTTCGGCGGCGTTGTCGCGCCGTCGCCGCTCAGATGCCGCTTGAGGAAGCTCGCCAGGTGCCGGGTGATCGCGGCGTCGCTGACGTACGGCAAGCCCATCT
>CAWCWQ010000180.1:0-9116 GCA_963799145.1 uncultured Acidobacteriaceae bacterium | reverse complement strand
GTTGTTATGTGTAAGCCTACTTGGTTCAGAGTACATATGTATTGCTAACCTCGAGGCCCTTGCGGACAATCTCATGGCTCTTCTCGCCGCGAATGTTGGCGACCAGTCCCATTCCGCAGGCATCGTGCTCATTGCGCGGATGGTAGAGCCCCTGCGGTTGAGGTGTTCTGAGACGACAATCCGATTTGTCCAATGTGTTCATGGCAACCCTTTCCGATGAACCTTTTTGCGTTGCGGAGTGAGCTGGCCACCCGAAAGACACAAACCCCTGCAATTCCCGCCGAGGAAATCGCCCTGGTCTTTCTTGAGGTGGCTTGCCGGAGCAGGCCGGGCCCCGGTTGGGACTAACCTGAATCTTTAATATATCGAAAAAATCGTTTTCCTGCTCAACTACCGAGCGCGGGCGGGGCGGGAGCGGGCTGTCCCGGAGCTGTCTTGGAAGTGGTTTCGTGCCCTTCCGGGCGGCGCTTTTGCGGTCCCCGCTACGCTAGCCCGGGTGCCGCGCTCTGGTTGCGGCGACTGCCCGAACGAGCAGGCTCTGGAGCACCTCTCTGTCCACGTCCGCGAGCTTCTTGATGTACAGGCAGCCCTTGCCGGTGGTGTGCTTGCCAAGCGTGGCGAGCAAGGCATCAGAGTCGCCGGCCCTCGTCGCGCCATACAGTACGATTGCAGCCTTACGCGGAGAAAAGCCCACAATCGGCGCATCGCCCTCGCGGCCGCTCTCGTAAGTGTAGTGATGGCTGCCGAAGCCGATGATCGACGGACCCCACATCTTCGGCTCGTCGCCTGTGACCTCCTGCAACATCTCTGCCAGCGCCGCGGCGTCAGCGCGCTTCACCGGGTCGGCAATCGCGTCAATGAATGCCGCCACGCTTACTTCGGTAGGCTTGGTCTTGTTCTCCGCCATGGAAACCGCTCCAGAGTCGCACCAGTCCCACGCTCTCAGTCCCTTAGTCCCTAGTCCCTCAGTCCCTGCCTTTCACGCCTGATCGCGCCACAGCACCACGCCGCCCAGCAGGCCGCTCTCGTTGGAGACGATGGTGACATTCTTCGCCGGCGTGAAAAGGATCTTCTTGGTGTTGCCGCCGCCGATGTAGAGGTGGTCCCAGTTGAAGAGGGCTTCGGTCTGCTTGATTGCGGCCTCGATGAAGTCGTTCCAGCGCGCCTTGCCGAACCTGTCCAGGCCGCGGCGGCCAATGTAGTCCTCGTAGGTCATGCCCTTCTTGCGCCAGGGATGGTGGCCCAGCTCCAGGCCGGGGCAGAGATGCCCGTTGGTGAAGAGCGCCGAGCCCAGGCCGGTGCCCAGGGTAAGCACCAGCTCCACGCCGTGGCCCTTGATGGCGCCGTAGCCGGCGACATCGGCATCGTTGCCCACGCGGACGGGCTTCTTGCAGCGCTTCTCCAGCTCCTGCTTGCAGCGGAAACCCCGCCGCCCACAGCGGATGCAGGTTGAAAGCGCCGAAGGTGGCTCCGTGCTTGACCACGCCGGGAAAGCCCACCGAAACCCGGTCGAACGCGCCCATCAGCTTGCGCAGCTCGTCCAGCCCGGCCAGCACCGCCTCCGGAGTGGGCACGACCGGCGTGAGCACGCGCTGGCGCTCGCTCACCGGGTTCCCGGACGGGTCCAGCAGCATGGCCTTCAGCCCCGAGCCGCCAATGTCGATGGACATGGTGATGGGGCCGGCGGTGGTGGGCAAAGCGCTCGGCGAAGCGGCGGGCGCAGGAGCGGCGGCGGGGATTGCGGACTTGGTTGTCATGTCGAATGAATTGTACTGCGCGCGGGCGGGTTTGCAAGAGTTGAAAAGGCGATATTCGATTGTGGTGCAGTTTTCGAGTAGGCGATCATACAGACAGAGCACTTCGATGGGAATAGGATTCCTAGCACGAACCAATGAACCGAGGCAGGTCAATCAATGAGTTTGGCATTGATGTCGAGGAGCGTCGTTTTGTGTTCAATTCTGCTTGCCTCGTCCAGTGTGGGACTCAACCCTCCCACGCCTTTTGGACAATCAAGTGTTCAGGACATCGAGACCAGCAAACAGCCATGGCCTACCTTCAATAATCTCGCCGCCTCAAGTCAGGATTGGCAGAGAATCTCTGAGCTGAAGCTTTCCGATCAAGAACGCGGCGAAGTTCAACGCATCGTGGCTCCTTGGCTGGGTAGACACTGTCCGCGAGTAACCGCAGACGAGGGCATAAAGCGCATCGCATCTCTGTCGTCGAAGCCCATTCAGTTGCAATCGACAGAACAGAAGCAGCTTGCCGTAAATGAGATGGGCGACTGGGAAGGCGACTCAAGTTCCTGTCCTTGCCACCCAAACCTCAACTGTCACACTTGGGTGCTGAGTTTCTCCGAAAATAGGGCAACCACTCTCCTCGAATACAGCGGATTCGGCCTCATTGTTCTCAGAACCAGCAGCCGCGGATTCTTTGACATTGCGACTGCCTCAAACGCGCGTGCGGGCCTGATCGAACTAAGGATCTGGAGATTCGATGGAGCGCATTACGTGCCACTTCGATGTGCTGCAAAACGCTATTCTCCATGGGCAATCAATAGCGAGTCTCCGGTTGATGAGATCGACAGGACGAGCACCCTTTCGGAGCACCCCTGCAAATCAGAGCCCTAAAATAGGGCAATTCGAGGGTTCCGGGCGGATTGCCAAAGCGGAACCTGACCCGCCACCCTATATTCGCAGGCCTCCCGTTTTCAGCCCCCCATCCCCTACACTGATTCATGTCTCCCATGCCCGCCTGCTGCGAAGTCGCTCTGCCCGTCCCGCTGGACCGCACCTTCACCTATGCGGCGCGCGAGGACCAGCTTCCAAAACGCGGCGCGCGGGTCATTGCCCCCTTCCGCAACGAAAAGCTGATCGGCGTGGTGACCGCAGTGAGCGTTACCGCCCCGGCGGATTTCGAGGTCCGCTATCTTGAGGCGGTGCTGGACGACGAACCGCCGCTCCACGACGAATTGCTCAAGCTGGCTGAGTGGATGGCGCAGTACTACCTGGCCCCGCTGGGCGAGGTGCTGCGCGGAATGCTGCCGCTGATGGCCGAGGTCCGCCGCGCCCTCTACTACCGCATCACCGACCTCGGTCGCGACGTGCTGGCAAGGAGTCTGGAGGGTGGATAGTCGCTGGTCCCAGGGCAATCTTCAAATGAGCATTCCTCCGGGGCTAGACAGGCTGCGGAAAAACTCGGTTCGGAGGGAGGCGGGGGTCTCAACCCCCGCACAAGGCCGGCAGAATCGGCGCGGGCTTTACGAACTGCGGAAATTGGGCTATCGCGACCTGGCCGGCGGGCAGGACGCGCCTGAGTGAAGTCCAATCCTCGGGCGCTTGCGACTGGCCCGAATCATGCTAAGGCTATAATCTCAAGCAGTCTGCATAGAGAAGGAATACCGCTTGCCCGCATTTGAGCGTCACGTCTTTGTCTGCCACAACACGCGGCCAGCCGGCGCGCCGAGGCCTTCCTGTACCGCCGATGGCAAGAGCGAATTGCATGCCCGGCTACGGCAGTTGGCCAAAGCTACAGGGCTGGAGACAAGTGTGCGTATCAACAAGTCGGGCTGCCTGGACCAGTGTGAGCACGGGCCGGCAGTGGTGGTTTACCCCGAGGCGGTGTGGTACGGCAATGCGCAACCCGAGGACGCGGCGGCGATTGTGGAGGAACACCTGCTGGGCGGACGGCCGGTGGAGCGGCTGCGCCTTGCCGAAGAGTGCCTGAATTCAAAGAATTGCCCGCACCTGCGGTTAGTGCCCGGGCCGGCATCCGTTACCTCGTGAGTTGACTAGTTCACGAGAAAAATCGGCGTTCCGCCAATTTGGGGGATTGCGCTTCATTACCTGGAGGATGTAGGAGATTTAATTAGCTGCATTCTGTCGAAACGGGAGCAGCAAGCAGGAGGTGTTTGGTATATGAACATTCGATTCACGCGTATTGCCCTAATGCCCATATTGCTCTTTCTGGCTGGAAGCTTCGTTCCAGCGTCCGCAGCGGCGCAAACAGTGGTGGGGCCTGAATATGCGTTGACCAAGACCGCTGTCTCGTCTTTGCAGCGGGACGAACGGCTATGCGATTACTTCCTCTGGACCAAGCTTGGCGGCAGTGTCCAGCGCGTCAGCTTCAGCTATCTGCGCCCGGACGGGAAGATCGATAGCGATGCGCCGCGGCTTGAGAACGTCACCATCGTCATCAATCAGGCCGCGAAGGCTCCGACGGCAAGGATGCTCGGCGAAGACGACTCGCTGCGGACCCTTTGGCAGTTGGAAATGGCGCGGGAGTACTACGACGCCAATGAGCGGTGCCTGACCGGCATAACGATCTCACAAAAAGCCGGAAGACAGTAGATCGCGGCAGCCAGGGCTTATGACTCACGAGGCTCTATCGAGCCTCAGCCGGTACGCGGTGCATTCTGTCCAGTCGGAAGCAGAGTTTGAGACTTCAGCGGACTGGAGACGAAGATGCGGTTCAAGGGGCTCGTGCTCATTCTTGCGGTCGCGGCGCCAACCATGCCGATGGTGACCGGATGCAGTTCCTATTCACCCGACGCGGGACATGAAATTGTCCTTGTCGAGAAGCCGCTGATCTTCGGTCATGGAGGGGTCAATCCCGAGCCGGTGAAGACCGGGCGCACGTATACGGCGTTGACTACCGACGGCATCGACGTCTACATGCAACCCAAGAAATACGAGACGGAACTTCCCGACACAATGACCAAGGACGGCGTCCCTATCACTTTCCACGCAATCATGGTGCTGAAGGTGACTGATTCCGTCAAGCTCATCAGGGATTTTGGCCCCGATTGGTACAACAACAACCTGGAAGAGCCCTTCAAGACGATGGTTCGCCAGGCGGTGAGACGGCGGGGCATGAACGAGACCGCCATCAGCACCACGGCGCTGGACGACATCGACAAGGAAATCCACGATCAGCTCATCCAATTCATCAAGGACAAGAGTCTTCCGGTCGAGCTCGTGACCATGACGGTCGGGAGGGCCAACCCTCCCGACTCGGTGAAGAATCAGCGGATTGAGACCGCTACCCAGGAGCAGCGCATCCAGACCGAGCAGCAGACCAAGCTCGCCGAAGACCAGCGCAAGGCCGCTGAAACCAGTCGCGCCGATGCCGACAACGCCTATCGCGAGTCAATGCACCTCTCTCCCGAGCAGTTCATTCAGCTTGAGACCATCAAGATGCAGAAAGAGGTTTGCGGCCCCAACGGCAAGGCGACCTGTACATTCATCCAGAATGGCGCCTCCCCGGTCTACAACCTCAACAAATAGCCGTTTGCCGGAATGCCGCAAGTGGCGCGGAGCCGGCAAGGGATTGGCATGCCTTATCCAGAGACCGGCGGAACAGCAAGCGCGCACTTGAATGCGGCCTTCTGAATCTGGCGCCGGCTCCATCCCAATGGCTGCTTCGATTCACGCCGTGGGATCTCCCTCCGGATCGCGGGGCGCGCGAACAGGCGGGCGAACGAATGTGCCTGTCCCCGATATTGAACGTTCGTTCAACGGGATGCGCTGGCCGCTGCGCTAGAATCCCTTCGGGATGATCGCTCTCTTTTACTCCGAATTGACAGCCTTCGAACTCGCGGACAAAGCGGAGTTTCAGGTCGAGCGCAAGATGGGCTGGGTCTTCGTGAGCGCCTACCCGCTTCTTGCCGGGGCGTTCCTTGTCGTCTCCCTGGTTGCCTCCTTCACCGGCGAGTACCCGGCCGACAGCATCGGCCGGGCGGTTTGCGCGGCGATCCTGCTGGCGGGATGGGCGATCGGGATGGCCTTTGGCCGGAAGCACCGCTTCGCCAGGCTCACGGTGACAAGGGAACGCATCGAGGCCTCGGGATTGGGCGTGGGATCGAAACCCTGGCGTTCATCGACGGTCGGCGTCCCGACCGCTCAGTTGCATTGGCTGGGCTTTGTGCCGAGCAATCCCGGCGGGTTGTACCTGAGCCGCGGGCCGATGGATAACATATGCATCCTGCCCGGATTGGACCGGGAGCAGGCCGCAACTGTGACAACCGCCATCCTGCGGCGATTCCCGGAACTGCGTACCAAGATCCAGCCGAATCGCTGACTCTGCGAGGCGCACGCCGCTCTCCGGCCAAAATGCGGGCGTCCGGCCCGGACTTGATTCAAGGAACGTTCATGCAAGCGCCTGGCCGGGCAATTTAGGATTCTGAAGAGCGGGCGGCTTGCCCGAAGGTGGGAGCATGACAGCCTCCGGGCGCGTTGCCTTCACAACCAAGGAGCTTCCGGCCGAGCTGCAGTTTTGCATGGAGCGCGACTCCGGAAGCAAGGCCCGGCTGGTGATCGCCGGTATCTTGTTTCCGATCGTCTTTATCATGATTTGGCCAATCGCCAGATTCTCTCCGGTCACTTTTGCGCTCTGCGCGGCGGGGGTGCTGGCTGGCGCGGTGTTGGCTGGCATGAACATTGCGAAGAGCTGGAACAAGACCCTGAAGAACTCGCTCTCTGTTACCTGCCAGCGCTTCGAAGCGGTCGGGGACGATCTGAAGTCGGATTGGATGGGCAATCAAACCCGTCCCGGCAAGGTGGTAGTGCCCGTGCCAGAAATCAAGTCATTCGGGTGGGGGATGGGCGGCGAGGACACGCCGTCAGGATTCTGGGTGCAGTGCGGACTTTTCAAGAACTTCTGCGTTTTGCCCGGGTTGAAGCGTGAACAATGCACAGCCGTCGGCATTGCCATCGCGAGGCGATTCCCGGAGATCGGCGCGAAGATGGCTCAGACAAAATGACGCTCGCGGACGCGGGCGGTTTCCCGGCGCGATCTTACCCAGCCGCCTGCTCCCGCTGCGGCAGGATCGTCTGATAGGCTGCATAGACCCCTTCAAATACCGAGTCCCAGCTCATGGTCAGCGCGAACTCCCGCGCCGCCAGCCGCATCGCCTCGTGTCTTGCGGGGTCGCCGAGCACGCCGGCCGCCGCCGCGGCAAACTCGCTGTCCGGCACAATCCGCCCCGTCTCGCCGTCGCGGACGATGGTGGCTGGACCGCCATCGGGGGTCACAATCGCCGGAACTCCGCTAGCCAAGGCCTCCAGCACCACATTGCCAAAAGTATCGGTATGCGACGGAAAAACAAAGAGGTCCATATTCGCGTAGGCCTCCGAGAGCGCCTCGCCGCGCAGCACTCCGGTAAACTCCGCGCGTTGCAGCCGCTCCCGCAGCCAGCCCTCCTCGGCGCCGTGACCCACAATCAGGAACCGGATGCTCTTGTGTCCCATCCGCTCCAGCTCTTCCTGCACCTGGACTAGCAGGGCCACGTTCTTCTCCACGGATAGCCGTCCCACAAAGCCCAGCACCCGATCGCGGTCCTCAGGGTCGCGCTTGCGCTTGGCCGGATGAAACAGCTCCGCGTCCACGCCCCGCGGCATCAGGTGGCAGGCGCGGCCCGTGCTCCGCTCGAGCAATCGGCACAGCTCCGGGTTGGGCGCAAACAGCACCTTCGCCAGAGAGTAGAACTTACCCGCGGCCGCCATGGTCAGATCCTCGATCTTCTGCCCCGCCGCAATAGATTGGCGCTCCGGCAGCAAGCGCAGAAACCAGGCTGAACGCCGCGCAAGGTATTCATGCACGTTCGTGTGCCAACTGGCCGCCAGCGGCAGCTTGAGATGGTGCGCCAGACCCGCGCCCAGCATACCCACATCGCTCGGCCCGGTTATGTGGATCAGATCCGGCTTGAACCGCCCAAGAACCTCGCCGATCAAGGGAATATGGCGCAGAAACGCCGGATCGAATCGCAGGTCTTTTTCGAGAGCGAAGGAGAGAAAGCCGCGCGGCAGCTCCAGGGTCCACACGTTGCCGCCTTCCAGTATCGCCTGCCTCCGGGCTCCAGCGCGCACGCAAAGGAACGGCAGATTCCGCCGCCGCGCAAAGGCCTCAAAGTGCCGGCTGGTGTGCGCAACCCCGTTTACTTCATGAAACGAGTCTGGGAAGTAGGCTACCCGCGGCAATCGATCGGTCATACATCTCTTTCAAACTGACGGAATCCATGCCGCAGAGCCTCCGCCGCTCTTAGCCGTCGTGTTCGCCCAGAGCCAGCCGCAACTGGTGCGCCTCGCTCCAGGCCATTCGCAGCCCGCCCGAGACCAGGCCCCTGCCCATCAGCTGCACCAGACCGATACCCCAGGTCATCGGCCAAGGCGCTGTGCCGTCCGGCCAAAGCTCGCTCAACGGCCTCGCCACCCCGTTCGCATCGGGATGATAGACGCGTTCGTCCCACGTCCGAGAACCCTGCGGAAACTCCGGATAGTACCGCACGGCATCGATCGCCGACTGCAGAATCCGATGCTTCCATGGCTCCGCATACTGCGGCATAAAGAGAATATCGCTCTTCTTTTGGCGCCGGATCTCGTGCACGAACTCGGTAAAGCTGGTGGCGTTGGTCAGGTTGATGTTGGCGTTCGGCTCCACGCCGTGCCGGTCCCCGCCGGAGATCGGAAGCATGTTCCACTTCTCCGCCAGCCGCCGGGTCCTGCGGTTCTCTTCCCAGTGGCGCAGACCATTCAGCTCCATTGCGTGCATGAAGTTACCGTTCTTTTGCAGGAACTCGCCAACCAGAAACTCGTGCTTCTCCTGGCCGATCAGGTATAGATCCCACATGGGATGGTTGAAGACCACCAGCACGTTTGGTTCCGCGTTCAGCGCCGCCAGAATCTCGGTCAGCCGCGCGTCGCTCGGATTGGCGGTAAAACCACTGAGCGTCTCCATCCACCCCGTCGCCCGCGCGCTGGGCAGGTTGTGTATGCCCAGGTGGAACGACTGCGTCCCATAAGGCGCGGTCCACTCCACCGATACCGGAATCCGCCGCGCGCTGGGCACCGTCCGCAGCAGCATCGGCGCCTGGATCGTATCGTGATCGGTGATGGAGACCATCGGCGCCAGGTCCAGTTTTTCAATCTGCCCGCTCTCCAGGTCGAAGGCCAGCTTGGGGGTCATCGGCGGCGTCCAGTAGCTGGCCGCATAGTTCACCCGCACCCCGTGCATCTCCTCCGCGCGCCGCTCCAACCGCGACAGCAACGGCCGCATCACTGGATACTGGTTGCCGAAGTTCGCCAGAAAGTCCAGAGTCTCCTTCGATTGGTTGGTGTGACCAT
>CAWCWQ010000179.1:0-4232 GCA_963799145.1 uncultured Acidobacteriaceae bacterium | reverse complement strand
CAGCGCGCCCAGCCCATGATGCGCGCTGACGCAGCGCAGCCCGGCCCGGTCCATGGCCTTGCGGAACTCCGCCGCCGTGCGGTCGTAATAGCCCGCCGCCTCCACCTCCGTGTAGCCCGCCTCGCGCACCTTGGCGAGCGTCCCGTCAAAGTCCTTGGGCAGCAGATCGCGCACGCTGTAAAGCTGTAGGCCGATGGGCTGCCGAAGCGGCGCGGCGGCCAGCGCGGCCCACGCCCGCTCCCGCGGCAACCGCGATCGCCCCCAGCCGCGCAAAACCCCGCCGAGTCATCGATTGCACAATCCTGATAACCTCCGCGTGAAGCGCCATTTTCGCTCCCGGACCCAGCCCGTGTCCACACACCCAGCACACCGCTATTACCTCCGTGGCCCAGTCGTGGGAGAATGGTAATGAAAGCAGCTATGACAAACGACAACCGCCCAGAATCCGCCCCCGTGCCCGACCCCGACGAGAATGCCGAACCCGCGGAGTCCTTCGCCGAACAGCTCTCTGCCTTTGAGCGCGCCCACTCCCACCGGGGCGAACCGGGCGCGAGGCAGTTGCAGGGGGTCGTCGTCTCTCTCTCCGCCGAGCAGGTCTTCCTCGATATCGGCTACAAGACCGAAGGGGTCCTGCCGCGTTCCGCCTTTGAGAACAATGCCGAAGGGGTGAAGATCGGCGACAGCTTCCCGGTTTCGGTGACCGGCCGTAACGAAGAGCACTACTACGAACTCTCCCGATTCCGCGTAGCGCAGCCCCGCGACTGGTCCGCTCTTGAAGCGGCATTCGCCGAGAAGCTCGCGGTGGTCGGGACGGTCACCGAGGTCATCAAGGGCGGCCTCTCGGTGGACATCGGAGTGCGCGCCTTCATGCCCGGCAGCCGCAGCGGAGCCAAGGACGCTGCCGAGATGGAAAAGCTGGTCGGAACCCAGATCAACTGCCGCATCACCAAGCTCGACGTGACCGACGAGAATGTGGTGGTGGATCGCCGCATCGTTCTGGAGGAGCAGGCCCGCGGCCTCATCCAGGCCCGCCACGAGGCCTTGAAGGAAGGCGACACCGTTACCGGCACAGTGCGCAGCTTCATGCCCTATGGCGCGTTCATCGATCTGGGCGGCATCGACGGTCTGCTCCACGTCAGCGACATCGCTTACAGCCGCATCGCCAAGCCCGAGGACGCGCTCTCCATGGGCCAGCAACTTCAACTTCGCATCCTCAAGATCGATCCTCAGTCCAGGAAGATCTCGCTGGGCCTCAAGCAACTCCTGCCCGAACCCTGGGAGAAGGCTCCCGAGCGCCTCGCCGCCGGCCAGCGCATCGCCGGCACGGTAACCCGCATCGCCGACTTCGGGGCATTCGTCGAAATCGAGCCGGGCATCGAAGGCCTCATCCACATCTCCGAGATGACTTACGGCAAGAAGGTGCGCCACCCCAGCGACATTCTCAAGCCGGGCGACCGTGTTGACGCCGTCATCCTCTCCGTCAAGCCCGAGGAGCGGCGCATCGCTCTAGGCCTGAAGCAAACCCTGGCAGACCCCTGGATCGAGGCCCCGCAGAGGTTCCCTGCTGGCGCGCAGATTGAAGGCCCGATCACCAAGCTGATGAACTTCGGAGCCTTCGTGCAGGTAACGGACGGCATCGAAGGCCTGGTCCACATTAGCGAGATCAGCGCCGACAAGCGCATCAACCATCCGCAAGACGTGCTTCGCTTGGGCCAGATCGTGAAGGCGCAGATCCTCGCCATCGATCCGGAGAAGCGCCAGATCAAACTTAGCATCAAGCAGCTTATCCCCAGCCACATCGACGAATACATCGCCGAACACAAGGCGGGCGACACAGTCTCGGGCCGAGTCGTAGAGCAGTCGGCAACCCTGGCCCACGTCGAGTTGGGCGAAGGCATCCGCGCCATCTGCCGCACCGCCTTCGCCACCCCAAGCCAGGCCCCATCCACGCCCAACGAAGCTCCCGCTCCCGAAACCATACCCGCCATCAAGCCCGACCTGTCGTCTCTCGGATCCATGCTCAAGGCGCGCTGGCAAGGCAAGGCTTCCGGTGCGGAGTTCAAGCCCAAGCCGCTTAGCGAAGGGCAGATTCGCACCTTCAGAATCGTGAAGCTGGACCCCGAGGCCAAGAAGATCGAAGTGGTGCTGGCGTAGGCAGGACGCACAGGTTGAGAGTCGAGAGATTGAGGCCGGATCAACGCTAGTAAGCGGCCGGGCCATCGGCGCGGTGGAGAAAAGCTCGATTCCGGCCCGCGGCTTTGGCGGCATAGAGAGCCTGATCGGCCGCCGTTAGGAGGGCCTCCGCGCTTTCGTCGCGGGCGGATGGGTCGAAGACGGTGGCTCCTAAGCTACAGGTGATTCCGAACTCCGCCTCTCGCGTGTGAATATGCAAGTTGGAGATTGAGGCATGGAGGCTGGCCAATCTCTCCGCGGCGCCCCCGCTTTCAATCTCCGTCAGCACCAGAAGAAACTCCTCGCCGCCGTAGCGGCCGGCATGGTCATAGATGCGAATGGCGGCGCCTACGGCAGCGGCGAACCACCGCAGCGCCTCATCGCCGGTCTGGTACCCGTAGGCATCGTTGACCTGCTTGAATCGGTCCAGGTTTACCAGCGCCACCAGCAACATGCCGCCCTCCCGCCGGGTGCGGTCCATCTCCGCGCTAAGCTCACGCAGGATTCCGGCGCGGTTCAGCATTCCGGTGAGTACGTCGTGAGCTAATTGAATGCGCAACTGCTCGCGGCTGAGTTCGAGTTCGCGGGTGCGCTCGTTGAGAATGCGCCCCAGATCCAACGACTTTTCCCTCAGATGCCTTGCGCGCCGCAGGGCAGCAACCAGCAGCAGGAGCAGGCAGATCAGAAAGCAGATCCCCGCGATTCGAATCGCGCCGTTCCCAGCCGTCATCCAGAAGAGACTGCTCTTGCAGGACGCGAGAGGGGCTGCCGCAAGACTCCCGGGCTCATTCACTTGCCGGTGCGCGCGCAGGGCAGACTGCTGGGCCAGCAGACTGGTTGAAAGCGCCAGCCAACACACCACCCTCCAATGAACTGCGACGCACTGTCTCAAGGCGAGGCCCTTGCGCGAGAAATCCACACCGCACATGGTTCATCGGCAATTAGCGCCGGCCACTAGAATTCTCTTTTCGGATTCACCCGCCGCGAAAGAACTCCCGGCAGGCGCAGGGTTGCGGCGGTATTGCTTACCGGTGGTGGGCAATCAGCACCATCAGGAGCAGGATCACGACCGGAATGAGGGCCAGCCCGCCGTAATAAAAGATCTTGCGCCAGAGGTGGGACTTGCGCTTTTGCCAGTCTCGCAACTCCGCCCGGTCTTCGACGCCCACCTGATCCAGGT
This sequence comes from uncultured Acidobacteriaceae bacterium, assembly GCA_963799145.1. GTDB lineage: Bacteria > Acidobacteriota > Terriglobia > Terriglobales > Acidobacteriaceae > Telmatobacter. Next base: position 880 of record CAWCWQ010000179.1, on the reverse strand, counting down.
GCTCGAGGTCGAACTGAAAATCGCGCGCCCTCGGATAGCGGTTTGCCGGATTTCTTTCGAGAGCGCGATAGAGAACCTCCTGCAATTGAGGAGAGATGGAGGGGTCGGCGACGCTGGGAGGCGTGGGATGGTTCAATAGGCGGTCGTTCATGGCGGCCAGGGGCGAGGGCCCAAAGAAAGGCAGTTTGCCCGAGAGCATCTCGTAAAGGATCACGCCAACGGAAAAGATGTCGGAGCGGCCGTCGCCGCGCTTGCCCTTCACCTGCTCCGGCGAGATGTAGTTGGGCGTGCCGAGCGTGGCAGTGAAGTTGGCGTAGGTCAGCCGGCGCGCGGCGGAGTCGCTGGCGATGCCGAAGTCGATGAGCTTGATGTTGTCTTCGGCATCGACCATGATGTTTTCCGGCTTGAGGTCGCGATGGACGACGCCGTTGGCGTGGATGTACTCCAGGGCCTCCAGAACGCCGATGGCGATGCGGATGGCGCGGTCGTGGGAGATGCGCGCCCTCGTCCAGGATCTGGCGCAGCAGGCGGCCTTCGCACCACTCCATCACCATGTAGATGCGGGAGCGCTCCTCGCCGCCGAAGACGCGCATCACCTTGGGATGATTGAGCTTTTCGCCGATGCCGGCCTCGCGCTGGAAGCGGTCGAAGAGGATGGGATCGGCTTCCAGGTCGGGGTGGGGAATCTTGAGGGCGACGATGCGGTTGTCGCGCAGGTCGGTGGCGCGGTAGATGGAGGCCATGCCGCTGCGGGCGACTGGCGCTTCAATGCGGTAGGAGTCGATCTGCGAGCCGGCTTCCAAGCTGTCGTAAAAGCCCATTGCTCCCCATGCCTGTGCAGGTTAACCTGTTCTACTTTATAGGGAAAAGGCGACCCGAT
>CAWCWQ010000178.1:0-30341 GCA_963799145.1 uncultured Acidobacteriaceae bacterium | reverse complement strand
TGCACTATGCGGAGCTGATTGCCCAGCCTTGCTCAAACATGCGTCCGATGAGCGATCCCTTGATGATGGCCGGGCCGATCCTCCAGCCGCTGCGCGGCGTGCTCTTTGCCGCGGTCTTTTATCCCTTCCGCGAAAGGCTTTTTGGCCGCAAGCATGGCTGGCTGCTGATGGGGTGGATGCTGATCGCTCTGGGAATTCTGGGAACCTTTGCGGCGCCTCCCGGATCGATGGAAGGCTTGATATACACCACGGTTCCCGTTTGGATGCAGCTGCGCGGCTGGCTGGAGATTGTGCCCCAGGCGCTTCTGCTCTCCGCGCTGCTCTGCTATTGGGTCAACCATCCCGAAAAGAAGTGGCTCACCTGGCTGTTGAGTCTCCCTTTCTGTCTCCTGGTGGTTTTCTTCGTATTCGTTCTGGTCATGCACCCGATCCCGCGGTAGAAGCAGGCATCCGCGCCTCCGGGGGAGAGCCGTCCTCCCAGGAGTCTGGAGACCGCCCGACGCGACCTTGTACCTGATCAAAAAACATGTTCACCGGGTGCAACGATTCAGGTTGACCCCGCAGCTTCTGGACCCCACAATAAGAAGGCGCACTGTCCGCCCTGAGTGCTTTCCACATTCTGGGAGATGAATCCCGATACCGAAGAAACTGAGGTCGTTATGCCCGCTTATCTGCTTTTGCTGGTTGCCGTTTTGTCTCGCCTGCTTCCCCATGGCGGGTGGATGAACTTTACCGCGGTAGGCGGCGCTCTGCTTTACTTTGGCGCGCGGCGCAGCTGGCGCGAAATGCTGGCTCCGCTGGCTGTGCTGATGGCCACCGACTACTACCTCACCGTCTACGCCTACCACTACAGCTTCCGCTGGGAGTGGTACACGATGACCTGGGCGTGGTATGTGGCGGCCATGGCGCTTGGCCAGATTCTGCTGCGCAGCCGGACGACGGTTCTGCGCGCGGGCGCGGCGGCGCTGCTGGGGCCGACCTCGTTCTTTTTGGTCTCGAACTATGCGACTTGGGTAAGTGGCCTTGCCTATCCGTATCCGCGCACGCTGGGCGGGCTGGGCGCCTGCTACCTGGCTGGGCTGCCGTTCTACCGCAACGATCTGATCTCGACGGCCATCGTTGTGAGCGCGGCCTTCGGGCTTCCAGTGCTGGTGCGGCGTATGAGCGAGGCGCGGGGGAAGGAAGCGCTGGCCGGGAGGTAGCCGCTCAGCGGTCCCCGTTCCGATTCCATTTGCTGGCGTGGACGATGCGTGAGCGCATTCCGCGCGCAGCCGTCAATGCTCGTGCGATAGAAGCCGGGTGTAGTTCGTATTCAGAGCGTTGTCGATCTCCTGCATCTCCCGGCTCCTGATCTTTGCCGACAGGACGATCGCTCTTCCCTTCTCGAATTCAGCCTCGGAGAGCTTGCCCGTGGCATCCATGCCAAAGAGAACGACATTCAAATCATGCCGTTCCGCCAGGTTGCGCTCCACCAACATACTGTATAGGTTCTGCATCGCATATAGGTTCGAGTACACCTTCACTTCGTCATAGCTCATAAAGGCGATGGCACCTGTTGAGGATGCGGCGCTCCACGCGGAGTCGCGAGGAAGAATGGTGGTCCACATGAAATTCCAATTCGGTTTCACGGGATGGCCATGCTGTGTGGAGTCCATCCAACCGAGAATCTCGTCCAGGTGTTTCTCTTCCGCCGGCAACGCATTGACCTCCCGGAGCACATCCTGCTGATTGGCGCGAACCTCTTGAATGATGTTCTCTCTCGCGTCTTGCGCCAGATGCCGGTGATGAAACCACTCGACCGAGGATTCCAGGCCGAGCGCGATCAGCAGGCCGATGGTGATGGCCAGCAAATGCACCATGAATTCCTTGACGGAGTGGATTGGGCTATGAGGAGGATGGACTTCCACTGGTTTGCTCCCTTCGGCTTACGCAGTTTTGACGGGCGTGGGGCGCAGCAGCGTGGTTTTATCAAGCTCGCCGGCTGGATTCGCCCCCGGCACGAATTGTAATTGACGCGCTGGAATCGACAGCCAAAATCACGACGCGGCCCGTGCTTACTTTCAGCCTGCCAGCAACTTGCCGGCGCGCTTTTTCCGCATCCACCACCAAGCGAAGCCCAGCACAGCCAGGGAGCCTGCGACCCCAATCAGGGCCAGGGAGTGGTGGGCCACGATCCCAACGGCGCCTGGGCCCAGCTTGAGCACCAGCAGCGAGAGCGTCAGCCAGCGAACCATGCGGCCGCAAAAGACCGCCAGCATGAACGGCGCCACCCGCATCTCGAAGACGCCCGCGGCAAAGACGAAGGCCTTCCAGGGTGTAGGCGGAGGCAGCATGGAGGGAACCATCATGGCCAGAAACTCCTGCTTCTCGAAGCGGCTGCGCATCTTCTCGAAGCGCTCGCGGTTGACGCGTTTGAGCAGGAAGAGTTCGCCGCCGGCGCGGCCCAGCCCGTAAGGGAGCAGACCGCCTAGAGCCGAACCAATGGAGGCCAGCAGGCAATAGAGCCAGAAGTGGCCCTTGTCGTTCCACACGTAGAAGGCCAGAATCGCGTCCATGGGAACGGGAATGGTGGAGGAATCGAGGATTGCGACAAGGCCTACGCCCCAAATGCCGAATTTGGCCAAAAAGGGCACGAGCACAAGATTCCACTTGGCCACGATTCGAGCAAATACAGCTTTCAAGCAGAGTCCCCTTCCAGCCGCCAATCCGTCTTAACTAACAGCATCCATTGTACGGGCCTTGGCATTGCGCAAGGGTTTGGGCCGAATGAGAGAATAGATAGAAAGGACACGAGACGGAACCGGTGGGCGGCATATTTGCCCAGCCAGATCCTCAGGAGCGAATGCCTACCAGCGAAACGCCAAATCGGGTAACCGAGCGCGACGAGCCCCCCGAGACCAGCCATCAGCCCGGCAGCCCCGAGCTGGATAGCGCTTCCCTGCCCCCGCCGCCGCTGGGTCTTGCGGCGCGCGAGCCGGAGCCTGAGCGCGAATCGGGGCCTCGGTCAGTTCGGGGCTCCCGCTGGGTGGATTACGACACGCACGAGCTGCTGGAGATGATTGGCGAGCTCGAGGATGAACGGCGCTGGGCGCGCTTGCGCGAGGGGTTCTGGATTGCGCTTCTGGTCCATCTGGCGCTGCTCTCGGCGGTTACGTGGCTGCCGAAGTACGTCTTCAAGGTGCCGATTGTTGTCGATCGGAACAAGACCATCGAGCCGAAGGACTTTACCTATTTCGATTCGCCGCGCGAGCTTCTGCGTCCCGCGCCTCCGAAGGTGAAGATCAACCCTCCGCAGGAGAAGCCGCCGGTCGTCGACCAGCAGACGCTCGATGCGCTCAACCGGGCCACTCCTCCGCCGGCTCCGGCTCCAGCTCCCGCGCCACCTGCTCCGGTTCAGCCTTCCCAGCCCATTCCTGCCGCACCGGAGTCGCAACTTGAGTCGCCTCGTCCGGCGGCGGTTCCGGCGCGGCCGAACTTTGCCCTGGGTTCGCAGAACCCAGCCGACCAACTGCGGGATGCCATGAAGGGCGCGGCGCGCAACCCTGGGCAGGGTGGCGCGGGCAACCTGGGTTCAGGCGGTCTCCGTCTTCATCCTGGGGCCGGTTCGGGCGGAGTCGAGGTGCTGTCGGACACGCAGGGCGTGGATTTCAACTCCTGGCTGCAACGCTGGCACTGGGAGACGGAACGCACCTGGGATCCTTTGATTCCCGACGAGGTGAATGCGCCGATTCTGAAGTCGGGCATGGTTGCGATTCGCTTCAAGGTGCTGCCCAACGGCCGCCTGATGGATGGGAGCCTGGTGCTCGAAGGCCGCTCCGGCGATACGGCTCTGGACCGCGCGGCCTGGGGCGCGCTCACGGGGTCGAATTATCCTCCGCTGCCCAGGGATTTCCATGGACCGTACCTGGAGTTGCGGGCATTCTTCCTATACAACATGGAAGTGCCGCGGTAGGCGAACTGAGCTGAGGGAATCTATTTCTCTCTGTGTTAGTTGAAACCTTAGCGTCGGCTATTTGCTTGGAGCGATATTAAACTGTCTTCATGGCTTCACTCGCCTCCGCTGAGAACCGACCGGAAAAGAGCTGGCAATCGGCATTGCGATCACGCTGGATGGCGAATCTTCAGGAGCGGGAAGAGCAGATTTTTCTTCTGCTCTCGCTGCTGATCGGAGCGCTTACCGGGCTTGCCGTGGTCGCATTCATCGTGCTCACCGAGCGGCTGGGAATGCGTCTCTATCCGCCGGACGGCGCCGCGTGGAGGCGCGTGTTGGTGCCTGTGGCGGGATCGCTAGCCATGGGCTACCTTCTCTATCGCTATTTTCCAGATGCTCGAGGCAGCGGCGTGCCGCAGACCAAGGCCGCGCTCTTCGCGCGGGATGGATTTATCTCCCTGCGCACAGTACTGGGCAAGTTCTTCTGCACGGCAACCACACTGGCCAGCGGAATTCCGCTTGGCCGCGAAGGTCCCTCTGTTCAAGTCGGCGCGGGTATAGCCTCCGTCTTGGGCCGCGCGCTCGGATTGCGCCCGGAAAGGGTGAAAGCCCTGATCCCCGTTGGAGCGGCGGCCGCCATTGCCGCGGCCTTCAATACCCCCATGGCGGCGGTGCTGTTCGCACTCGAAGAGGTGATGGGCGATATGAACGCGCCCATCCTGGGCTCTGTGGTGCTGGCCAGTGCCACCTCATGGGCGGTACTGCGCCTGATACTGGGCAATAATCCGTTGTTTCAAGTGCCGCAGTACACGTTGGTTCATCCGCTGGAGCTTGGCATCTACGCCTTGCTGGGCATCGCCGGCGGCTTTCTGTCGGTTGCCTTCACCAAGCTCTTGCTGGGAATGCGCAAGTTCTTTCTGAGTTTGCCCAGGAGCACGCGCTGGTGGCATCCGGTGGCGGGGGGCGTGACGGTGGGCCTGATGGGCTGGTTCGTGCCTCAGGTGCTGGGCGTGGGCTACACCTACGTGGGCATTGCCCTGAACGGATCGATGGCGCTCAAGCTGATGCTGCTGCTGGTGGCGCTCAAACTCGTCGGCGTCACGGTCAGCTATGCCTCCGGCAACGCCGGCGGAATCTTCGGCCCCAGCCTGTTTCTCGGCGCCATGCTGGGTGGCGCGGTCGGCGCGGTGGCCCATCACCTGCTGCCCGGATATACGGCGACCCCTGGCGCCTACGCACTCGTTGGCATGGGAGCGGTCTTCGCGGGCATCGTGCGCGTTCCCATGACTTCGGTGCTGATGATCTTTGAGATGACGCGGGATTACGCCGTTATTGTGCCCTTGATGATCGCCAACATGACCAGTCTTTTCATCTCCAGGCGGTTTCAGAAGCAGCCGATTTACGAGGCATTGGCTTTTCAGGATGGCATTCATCTTCCCAGCCATGCCACGCTTCACCATACCGGCCAGCGCACGGTGGCTCAGGTCATGCGCAGATCTCCGGAGGTTCTCTCCGCGCGGATGAGCCTCCAGGATGCGATTGAGCGAACTCGCTCGGCGCAACCGCGAATCTGGCCGGTGACCGATGGCCAGTACTTTCTGGGCATGTTGAATGTGGAGACGCTGGAACGGGCCTTTGCCGATGGCGGAAACGACCTGTTGTTGACCAACCTTGTGGAGACAACCCGCGTTCCGCATGTCCACATGGATCATCCTCTGCACCTGGCCCTCGAACGCATGAGCGCTTACCGCCTCGATGTTTTGCCCGTGGTTCACCGGGCGGATATTCACAAGCTGGAGGGCATCGTTGCGCTTGGCGATGCGCTGGACTCGTATGGCGTAAACAACCTGGATTCCGCGCAGGTGTGAGGCCAGCGGAATTCAGAGCGGCGAAACGGGTGCGGCTTTCGGCCTCGTTGGTGGCTTGATTCCCTTCGCTCCGGCTATTTCCAATCGCGACCGCGCCGAGTTAGAATTTGCTTGAAACCATGCGCATCCGCAACGACATTCCGGTTAAAGGAACGCCCGGGCTCAGACGCTTTCGTCGCGGCCGGCGCGACCGCGGCCGGCGCCTCTCCCGCTGAGCCAACTATCCAGTTGAAAATCGATTAGGATTGCAGCGGACTGTGCGCCGCGCAATCCGGCGGAGCCTTCGCCCGGCGGAGCTTCCGAATTTACAATTCATAGACCCATCCGCCGCCGCGCGGATAGAAAGGCGTTCCCCAGATGAACAGCTTCCAGAGCAAGACCACGCTCCACTCCGGCAACCGCACCTATACCATCTATAGCCTGCCGGCGCTTGCGGCGCGCGGCTTCAACCTGAGCCGACTGCCCTTCAGCCTGAAGATTCTGCTTGAGAACCTGCTGCGCCGCGAGGACGGCGTGAACGTAACCGCCGCGGAGATCGAGTTCCTGGCCAACTGGGAGGCCAAAGCCGAACCCAGCCGCGAGATCGCCTACATGCCGGCGCGGGTGCTAATGCAGGATTTTACCGGCGTACCCGCGATCGTCGATCTGGCCGCCATGCGCGACGCGATCAAGAACCTGGGCGGCGACCCGGAGCGCGTGAATCCGTTGGCGCCGGCCGAGCTGGTGATCGACCATTCCGTGCAGGTGGACGAGTTCGGCGCCGCGGGCGCTCTTGCGGCAAATACTCTCTTGGAATTTCAGAGAAACCGCGAGCGCTATGCATTCTTGAAGTGGGGCCAGACGGCCTTCCGCAACTTCTCTGCCGTGCCGCCGGGGATGGGCATCTGCCACCAGGTGAATTTGGAGTACCTGGCCCGCGTGGTCTTCACCGAGCAGGTTGACGGTGAGCTGTTTGCGTACCCCGATACGCTCGTGGGCACCGACTCGCACACCACCATGATCAACGGGCTGGGGGTACTGGGCTGGGGGGTGGGCGGCATCGAGGCCGAGGCGGCCATGCTGGGGCAGGCCATCAGCATGCTGGTTCCGCAAGTGGTGGGATTCAAGCTGACCGGCAAGCTGCGCGAGGGCGCGACGGCTACCGATTTGGTGCTGACCGTGACACAGGCGCTGCGCAAGCTGGGCGTGGTGGGCAAGTTCGTCGAGTTCTATGGACCCGGCGTTGCCGAGCTGCCGCTGGCCGACCGGGCAACGATCGGCAATATGGCTCCCGAGTACGGGGCCACCTGCGGCATCTTTCCGGTGGACGCCGAGACGCTGCGCTACCTGCGGCTGACGGGCCGCAGCGAAGAGCAGATTGCCTTGGTCGAGGACTATTACAAAGCTCAGGGCCTTTTCCATACAGCCACTTCGCCGGAGGCCGAGTACAGCGAGACGCTGGAGCTGGATATGGACGCGGTCGAGCCGAGCGTGGCCGGTCCCAGGCGTCCCCAGGATCGCGTTGCGCTGAAGGACGCGGCGGCCAGCTTCGCGCAGCAACTGCCCAGCCTGCTCGCGCCCACAGCCAAGCCGCTGGGGTCGCGGACCGCGGCTGCCTGGGAGCGCGGGGCGGTGACCGACGCTTGCGCGGGAGGCGAAGCAGCCGCAGGTCCTTCGACTCCGTCCGCCGCGGCGGACTTCGCTCAGGATGATACTGCATTGAAGGTGGCCACCACCGTTCAGGCCCGGTTCGGCGTCGATCCGGACCGGTATCTCGACCATGGCTCGGTGGTGATTGCGGCCATTACCAGCTGCACCAATACCTCGAACCCGTCAGTGATGGTGGCGGCGGGAATCCTGGCCAAGAAGGCCGTCGAGAAGGGGCTGACTGTGCCGCCGTGGGTGAAGACCTCGCTTGCGCCCGGATCGCGGGTGGTTACGGATTACTACGCCAAGGCCGGCCTGCTGCCGTATCTCGAGAAGCTGCGCTTCAACGTGGTCGGCTACGGCTGCACCACCTGCATCGGTAACTCAGGCCCATTGCCCGCCGACGTTTCCAAGGCCATCGACGAGCACGGGCTGGTTGCGGTCAGCGTGCTGAGCGGCAATCGGAACTTCGAGGGCCGCGTGAACGTGGACGTGCGCGCCAATTACCTGATGAGCCCGCCGCTGGTGGTGGCCTATGCGCTGGCAGGAAGGATTGGCCACAACTTCGAGACGGATTCGCTGGGGATCGACCAGGCCGGGCAGCCGGTCTTTCTCAAGGACATCTGGCCCACGCAGGCAGAAGTGGCCGAGGCCATTGAGAAGGGGTTGTCCAGCGCGAGCTTCCGCCGCGAGTACGCGACGGTGAGCCTCGGCGACGCCAACTGGCAGGGCCTGCGCTTTCCCACCGGCGACGTCTACGAGTGGGAGCCGGATTCGACCTATATCCGCAAGGCGCCGTACTTCGAGGGGATCTCGAAGACGCCCGCGCCGGTTGGTGAGATTGCCGGCGCGCGCGTGCTGGCGGTGCTGGGCGACTCGGTGACCACCGATCACATCTCCCCGGCAGGGTCCATCAAGGCCAGCGGCCCGGCGGGTAGGTATCTTGCGGCATACGGAGTGAAGCCGGCGGACTTCAACAGCTACGGCTCGCGGCGCGGCAATCATGAGGTGATGGTCCGCGGGACCTTTGCCAGTGTGAGGCTCAGGAACAAGCTCGCTCCCGGCACCGAGGGCGGCGTGACGCGGCTGCTGCCCGAGGGCGAGCAGATGTCCATCTTCGATGCCAGCGAGAAGTATGCCGAGCGCGGCGTGCCGTTGATCATCCTGGCCGGCAAGGAGTACGGCTCCGGCTCTTCGCGCGACTGGGCGGCAAAGGGGCCCAAGCTGCTGGGTGTGCGCGCGGTGATTGCGGAGAGCTTCGAGCGCATTCACCGGTCGAACCTGGTGGGCATGGGGATTCTGCCTTTGCAGTTTAGGGAAGGGGAGAATACGGAGATCATGGGACTGACGGGTGAGGAGTATTATCACTTGCCTGGACTCGTTGATCTCATCAACTCTGGTTTTGCCAATGGTCGCACACTTAGGGCATACGCGACATCTACTCCGGATAGCAAGTACCTTCTGCACCAGACATCATTTGAGGTCACGGTTAGGATCGACACGCCGCGGGAGATCGAGTACTACAAGCACGGCGGGATTTTGCAGTATGTGCTGCGGCAGTTGGCGGCGAAATAGGCTATTACCGCGCTATCCGAACCTCCCGGAACGGGGGAGGGTTTCCAGACCCCGTCCTGCTTCGCCGGGAGGCGGGTGGCCCCGGTCTCATGCGGGATTCTATCAAGTCGAGGGTGCCCCCGGTCCCTCGCTTTTGGGGACCGGGGAGGGGGAGTCGGACTGCCGGCAGCGCATCCACTCAGGCAGTTGCCAGCCTCTCTCGCGGGCTGTCCAATCCGATTCGATCTCTATGGTTCCGCGCAGGCCCGTCTGGTAGTGGCGAAAGCTCGACCACCTCCAATCCTCTGGCTTTTCCACCAGCCCTCGTTGCACTGGGTTCCGATGGATGTAGCGCAACTTCTCCACAAACTTCTCGTGGGTCGAAACGTTGAAGTCATAATAGTGCGCCTGCCAGAAAGGCCTTTCGCGGCTGCGCATCGAGATGGATAACTTGATGGCCTGAACGGCCCTGGATAATAGCCCCCGCCTGGGCTCGCTGACCAGCAGATGCACGTGCTCAGGCATCACGACATAGCCTGCAACCACAAAGAGATAGCGACGGCGAATACGCTCCAGCGCGTCTTCAAAGAGTTCCATGGCCACGGCCGGCGATAGGTAAGGCCGGCGGCGGAAACAGCTGAAGGTGAGGAAGTGAAACTCCCCTGTTTGCTGATAACGGATGCGCTCGCCTTTCATGCATCGTGAGGATACTATAATTCCGAATCGCTTGTACGGGGAAAGTGCGGCCACCATCCCCGGTCCCCAAAGGCGAGGGACCGGGGGCACCCTCGGCGTGGTTGGGAAACGTCACTGAGACCGAGGCCACCCGCCGCCGGCCCGGACAATTTGGTGTAGAACTCCTTGGCTTCGCCGTTGCCATGTTCCAGGCGGCGTTCTACCAACTCGCCCGTTTCCTCATCCAGCATCGCAATTTGCTGGTAGCGCGTATGCAAATCACATCCTACAATCTTCATGTGCTCGGCTCCTTTCCTCCGAGCCCTGGTTTCTTGAGCTAACCAAGTTTACTCGGAGCCTACGGAGCCGACACGGTTATCTAATCAGCCTCCTGTGTTGCGTTTTGCACCGATCTTATATAACCGGATCAAGATATATGCTGGTGTTCCAATCATCAGGAGCAGAAGAAGCACAATAAAAAAAGGGGCAATCGGACGAAGGAATTGTGAAATAGATTTCGGACCGTGAAGCAGCAGAATCCCCATTATGAGAGGCAAGATCCACATTGATATCAGAATACGTTTGAGTAATTTCATTTTGCTGCGTCCTCCAGATTCATCTTTTCTCTCCTATAGGTAGCAGGCAAGTACACAAACACATAATAGAAAACTGCTCCGTACCACACTCCAAATGCCAGGAAAAGGAACCATATTCCCCGTGCTAATCGGTTGGATGGATCACCGATCATCCAGAAGCGCCACATCCCTCCCCACAGAAAAGGGATGCAAGCTGCACATAAGATAACTGCTGCACACCAGAAGCAAGCGATGGATTTACTGGTATCTTCGGTCGGGAAATAGTTGTACAGGGCTGCGGTTGTCCCTAAGATCAGGACAGATGAAGCTCCAAAGAGCACAGACGCTTTCCTGCTAGTAAGCCATTCATCACTGATGTGTTTCCAAATGAAGGATCCCGGAAAAAACATCTTGCCCCCTCTCCACGTATACAGCGGCCATTAATCCGATTCTTTGCAACGCAACTGCGAAACCGGTCTAAACAATTTCGCGGGCCATCGGCCGCTCCGCCGAGGTTAATTGTGGCACCTCGCGTCACTATTCACATTCACCGGCGACGATGGTTGCGCCGAATTCGATGCGGCCTGACTTTATTGGCGGGTGGCCCCGGTCTCATGCGGGATTCTATCAAGTTGAGGGTGCCCCCGGTCCCTCGCACTTGGGGACCGGGGAGGGGGAGTCGGACTGCCGGCAGCGCATCCACTCAGGCAGTTGCCAGCCTCTCTCGCGGGCCGTCCAATCCGATTCGATCTCTATGGTTCCGCGCAGGCCCGTCTGGTAGTGGCGAAAGCTCGACCACTTCCAATCCTCTGGCTTTGCCACCAACCCTCGTTGCACTGGGTTCCGATGGATGTAGCGCAACTTCTCCACAAACTTCTCGTGGGTCGAAACGTTGAAGTCATAATAGTGCGCCTGCCAGAAGGGCCTTTCGCGGCTGCGCATCGAGATGGATAACTTGATGGCCTGAACGGCCCTGGATAATAGCCCCCGCCTGGGCTCGCTGACCAGCAGATGCACGTGCTCAGGCATCACGACATAGCCTGCAACCACAAAGAGATAGCGACGGCGAATACGCTCCAGCGCGTCTTCAAAGAGTTCCATGGCCGCAGCCGGCGATAGGTAAGGCCGGCGGCGGAAACAGCTGAAGGTGAGGAAGTGAAACTCCCCTGTTTGCTGATAACGGATGCGCTCGCCTTTCATGCATCGTGAGGATACTATAATTCCGAATCGCTTGTACGGGGAAAGTGCGGCCACCATCCCCGGTCCCCAACAGCGAGGGACCGGGGGCACCCTCATCGTGGTTGGGAAAGGTCACTGAGACCGGGGCCACCCGCCAAATCGCGATTCTCAGAAGACCTTCATGCGAATCACAAGATACTTTTTCGGATCTTCGCGGATGCTCTTTACTAACTGCTTGGTCTGGTCCAGGGTCTGGTCGGCGTTGTCGTAGAGAGCGCGATTCCGGACGAGCTGGCCCAGCGTGCCTTTGCCCTCGTCCACGCTCTTGAGGATGGAGTCGAGGCGGGTGACGGTGTCGTCGAGCTTTTCGGCGAAGGCGGGGTCTTTGGCGATCTTGCCCAGGCTGCCCTTGCCGGCGTTGATCTCGGCCACCAGTTGATTGGCGTTGGAGACGGCGGAGTTGAGGTTGTTATAGAGCGTGTCGTCCTTGAGCAGCTTGCCGGCGCTGCCCTTGCCCTGGTCGAGATCGGTGGCGATGCGATCGAAGCGTTCGACGGCGGAGTTGGCGCGGTTGTAGAGCGTGTCGTCGGAGATGAATTTGCCGAGCGAACCGTTGCCCGCAGCCACCGTGCCGGCGATGGTCTGGAGATCGTCCGCAACGCGCGTGAGCTTGTTGTAGAGGGCGGGGTCGTTAATAAACTCGCCCGCCGAGCCCTTCTTGGAGTTGATCGAATCCATCGTGATTTCGACCTTTTTCGTCAGCGTGGTGAGCTGGCGGATGGATTCGTCGCTGGTGCGGATGACGTCCTGAATGCTGGGCGAGCCGGAGGGCTTGAGTTCGGCGTCGTTGGCCGGCGGCGGGCCGCTGGCATGGGCAGAGCTGATATCGACGTAGCTGTCGCCAAGCACGCCAGCCTGGTCGATCGACGCGGTCGAATCGACGTGCAGCGCGTGGACGTGTTTGTAGTCCACCTGCATGGTGACCTCGACGGGCGTAGGATTGCGCTCGGGAACCACGCGCACATGGATCACATTGCCGATGGTGACGCCTTCGAGCGTGACCGGCGCTCCGTCCTTGAGCCCGGCGGCATTTTCAAAGTAGGAGCGGAGCAGGAGCTTGCGGGCAAAGAGGCCTCCCGTGGAGCCGGACATGAGGAAGACGATCCCGATCAGCACGAGCGTGGCCGCCAGGACCAGCACTCCCACTCTCAACTGCGACCACTGAAGCTCTTTGCGGCTTGGCACGGCACTCCCCTCGCTGAATGAGCCGGTTGACGCCTTGAGGATAGCAGAACGGGCTGGCTCTATCGCCCGTCTTCGAGCACCACGCTGGCCATGGCAAGGCTGGCGGTGTGGGTGACGGAGAGAGCGGCGCGGGTTGCGCCCAGGGCGGCGGCGATCTGGGCGGAGCGGCCGTGGAAGCGGATGGTGGGCCGGCCGCTGGGTTCCCGCACGACCTCGATGTCCAGCCAGCTGACACCGTCGCCGATACCCGTTCCCAGGGCTTTGGCCCCCGCCTCTTTGGCGGCGAAGCGGGCAGCCAGGCTCTCGGCCGCGTTGCGCTTGGAGAGGCAGTAGGCCTGTTCCGCGGCGGTGTACACGCGGTTGAGAAAGCGGCTGCCGTGGCGATCCACGGACTGCTGGATGCGCCCGATCTCAACCAGATCGATACCGGAGCCGACAATCATGATTCAAGGCTACATCATTCTGTTTCTGTTGCGCTTGCGAGCATTCCGGCGGTCCGTTTGGCGACGTTGATTACCGACGTAATACGGCGGTCTGGCACGCATCCAATTACCAGCGCAGGGTACCGCGGAGGCTGGCGGGGCGCGGATGTTCCAAAGCCGGTCAAGGGCCGTGCGGCTAGGGAACATTCGTCACGCTGCCCCCGCCCTGCTCCGATAAGGGGAATGTGAGGCTGAGAATGCCGGACCACAACACGGGCCAAGCCATAAGCATACCTTGGGCAATGCAAATGAAAGCTATCTCGATGGAAGAGCCGGCGCGGCTGGTTCAAACTCTTACCGGCGCAATCCTGGGCTGCGGCGGCTGGGTTCTGAGCCGCGGCGCAAACGATAACGGGACGGTGACCATGCTGTTCGAGTTCGAGCGCCATTCCTGCGTGGATGTTTATAGCCTTATGATTGCCGCCGGCCTGGAACTGAGCCAGAGCGGGCATATTCGGTTTACCGAGCTCTGCCAGTGCACCAGCAGCCACCTGGCGGAGTGCGGCGCTGAGATCGCGAGCGTCGACCTGGAGATACAGACCTTTCCGGTGGAGATGGTGCATGGCGGCGTTGCGCCGGAGGCGGGCTGAGTCGCGCATGAGGCGAAGCGATCGGAGCGGCTGAATCGCTCACCCTGCCTCCACCAGCCCATACCGTCGCTGCCATGCCTCTTTGAGCCGCGCCCAAACGCGTGCGCGTTCGGCTTCGGTCACTTCGCTGGTCCCGTTCTTATCCGCGTTGGAGGCGTTTGCAAAGCGGGCCGCTTCTAGCTTGGCCAGCTCCAGCAGCTTGCGGTCGCGCAGCAGATTGGCCACGCGAAAGTCGGGGAGCCCGGCCTGGCGGGTGCCGAAGAATTCGCCGGGGCCGCGCATGGTGAGGTCCAGCTCGGCCAGCTCAAAGCCATCCTGGGTGCGGACCATGGCGTTCAGCCGCTCCTCGGCGAGCGGAGAGACGCGCTCTCCGGTGATCAGGATGCAATAGCTCTTGGCCGCACCCCGGCCCACGCGGCCGCGCAACTGATGCAACTGCGCCAGGCCGAATCGCTCAGCGTGCTCGACCACCATCACGGAGGCGTTGGGGACATCGACGCCGACCTCGATGACGGTGGTGGCAACCAGCACATCGATCTCGCCACGCTGGAAGCGGCGCATGACGATTTCTTTCTCGTCCGCGTCCAGGCGTCCGTGCAGCAGCGCCAGGCGCAGGCCGGCGAGGGGGCCCGAGCGCAGCTTTTCGTGCATCTCGACGGCGGACTTGAGGCCGGACTTCGCTCCCGGATTGGCCTCCTGGGCAGCCTGGGGAAACAGCTCCGCAGACTTCCCTTTCCGGTGGACCTTAAGACTGTGTGCCCCAGAGCCTGCTCTGAGCTTGGCGAAGGGTCCGGATTCTCGAACCTGGGAAGCCATGAACGGCGGCGGTTGCAGACCCGCCTCCGGGTCGTCGCGAGAGAAATCCAGCTCCGGCTGGTCCTCTTTGGTCCCCTCGATGACCGGGTAGACGATGTAGCCTGCCGGCCCTTTGCCACCTGCTTGCGGACGAAATCCCACACCTCCTCGGATCGCTCGGCGGTGACGCGGCGGGTGGCGATTGGCGTGCGGCCGGGCGGCAGCTCGTCCAGCACGCTCAGGTCGAGATCGCCGTAGAGCGAAAGCGCCAGCGTGCGCGGAATGGGAGTCGCGGTCATCACCAGCACGTCCGGCTCGGCCTGATTTGGCTTCTTCATAAGCTTGAAGCGCTGTAGCACGCCGAAGCGGTGCTGCTCGTCGACCACCACCAAACCGAGGCGGTCGAACTCGACCTTCTCCTCGATCAGCGCGTGCGTGCCGATGATCAGTTGCGCCTCGCCGCGGTTGATGAGACCCCGCGTGTGGCGCTTGCGCTCCTCGTCAAGCGAGCCTGTGAGCAGCACGATTCGATAGCGGCGGCTCGACCGCTCCAGCAGCTTGCGCGCGGCCAGGTAGTGCTGCGTGGCCAGAATCTCGGTGGGAGCCATCAGCGCTGCCTGGTAGCCGTTTTCCATGGCCACCAGCATGGCCTGGAGGGCCACGATGGTCTTGCCCGAGCCTACATCGCCTTGCAGCAGGCGGCGCATGGGGCTGGGGGCGCGCATGTCGGCCACAATCTCGCCCAGGGCGCGCTTTTGCGCCGCGGTGGGGTGGAAGGGCAGCACCTCGCGAATGGCCTCGCGGACCTTGTCGCCGGTCTCGAAGGCTATGCCCGCGCGCTCCCTCATGCGGCGGCGCTTGAGTTCCAGACCAAGCTCAAGAAAGAAGAGTTCCTCGAAGATCAGCCGCCGGTGGGCAGGGGTCGCAGAGGCCTGCAACAGGGCAAATGGTGTGCCCTCGGGCGGAAAATGGACCTCGCGCAGCGCAGTCTCGCGATCCGGCGCGTCGAGCCTTGCCAGCATCTGGCGCGGCAGGCACTCCGGCACGGCGCCGCGCAGGCCCTCCAGCAAGTTGAAGATGGTCTTGCGCTGCCAGCGCGAGGCCAGTCGCGCCCCGCCCAGCGACTCGTAGACCGGAGTGATGCGCCCCACTTCGAGCAGCCGCGTCTCGGCGTCGTCGGTGGCATCGGGCAGCACCTCGAACTGCGGCTGAATCATCTTCAGGTTGCTCGACGAGCGCGACGCCTCGATGCGGCCAAAGACGGCTACGGTCTGCCCAGCGCGGAACTTGCCCTCAAGGTAACTGCCGTTGAACCAGATGCACTTCATCGCCAGGCGTCCCTGGCCGACGGTCAGCTCGAAGATGGGCATGCGCTTGGTGCGCAGCAGCGCCGAGCCCCGCACCTCGGCGATCACGCTGGCCGTCTCGCCGGCCTTCAGCTCGTCCAGGCTGCGGGGGTTCTGACGGTCCTCGTAACGGAAGGGCAGGTGGTAGAGCAGATCCTCGGCTGTGAGGATGCCCTTGGGCGCGAGCAACTCCGCCACTCTGGGGCCAACGCCCTTCACATACATTACCTGAGTGTCGAGACCGGGCACAGTACGGATGCTAAATGGCGCATATCCAGCGGGACAAACCCGCCCGGAAGCAAAGGCGTTGGGGGAACGGGGTGAAGGATTCGTCCGGAGGGTCCCGGGCCTTCAGGCGCATGGCAACGGCGCGGAGGGAGCAGGGGCCTTCAGGCCCCTCAATGCTGGCTTGGAATTCAGCCGCAGGCCTTCTTAGTGGAAAGGTCCGGGCCTAAAGGCCGCGTCAAATCGCCATCTTTCAGGGGGTTAAAACCCCCTGCTCCCTCCGGAATTTTCCATCTACAACTGTAGTACTAAAGGCCCCTGCTCCCTCCGCCAGGTGACTCATATCCCATTCGGCCCTCCAGCTCAAGTCAGACGGAAGGGGAACCGGGCTTGCCGTGGAGATCGTCGAGAAGCCTGTCGAAGGCCTTGCGGTAAGCGGCGGGGTCCGTCCAGTTGCTGAAATCGGGGATGAAGTACTCGCGAATCTCGCGCGCCAAGTCCTTGCCCGTGTCGGCGTCGAAGAGCTTCCAGTCGCGCAGGGCCTCGAACGAGCACAGGCGGATCGGGAAGAGGACGCGCCGGTTCTCCCTGAGCTCCCGTTCGTGAGCTTTGAATACTTCTGTCCTTACCCACTGACTCTTCATGCTGTCCAGGGAGAGGATAAGGAGCAGCCTGTCCTGCAAGTGGATGGCTTGATCAATCTGCTCGTGGATCTTCTTGCCGCTGTGCATATCGTGGGGGGCGAACCAGCAGCGGACGCTTTTCGCCTGCAAGTCGGCGTGGAGGCGCTCCGCGAATACTTGGTCGTGGGTTGAGTAGCTGATGAACAGGGAATAGAACTCGATCCCTGTGCCGACCAGCGAGGCCATGTATTCGATAAAGTTATCGGGAACGCCGGCCCCACGCAAAAAAGCGTGGGGAATCTTGCCTTTGGATTTGTAGATTGTGTCGATGCCGATGCTGGATGGACCGAGATGTTCTATGGTTTCCAGCCCTTCCACTCCACTCAAATCTATGTCAGCGAACGTCGTTGACCCTACACTCACCCCATGCAAGTCCGCGCCGGCTAAGTCCGCCCCTTGGAGGTTCGCCCCATTGAGGTTCGCCTCGAAGAGGTTCGCACCGCTTAGATTAGCCTCGTGGAGGTCCGCCCCGCTGAGGTTCGCTCCGGTGAGGTCGGCCCCAGCAAGGTCCGCTTCGCCGAGGTCTGCCTCAGTGAGGTGAGCGCTAGTCAGTTTAGCCTCGCAAAGATTCGCAATGGAGAGGTTCGCTTTGATGAGGTTCGCTCGCCTGAGGCTCGCCCCTCGGAGGCGTGCCCCTAATAATTCCGGGCGTGGATTATTGTGAGTTGCAAGCCAATGGTTCCAAGCCTCGACGCCCTCTTTCAACTTGGCGAGATGTTCTGGGTTGGCCATGACTCCAGTATGCCAGCGCCATGCCAGCCCGCCGGAACCTTCTTTCTCTAGTCTCGCGGAGAATAGCCGCCCTAATCTCCGCAGAATATGCGGATGAATGGTGCAGGATGCGGAGATTATCCGTTATAATCTCCGCAGGAGGTGCGGAGAATGTCGCAATATATCCACAACCTGCCGGATTGGCCGCACTTTCGCTGGGATCGTGAGCGCCTGGCTAGGAAGCTGGCCGTGGTTCGTCACGAGCAGGGCCGCTTGCTGGGGCGCATGGAGAGTTTGGGCTTTCCCCTGCGCCAGCAGGCCGTTCTCGACACGCTGACGGCGGACGTGCTGAAAAGTAGCGAGATTGAGGGCGAGACGCTGGACCTGGAGATGGTCCGCTCCTCCATCGCCCGACGGATGGGCATCGACATTGGCGGCCTGAAAGCCGTGGACCGCGACGTGGAGGGCGTGGTGGAGATGATGCTCGACGCCACCGGCAACTACAGCCAGCCTCTGACCCAGGATCGCCTCTTCGCCTGGCACAGTTCGCTCTTTCCCTCTGGACGCGCCGGAATGAGGCGGATCGAAACGGGCAGATGGCGGACGGACAGCGATGGACCCATGCAGGTAGTTTCCGGTCCGATAGGCCACGAGCGCGTTCACTTTGAGGCTCCGGCGGCCGCGCGCCTGGACGCGGAGATGCAGGTATTTCTCGGCTGGTTCAACGCAAGCGGCAATGAGGATTGGGTGGTGAAGGCGGCGCTGGGCCATCTATGGTTTGTCACGATCCACCCATTCGAGGACGGCAACGGCCGCATCGCCCGCGCCATCGCCGACATGGCTCTCGCCCGCTCGGAAAACTCATCCCAGCGCTTCTACAGCATGTCGGCGCAGATTCGGCGGGAACGCGCTGCTTACTATGGCGGCCTTGAACAGACGCAGAAGGGACCTATGGACGTTACGGAAAGGCTGGATTGGTTTCTCGATTGCCTTGGAAAGGCTATAGAAGGGGCGCAAACCGCGCTCTCAGGTGTGCTGGCGCGGTCGCGCTTCTGGGAATCGATGGCAACCGTCAATCTGAATGAGCGGCAGCGGCTCGTGCTGCAGCGCCTGCTGGACAACTTCGAGGGCAAGCTGACGACGTCGAAGTGGGCGAAACTGGCCAAGTGCTCCCAGGATACGGCTATGCGCGATATTCTGGCGCTGGTCGAGAGGGGAGTTCTTGTTCGCGGTCCCGAAGGGGGAAGAAGCACAAGTTATACGCTGGTGCTTCTTCCACAGCCTTCCCCGCAGCCTGCCATTGACCGATGAGCCAGCCGGAAGCCGTCGGAATCCCCGTGACCGGCCCCAATGTAGAGCTACGTTTTCACCAGGAAGTAGGAGGCGACTGCCTGAGCAATGGCGGCGTGGTCGAGGTAGGGCTTTCTGCCTTCATAGCGGGCGGCCCAGACGACCTGGTTGACAATGTCCCTTGGATAGCAGGAGCGCAACTCCTGTTTGAGTGTGCCGCGGACAAAATCGATCAGATCGTAGAAGACGCCGGCGTCGCATTCGATTCCTCTGTCTTTCGCCACCCGGCGGAAGATCTCGCAGAACTGGTCGTCGGTACAGGCGCCAATCTTCACCTTGGTTTGAATTCTGCGCAGGAAAGCGGCATCGACCAGGGAAGCCGGGTCCATGTTCGATGCGAAGACGATCAGCATCTCGAATGGAATCTCGATCTTCTTTCCGCCGGCCAGAGTGAGGAAGTCGATTCTGCGATCGAGGGGGACGATCCAGCGGTTCAGCAACTCCTCCGGGCGAAGGCGCTGGCGGCCGAAATCGTCGATGATCAGAACCCCGTTGTTGGCCTTCATTTGCAGGGGGCCGACATAGAACTTCGTCGTGGTGTTGAATTGCAGGTCGAGCATCTCGCCCGTCAACTCACCGCCAACAAGAACTCCGGGACGATGGCAGAGCACCCAGCGCTCATCGTGGTTCTCGGGTTCCGACTCGCGGATGCGCTTATGAATCGCCGGATCGTAGACCGTAATGATCTGGTTGTCCACTTCCACGGCATACGGAATCCATACCTCATCCTCGGCAAGCACCCTGGACAACGTCTCGGCCATGGTGGTTTTGCCAACGCCCGCCGGACCATATAGAAAGATCGAGGCCCCGGAGTTGAGCGCGGTTCCGAACTGCCGCAAGGTCTCGTCGTCTACCACCAGGTGGGCAAAGGCGCGCTTGACGTCGGCGGCATGAACCTCGACGTTCTGAACGCTTTGCTTCCGGGTCTGCCGAACGTAGCTCTCCAGAGTGACCGGCGCGGCGCCCGTGTAGTGACTCTGGGCGATCAGGTCGATGGCCCGCGTTCTGCCCTGCGATGTAATGGCAATGTGGGGAATGGTGCCGGTCATGCCCGTGACCTGGCAGAGCAGCTCCGCTCGCATGCGGATAAACAGTTCTTCTGCAACTGCGAAGCTGAGACGGGTCTTCTCAGAAAGTTCAAGCACGGAGAGCGAACCGGAAAGATAGAGGGTCTTCAACGCGAGATCTTCGAGAACACCCTGAGGCACGTCGATCTCCGCAATTGTCTGCGGCCTGCGCTCCGGCCCCGCAGTAGGCTCGGTCTTGAGGAAATCGAAGTCGCCATCGAACATCTTCAACAAGGTTGCCATGTCGCTATCCCCATTCCCATCCGGGCAATCGCATGAATTTCATTTCCGCAAGTGAAACAATTTTACTGGAGAAACTGGGTTTGGCAACAGCCAGAAGCTGTTCTTCCCTTCATGCACTGTCCAAACGCCAAAAAACAAGCAGCCCGAGAACGAAAAATGGCTGAATCACATCGCCATGCCCGAAAACCTTTTCAAGAACCCTGGCGGGCATCCGGGCCTTGCTGCCTTCAGGGGGATCTTCCCGTTCTGTGCCAATTGCCAATATACCTCTAAAGCATAGCCTTTGGCTCGACCTTCTATTACCCTCTTGTAGGTTCGGGTCACACTTTAGTTTGGCGAGTAACACCTTTGTGTTAGTGCCAAACCCAAAACGGGAAAGAAAGTGCGAATTTGGAACAATCAGGCCACCCAGCGGCGGTGGAGCGGGCGGGTCGCATCGGGCGCAAGAGTGGTTTGCGATCTTGCCTGGAACGTTGGAAAGACTCCCGCCGCGACCGGAACACGGCACGATTTGCGCGCAGAGGGCTGCTACACTGCTCCATAGACCGCACCCGCGGTTTGAACGGAGCCGGATTGCCGCGCGCGAGCGGCGGGAGAATTCATGCCAGTTGTCGAACTCGCGGGAGTGACCAAGGCCTACGAGAGCAAGGTTGCCGTCCGCGACCTGAGCCTGTCGATTCAGGCCGGCCAGATTTTCGGGCTGCTGGGGCCCAATGGCGCAGGCAAGACCAGCTCCATTCGCATGATGATGGGCATCACGGTTCCCGACTCGGGCCGGATTAACCTCTTCGAGAAGCCATTCGAGCGCCGGAGCCTGGAACGGGTGGGCTACCTGCCCGAGGAACGCGGCCTCTACAAGAAGATGAAGGTTCTGGACCAACTGGTCTTCTTCGGCCAGTTGCACGGGCTGGCGGCCGAAGAGGCGCGCAGCCGGGCCCTGGCGTGGGCCAAACGGATGGAGATTGCCGACGCGGCGCACAAGAAGACCGAGGAGCTCTCCAAGGGGATGCAGCAGAAGATTCAGTTGATTGCCACGCTTCTGCACGATCCCGATCTGATTGTGATGGATGAACCTTTCAGCGGCCTGGACCCGGTGAACGCGGTGCTGGTGGAGCGCACGCTGCTGGAGCTCAAGGATCGGGGCAAGGCGATTCTGTTTTCAACCCATCGAATGGAGCAGGTGGAGAAACTCTGCGACTCGATTTGCCTGATCGACCACGGCGGGGCCGTGCTGGCGGGCAATCTGCGCGAAATCAAGAGCCGCTACGAGCGCAACCATGTGATCGTCGAGTTCGAAGGCAGCTCCACTTTCCTGAATAGCGCTGAGATCGCCGAGGCCAAGAACTTCTCAGGCCATGCGGAGATCAAGCTCAAGCCGCAAGGCGATGCGCAGAAGCTACTGCGCGAGGCCGCTGCCGCGGCCACGATCTATCGTTTCGAGCTGGTCGAGCCCTCGCTTGAAGAGATATTCATCCAGACCGTTGGAGGCAAGGCCAATGCGTAATACTCTTCTGATTGCGCGGCGCGAGTACCTGGAGCAGATACGCGGGCGGGCCTTCCGGTTCTCCACGGTGCTGGTGCCGCTGCTGATTGCCGGGATGCTGGGCGCGAGTTATTACACCGGGAACAGCGCCGGGGCGGGCAAGCATGTGGCGATTGCCGCAGGCAGCGCGGCGCTGGCCGGCGAGATTCGCCGCCAACTGCTTGACGACAAGGATGGAAAGTTCACCGTGGATGTGACCGCTCCGGCAACCGCGCAGGATCGCGATGCTCTGCTGACAAGGGTTCGAAGCAAGGCCATCGACGGATTGCTCGCGATCGAGAGCGATCCCAGCGGCAGGCTAACGGCAACCTATCTTTCGGAATCGGCCGCCGACCCTACGAACAACGACCGGCTGAAGCATGCCTTGAATCGCGCGCTGGTGAATGAGCGGCTGACCGCCGGCGGGATGACGCAGGCCGAAGCGGATGCCCTGCTCAAACAGGTTTCCATCGAAACCCTTCAGATAAGCAGGGAGGGCAAATCGTCGAAGAGCAATGGAATGACCTCGTTCTACAAATCATTCGTCCTGGCTTTTCTGCTCACCATGCCCATTCTGCTCTACGGCATGGATATGGCCCGCTCGATCGTCGAGGAGAAGAACTCCCGCATCTTCGAGGTGATGCTGGCCATCGCCCGTCCGGACGATCTGCTCACCGGCAAGCTGCTGGGTGTGGGCGCCGTGGGCCTGACGCAAATTGCCATATGGGTGGCCGCGGCGGCGCTGCTGACCGGCTCGGCGCTGGCCGCCACCCTGCTAACGGGCGACTTCGCGATTCACTTCTCCTGGGCTGAGGGTCTGCTCTTTCCGGTGTACTTCCTGCTGGGCTTCTTCCTCTATAGCGCGTTCTTCTCCGGTCTGGCCGCGACCTGCGAGACGGCTCAGGAGCTGCAAATGTATATGCCTCTGGCGGCCGTGCCGGTGTGGCTCAGCTTCGGCATTCTTCCTTTGGTTCTCGGCAATCCCAACTCGGCGTGGGCCATTGCCGCATCGCTCTTTCCGCCCACCGCGCCTTTCGTGATGCTTCCGCGCATGGGCATAGAGATGCCGCCGCCGTGGCAGTTCGCGGCGTCTATCGGGCTGATGATCGTGAGCATCTGGGCCGTACTCTGGTTCTCGTCCCGTCTGTACCGCGTGGGCATTCTGATGTACGGCAAGCGCGCCACTTTGCCCGAACTGCTGCGCTGGCTGCGCTATTCGTAACCACCTGCGGTGGGGCGAGCGCGCTCCTCCGCTAGAATCAAGACAGTGGCAGCCGAAGACAAACCCAAATTCACGCGGGTCCAGCGTTTGGTGCTGGCCGTGGTTCCGCGCCTGGTTTGGGCATTGCTGTGGGTATTCAGCCCCACTTGGCGTTTTGAGGTGATTGCGGTAGAAGGCGTGGCTCCGGTGCTCTTCGGCGAGAAGCCGGGCCCTGAGATCTACTGCTTCTGGCACCAGTGCGTGCTGCCATGCACCATCTATTTTCGTCATTCCCGCGCGGTGATCCTCATAAGCCAGAGCTTCGACGGCGAGCTGATTACGCGCATTCTCAGGCTCTTCGGCTTCGACGCCGTGCGCGGCTCCAGCTCAAGGGGCGCGCGCGAGGGGCTGCTGGGACTGGCGCGCGTGATCGAAACCGGCAGGACGGCGATCTTCACCGCCGATGGGCCGCGCGGCCCCATCTATCAAACCAAGATGGGGCCAATCAAATTGGCGCAAACCACCGGCGCGCCCATCGGCGCCTTTCACCTACAGCCGGAGCGAGCCTGGACCATGGGTTCCTGGGACCGCTTCCTGGCGCCCAAACCGTTTACGCGGATTGTGGTCAGTTGGGGGCCTTGGACGCACGTTCCCGCCGATCTTGCCAGCGACCAGTTCGAGCCCAAGCGCGCGGAGCTGAATGCGGCCATCGAATGCGCGCGGCTGCGAGCGCTGGACTATTTCAAGAAGGCGGGATCGTGAACGGCCTGCGGGTGGACGACTTCGACTTCGACCTGCCGCCGGAGTCGATTGCCCAGCAGCCCCCGGCGGAGCGCGGAGCGAGCCGCATGCTGGTCATGGATCGCAAGACCGGGGCCTTGCGGGATACGCAGTTTGCCGAGCTTCCCTCGCTGCTCGTGCCGGGTGACCTGCTGGTGCTCAACGACAGCCGTGTGATTCCAGCGCGGCTGTTTGCGCGGCGAACCCTGCGCCGCGAACGCGAAAGGCCCACCGGCCGGATTGAAGTCATGCTCATCGAGCCGAACGGCGAAAGCCTGTGGCGCGCCCTGGTGCGGCCCGGCAGGAAGGTGGCCATCCGAGAGCGCCTTGTCTTTCCCGCGTCCTCCGGTGAGATAGCCCTCGAAGCCGAAGTCCTCGAGCGTGGCGAGTTTGGCGAACGACTGCTCCGCTTCGAGCCTGTCGGGGATTTCTTCGCTGTCCTCGACCGCATCGGCCACATGCCGCTACCGCCTTACATCCGACGCGGCGATGCGGATAGTGACCGCGACCGATACCAGACCGTCTTTGCGCATGAGCCGGGCTCGGTGGCAGCGCCCACGGCCGGGTTGCACTTTACTCCGAAGATGCTGGAGGCGCTGGCCGCCAGAGGCGTCGAGGTTGCGCGCATCACGCTGCATGTTGGCCTGGGCACGTTTGCGCCGCTGCGCGTGGAGAAACTGGAGGAGGTTCGCCTGCACCGCGAGCGGTATACGCTTTCGGCCTCGACCGCGGACGCCGTCAATCGCGCCCGAAGCGAGGGCCGTCGTATTGTTGCCGCCGGCACCACGGTGGTGCGCACACTTGAGCACTGTGCTCTTCAGGCCGCGGGCGGCGCGCTCGCACCCCACTCCGGCGAGACCGAGATCTTCATCGCGCCCGGCTTCGAATTCCGCCTGGTGGGCGGGCTGCTCACCAACTTCCACCTGCCCCAGTCGAGCCTGCTGATGCTGGTGAGCGCATTTGCAGGGCGCGAACGGGTTCTGGCCGCCTACGCCCACGCAGTCCGCCAGAAGTACCGCTTCTTCAGCTACGGAGATTGCATGTTCCTGGCCTGAAGAGATGCATTCCATCGCTGCACGGTTGAGCCGCGCTCCGATACGAAGGCTCAGTTGGCAGATTCAAAGGATGCCTAAGCGCGGACCTCGGCCGGGCAGCCACGCCAGCCGGAGACCGTCGATTCTCCGCCGGCCCATTCCCACCGCGCGTTACTTGCCTGTATTGTAGTGGCATGAACGCTCCGCAAGTCGAAGAGAAGAAGCCCCCTGCCGGCTCTGGCGCGGCGGGTTTTCTTCTTCGTGGACTCAACCGCATCTTCGCCCGGCAAACGATGTACGCGGCGCTGCTTGTGCTGATCGCGGCCATGCTCTCGGGAAACCTGGGCAAGCCGGAGGAAAAACTCCGCGACCCGGATATATGGTGGCATCTTGCGGACGCGCGGATTCTATCCACGACGCATAGTTTCGCCCAGATTGCGCCTAATTCCTTCTCGGTCGCCGGAGAGCGCTGGATGGATCCGGAATGGCTTTCGGAGATGGTGTTCTGGTTTGGCTACCGGTCGCTCGGGCTGAGGGGCATCTATCTTGTCACCTTGATCGGCATGTGCGCCAATCTGCTCTTTGTATACTGGCGTAGCTGCTGGAAGGCGGGCAACGCGGGGGTTGCGTTTTGGATGGCGATCCTGGGGTTTCCGCTGATGATGGTCAATGACACCGCCCGGAACATCATTCTCGCCTATCTGGCGATGTCGGCGGAGATGGCCATCCTGGAGGCGGCGGAGCGCGGCAAGAGTCGTCTGCTGTGGCTGTTGCCCGCCGTTTTCTGCGTGTGGATCAACCTGCATGGAAGCTGGTTCCTCGGCATGGGCTTGCTGGCGCTGTATGTCCTCTGCGGGATGTTTTCCTTCGACAAAGGCGTCTTCCAGCAGAAAGGCTACTGCGGCAAGGACCGCGTCCGCGTGCTTCTGGTGTTCTTTGCCAGCGTGGCGGCGTTGCTGGCGAACCCCTATGGCTGGCGGCTGATCGGCAGCCCGTTCGACATGATGATGAACATGAGGTCAGCCGTCGCCGTTGTCCAGGAATGGCAACCCTTGGCTGTAAATAGCGCTCTCGGCATGGCGGCTGTGGCGGCGATTGTCCTGACGATCGTGGCGAATTGCATTCGCGGGAGAAAGTGGAAGGTATACGAGCTGGCATTTCTCTTCACCGCCTGGTTCCTGGCCTTCTATCACGTGCGATTCACCTTCCTGGCCAGCGTGGTTACCATTCCGATGCTTGCCGGCGACGTGGCGCGAAGCTTCTTCGCCAAGCCCGACGAAAAGACGATTCCAGCATTTAATGCGCTCTTCGTTTTGGGCGCGGTGTGGGCCGTGGCGACGATCTTCCCGAGCGAGGCCAAGCTTCAGAAGGGTGTGGCCGAGGGGTTTCCCCTACAGACCATCGCGTCCATCGACCCTTCCTGGAGAACGTTCAATCAGGACACCCTGGGCGGAATGATGGACTTCAACTCCAAGTCCTCATTTGTCGATTCGCGGTGGGACATCTTCGAAGCGCGCGGCCAGCTCAAGGACTACATGGATATCACGGGCATCAAGGAACCGCTCAGGCTATTGGACAAGAACCGCATCGACCACGTCCTGATCCCGGAAGGCTGGCCTCTCGCCTTCCTGCTCAAGAATACGCCGGGGTGGCGCGTGGAGAAGCGCGAAGGTACGGGGGAAACCGTCTATGTCATGCTCGCCAAGACTCCTGCCGCCATAGGAGACGAGTTTCCCTGTGCCGCAGGTTCCGCTCGCAGAAAAGCAGTAGAGGGGCTCGCGGATCAGGGTGGTTCGTTCTGATCCCTGACCCCTGACCCCTGTTTCTCTGGTCCTCGATCCCATTCCCACCGCGCATAGCCAGCGTGTATTGTAGTGTGCATGGGTGGCACGAGAATCGAACCGGACGCGCCCGCCGCTGGTTCCCGCGCGGTCTGGAACGTCCGGATTCCTTTCACGCGCATTCAGCCGCGCCTTTACGCAGCACACGATGAATGCGGCTCTGCTGGCATTGCTGGCTATGGCCGTGTCAGGGAATCTGCGGCGGCCGGCGGGACAACTGCACGATCCGGATATCTGGTGGCACCTTGCGAACGCGCGCATTCTATTCTCGACTCATCGCGTCATCCAGGTCGAGCCCTATTCCTTCACGGTTGCCGGAGAGCGTTGGATGGATCCGGAATGGCTCTCCGAGACGCCGTACTGGCTCGGCTATCGATCGTTAGGACTGAGAGGCATCTGTCTTGTAACCGTGATCGGCCTTTTCGCCAATCTTCTGCTGGTGTATTGGCGCAGTTGCTTGAGGGCGGGCCATGCGGCGGCGGCGTTTTGGACGGCGGTCCTGGGGTCGATACTGATGTCGGTAAACGCCAGCCCGCGAACCATCATTTTCGCCTATCTGGCGATGTCGGCGGAGATGGCCATCCTGGAGGCAGCGGAGCGAGGCAAGACTCGTCTGCTGTGGCTTCTGCCCCCCGTGTTTTGTGTATGGATCAACCTGCACGGAAGCTGGTTCATGGGCATGGGCTTGCTGGCAATGTATATCCTCTGCGGGGTGTTTTCCTTCAAGAAGGGCGTCTTCGAGCAGGAAGGTTACTCCAGCAGAGACCGCGCCCGCTTGCTCATGGTGTTCGCTGCCAGCATGGCGGCGCTTCTTGTGAACCCATACGGCTGGCGGCTGATCGGCAGCCCGTTCGACATGCTGCTGAACATGAGATCGGCTGTCGCCAATGTTCAGGACTGGTACCCCCTGGCTGTAAACAGCATTCTCGGCATGGCGGCTGTGGCGGCGATTGTCCTGACGATCGTGGCCAACTGCATTTGCGGGCGAAAGTGGAAGGTGTACGAGATGGGGTTCCTCTTCACCGCCTGGTACTTGGCCTTCTATCATGTGCGCTTTGCCTTCTTGGCAAGCGTGGTTACCATTCCGATGCTCGCCGGCGACGTGACGCGAAGCTTCCTCGGCAAGCCGAATGAAAAGACGATTCCGGCGATGAATGCATTGTTCGCGGCCGGCGCGCTGTGCGCCATGGCGATCTTCTTTCCGTCCGAGGCTACGCTACAGGAAGATCTGGCCGCGGAATTCCCGGTGCAAACGATCGCATCCATTCAGCCGTCCTGGAGGACCTACAATCAGGACACTTCTGGGCGGCATGATGGACTTCAATTACAGGTCCCCCATGGTCGATACGCGTTGGGACACATTCGAATATCACGGTGTACTTAACGGATTTCTCGATATCATGCGCATCCAAGAGCCGCTCAAGCTTCTGGATAAGAACCGGATCGACCACGTCCTGATCCCGGAACAGTGGCCTCTCGCCTACCTGCTTGAGCGCACGCCGGGCTGGCGGGTGGAAAGGCGCGAAGGTACGGGGGACGACGCCCACGTCCTGTTCGCCAGGACTCCTGGCGCCGTTGGAGACCAGTCTCAGTGCGCCGCAGGCTTCCGCCCACGAGAAGCAATAGAGGGCTTCGCGGATTAGGGTGGTTCTCTCTGGCACCCGATCTCTAAGCTCCGATTCTTCCTGGCCCCTGTTTCACCGACCCTCGATCCCATTCCCACTTCCCATAACTTGCGTGTATTGTAGTGGCATGGAAAGCACAAGGATTGAATCGGACGCACCCGCTGATGGTTCCCGCAAAGCTGAGACGTCCGGGTTCCTTCCACGCGCTTTCAACCGCATTTTTACGCGGCACATGACGAATGCGGCTCTGCTGGTGTTGCTGGCTCTCGCCCTGTCTGGGGATCTGCTGGAGCCTGCAGGACAACTGCGCGATCCGGATATCTCGGTGGCACCTTGCGGATGCGCGCATTCTATCTACGACACATCACTTCATCCAGGTCGAGCCCTATTCCTTCACGGTTGCCGGAGAGCGGTGGCTGGACCCGGAATGGCTCTCCGAGATGCCGCTCTGGCTTGGCTACCAGTCGCTCGGACTGAGGGGCATCTGTCTTGTCACTGCGTTCGGCTTTTGCGCCAATCTTCTGTTTGTATACTGGCGCAGTTATTTGAAAGCGGGCCATGCGGGAGCCGCTTTTTGGACGGCGGCCCTTGGTTTTCCGCTCATGACGGTAAACGACGGCCTGCGAACCATCCTGATCGCCTACCTGGCGATGTCCGCGGAGATGGCCATTCTGGAGGCCGCGGAGCGAGGCAAGACTCGTCTGCTATGGCTGTTGCCCGCCGCTGTTTTGTTTGTGGATCAACCTGCACGGAAGCTGGTTCATTGGCATGGGCTTCCTCGGGCTGTACATCCTCTGCGGGCTGTTTTCCGTGAAGAAAGGCGTCTTTGAGCAGGTAGGCTATTCCAGCAAAGACCTCGGGCGGCTGCTGATTGTGTTCTTTGCCAGTGTGGCGGCGCTTCTGGTAAATCCGTATGGCTGGCGGCTGATCGGCAACCCGTTCGACATGCTGCTGAACATGAAGACTTCCGTCGCCAATCGCAGGAATGGCAACCCTTGAATCTAGGCTGGATAGTCGGCAAGGCAGCCTTTGTGACAATCTGCCTCATGTTTGCCGCCAACTGCATTCGCGGGCGAAAGTGGAAGGTTTATGAGCTGGCGTTCATCCTGGTCGCCTGGTTCCTGGCCTTCTATCATATGCGTTTTACATTCCTGGCGTGCGTGATCGTAATCCCGTTCCTCACCGTTGACGTGGCGCGAAGTTTCTTCTCCGGTTCCAATGAAAAGACCATCCCGCCGATGAATGCGCTCGTATGCCGCTGGCATCGCGTGCGCGATCGTCTTTTCTTTCCCGGCCGAGGCGTCGCTCCAGGAAGAGTTTGGCCGCGGAGTACCCTCTGCAAACCATCGCGTCGATTCAGCCGTCCTGGAGGACGTACAACCAGGACACGCTGGGCGGAATGATGGACTTCAACTTCAAGCCCACCTTTTTCGATACGCGCTGGGACACCTTCGAATATCACGGCGTGCTGCCGGACTTCCTCGATATTACGCGGTTCAACGAACCGCTCAAGCTCTTGGATAAATACCGGATCGACCACGTCCTGATCTCGGAAAGCTGGCCTCTCGCCTACCTGCTGGAACACACGCCGGGCTGGCGGGTGGAGAGGCGCGAAGGTACTGGAGACGACGCCTACGTTCTCTTCGCGAGAACTCCCGGCGGGGCGGCAGACCAATCGCAGTGCGCCGCGGTTTCCGCCCAGGGGAAGCAATAAGGGACGCGCCGCGGCGTCGGAGTGGTTCTTATCCGGTCCCGATCCCTGATAGACCTTCCTGAACTCGGAACCGTGACCGACCAAGCCAAGCCGCCCGTCTTCCTGCTCGACACCATGGGCGTTCATCTTCCGCGCCTACCACGCCATGCAGCGCTCGCGCCCGATGAGTACGCGCGGCGGGCTGCCCACGGCGGCCATCTACGTCTTTGTGAACATGATCGCCAAGCTGCGCCAGGACTTTGCGCCGCGCTACTTTGCCGCGGTCTTCGATATGAGCGGCGAGGTCTTTCGCGACGAGCGCGCCCGCTCCATGGGTCCGCTGCGCAAGTGGAACGGAAGACGCAGAGCTTCGACGAGGTGAGCTACGAGGGCTACAAGGCCAATCGCGAGTCGATGCCCGAGGATCTGCGGCGGCAGATTCCCTACATTCGCCGCGCGCTTGAGGCGCTGCGCATTCCCATCCTGGAGGCGGTGGGCTT
>CAWCWQ010000177.1:0-7118 GCA_963799145.1 uncultured Acidobacteriaceae bacterium | reverse complement strand
GTTCATCGGGTGCGCCAGGAGAAGCCTGGCTGATCTTGTGAGATGAAAGGAACTCACCATGTAATTGTCCGTTCAACATGTAGCCAACGAGCGCGGTGCGGAGTGATCCTCGACGCGAAGCCTCGAACAGCGAATATGTGAGCCGTAGCGCAAGCGAACCCGGTTGGGCCTCGTTACGCGATGGGAGTGGCCAGTCCGCCCGATGTGGATGAAGCCCGCGATTGGTGGGGAAGCAACGGAAAGGCACCCACTGAACTCCCCGGGGTGGTAAGGGACGGCGCGCATAGACAGATCAGCCAAGGAACCTGGGAGGCCCACAGCTGTGAGGCAGCAATGCCTCAACTTCCCGACGGAATCCATAACGTGGGGAGGGCGGCGGTGGGAGTCGGAGCGGCCCATAGTAGCAGAGAAGCGGGGTAGCTCTCGTGGAGCGAAGGGGCTGTACTGGAAGCAAGCAAGTGTAAGAAGAGGAGATAACCGCTTGGGGAACAATCCCATTACGGATGAACGGCAGTTCGCAACAGAGGCGGGGCCGGAAACGGTGAAAGAGCCGGGGCTGTCGGAGAGAGTATCTCTGCTGAGACACAAGCTGGGCCAAAAGGCCAAGCAGGAACCGAAGTTTCGGTTTTACGCCTTGTATGACCGGATCTATCGGCGAGATGTGCTGGAAGCAGCGTGGGAGCGGGTGCGAACCAATGGGGGAGCGCCCGGCATCGACGGTGTGGCGATCGAGACGATCATGTACTCCGACGGCGGAGCCGCTGGATTCATGGAAGGAATCGAGCACGCACTGAAGACGAAGACCTATCGCCCGCAGCCAGTCAAACGCGTCTACATTCCGAAAGCGAATGGGAAGATGCGACCGTTGGGAATACCGACGGTGCGCGACCGAGTGGTACAGATGGCGGTGCTGTTGATCCTGGAGCCAATCTTTGAAGCTGATTTTCTGGATTGCTCGTACGGATTCCGTCCTGGCCGCTCGGCGCACGATGCACTGGAGGAGATCCGCGGGCAGATACAGGCTGGATATCAGGCTGTGTATGACGCGGATCTGAAGGGATATTTTGATTCGATTCCGCATTCCAATCTGATGGCCTGTCTGCAGGCGCGAATCGCCGACCGGTCGGTGTTGAAACTGATCCGGATGTGGCTGCAAGCGCCAGTCATAGAGCCGAAGGAGAAGGATGGGAGTGGAGGAGGAGTGAAACGAAACCGGAAGGGGACGCCGCAAGGGGGAGTTGCTTCGCCACTGTTGGCTAACCTGTATCTACACTGGTTCGATGCGTTGTTTCATGGACCAGAAGGACCGGCGAGGCGCGATGGCGCAAAGCTCGTTCGTTACGCGGACGACTTTGTGGTGTTAGCGAAAGAGGTCACTCTGGAAATCCGGCAGTATATCGAGTCGAAACTGGAAGGGAAATTCGGCCTGGAGATCAATCGGGACAAGACCCGGGTGGTGGATCTCAAACAGCCAGGAGCGAGTCTGGACTTTCTCGGCTACACATTCCGCTTTGACCGCGATCTTTATGGGGCCAAGCGAAGATATTTGAATGTCGTGCCAAGCAAGAAGGCGGTGCTGAAGGAGCAAGAAGTCCTGCGCCAAAAGACAGGACCAGAGCAATGTTTCAAACCATTGCCGACGCTCATCGGCGAGTTAAACCGTCATCTGAAAGGCTGGAGCAACTACTTCTCGCTGGGGTACCCCGCCAAGGCTTACCGGCAGATCAATTGGTACGTCCGCTCTCGGCTGTTTCGCCATTTGAAGCGGCGGAGTCAACGGCCCTACCGCATCCCGGAAGGTGAGTCGTCCTATCACTTCTTTCAACGCATCGGTCTCGTCCGACTCGGGAGCAACACCTCTGCGCATGCCTGAGGCGAGAGTTTTCAGGAGAGCCGGATGCGGGAAATCCGCTCGTCCGGTTCGACGAGGGGCCAGGGGCAACCCTGGCCTACTCTACCAGCTGTCACGATTTTTCCACACGTAGCAAGGGATACCAGCGCCGCGTCATTTCCCACTCGATACGTCCGGAGCTCGGGAAAACGGGATCACATCATCTGTCAGTACCGCCGCCCCTCCATGTGGGCCCGGAAACTTCGCATCCGTGCAAGATCGCTAAACAGCGCATCCCGATCCTCCCGGTGAAGCCCCGGAATATCCGCTACGCGCTGCACCGACCCAATCGCATTATCCATTTCACGCGCATCGAAGATGCCGCGTGACCACTTGGCGGAGAATTCCGCCACTTCACGACGGGCCCGGTCGAAACGCCTGTAATCCTCTCCTCGCAAATAACGAGCATGCTCGGCACGATCCAGATCGACCTGCAGCCGGTCGTAAAAGGCCGTGCGATACTCACGCGCCAGCCGTTCGCGCTCCCAATATCCACCCTGCGCAAATGCCATTGCGCTGAACGCCATTACCGCGCACCCGACAGTCAAGGCTCTGATGATTCGATTCATGTTTTACATCCTCCATCGCCGATTCAGACGCAACCGGCATACCAGTATGATACCGAGGTTACGGCCCTTTAACATGAATCCGGATTCACTTTTTTTGCCGGTCCATCCACGCGAGCGTCTCTTCCCAGCCGAGAACCCCGGCCGTCGCCCCGAGTTGCTGCACCGATAGCGCTCCCGCCGCATTGCCGATCCTCGCCGCTTCTTCGTGCGTCAGATTGCGTTGCAACGCCGCCAGATATCCGCCCGAAAAGCAATCCCCCGCCCCCGTCGAATCCACCGCGTCCACGCGAAATCCCGGCGACGCGAAGCTCGCGCTCTCCGAAAACACCTCACACCCCCGCGGCCCCAGCTTGACGCAGACCGTCTTGGCCCCCGCCGAAAGCAGCGCCCGTCCCGCCGCATCGATCTCCCGGAAGCCGGTCAGCATGCGCGCTTCGTCTTCGTTCACGAACAACAGATCGGTCCATGGCAGGCTCGGACCCAACACCTTCATCCATTCGTTCTCCGGTGTCCCATTGCGTATCGACGCTGGTCGTCATCCCGAGTTCTTTCGCGTTTTTCAGGACTCCCGGCGCCGCCGTCCGCAAATGATTCATGCGGAAAACCGCCGCCAGATGGAAATGCGTCCCGCCGGAGATCGGAAATGAGGGGAACGGCTCCGCTGCCGCTCCCAGATAATAGAGCAGCGCACGCTCGCCCGAATGGTTGACGAGCGATATCGGCCACCGATGTCGGAGCGTCCGTGCGCATCAGCCGCGACGTATCCACGCCGGCCGATTGCATCCGCGCGATCACCGCTTCAGCCGCCGAGTCGCGCCCGGCGAGCGTCACCACAAAAGTCGGAATTCCCAATTTCGCCAGCGTATATGACGTGCTCCCGGCATTTCCGCCGAGTTGCTGGCTCACCGTCTCCACCAATGTCGTCGCCGCCCAACGCAATTGCTCCACCGGCCGGACAAGCATATCGAACACCACGTTCCCGCAAACACAAACGCTCATACGAGTAAGTTATCAGTCCTTGTCACCGAGCAATTCCCGATAGACGGCCCACGTCGCTTGAACGGCCTTTTCCCAGGTGAATTTCCTTGCCCGCTCCAGCCCTCGCACTGCAAGGTCCCGCCTCAGTTCCTCGTCGCGCGCGAGCAGGCACAACGCCTCAGCCAGTTCGTCCTCATTTTCCGGATTCACCAGCAAACCGGCATCCCCGCACACCTCCGGCATCGCGGAGCGGTTCGAAGTGATCACGGGCACACCGTTGGCCATGGCTTCCAGAATGGGAATGCCGAAGCCTTCGTCGAGCGACGGAAACGCAAAAACGGCCGCGTGCCGATACAGTTCGGCCAATCGCGCGGCGCTGACCCGGTCCGCAACTTCGATATCCGTCCGCCGGGGACTCTTCTCGATCTCCCGCAGAATCTCCTCCGCGCCGTATCCCCGGCCGCCCGCCAGCACCAGCCGCCAGCCTTCCGGGACCCGAGAGAATGCGCGCACCAGCCGCACGGTATTCTTGCGCTTCTGAATCGATCCCACCGACAACACCATATTCTTCCTAGTCGCGCTCTGCGTCGCTGGTATTCGGACACCATGCGGAATCACCCGAATCCGTCCGCGATCGATTCCCAGCAAACGCACGATTTCCCCGGCCGTGAATTGGGAAACCGCGATGATACGGTCGGCATTTTCCGCCGCATGCCGCGCCTGGGCTGTGAAGCGTGCCCGAAATTCCGCCGTGCTGTATTCCTGGCTCATCACGAACAGATCGTGAAAGGTCGCCACCTGCAAAGGCCAGCGTTTCGCTGGAAGCCGCTGATTGAGCCCATGGAATAACTGCCCCGGACGCGGTCCGCTCTCGAACAGCGGCCATCGCCATATGTTGTTCTCGATCGGCTGTGACAGCGCGCGCAAGAATCGGTGCGGGCGATAGCAAAAAAGAATATTGCTTCGCCGGTGCGCGCGCGCTAAACCCGTGAGCAACTCGCCTGAATAGACAGCTACACCCGTCGGTTCGGGATCCAGCGTGTAGGTAGCGTCGGCGGCGATCAGCACGGTCGGATGATATCCCAAAAATCAATCAGCCACTGTTTTGAATGTGTGTTCATCCGTGGCCATATTTCTTTTCTTTCCCTTCATCTCGACCACTCACCCTGCATCGCCGATTTGATCCTCTCCGCCATTTGCGAGGCCGTATAGGGCTTCTGAAGGAAGCCAGCCAGCGGAGTGCCGGCGAAGCGCTCGGCAGTTTCCGTTTCGCTGTGGCCTGTCGATAGAACCACCGGCAAATCGGGCCGGATCCTTTTCAACCGCCCGAGAGTCTCCTCCCCGCTCATGTCCGGCATTGTAACGTCGAGCACCACCAGGTTGACGTCGTCACGATTCTGTTCCAGGATCTCGACCGCATCTAAGCCCCCCGCCGCTGCCAGAACACGGTACCCCGCCCGTTCCAGGGCATTCCGCGCCAGGGAAAGCACCAGCGGCTCGTCATCCACAAGCAGAACCGTACCGGTGCCCCGCAAATCTTTCGGCGCAATCACAGCCGGCGCCCTTGTCCCCTTGTCGCTCGTTGGCAGCAGCACCTGAAAACGCGTCCCCATCCCCCGCTGGCTTTCCACCCGCACCAGCCCTTTGTAGCTCGATACGATTCCCAGCACTGCCGAGAGCCCTAATCCACGGCCCGTAAACTTCGTGGTGAAGAATGGCTCGAACATGCGGGCCTGCGTGCTGGGGTCGATCCCTGAACCATTGTCCACCACTTCGATTACTGCATAGTTGCCCGGCTGTGGCTGCGAGCTTGGAAGCGTGCCCCGCAGATCCTCTTCGCCTGCCGCGAATTCGAATGTCCGCAAGGTTACCACGCCCTCCTGGTCGTCGGGAATCGATTCCGCCGCGTTGATCAGCAGGTTCATCACGATCTGCTGGATCTGCGATGGGTCCGCTTCGATGGTCGGAGCCTCGGCCGCCAGTTGCAACTCCAGGCGAACGTGCGCCGGGAAACTCGACCGCACCAACCCGCCGATCTCCTGGACCAGGGTCGAAAGATTGATGACTCTCAGCACGAAACGCCCTTTGCCGGCATACGCGAGAAGCTGCCGCGTGAGATCCGCGGCCCGCTCGCTGGCCTGCACCAGACGCTTCAATAGCGGGCGTATGGGGCTGTCGGAGGAAACCAACTCGAGGCTCAGGCTGGCATTGCCCAGAATTCCGGTCAGAAGATTGTTGAAGTCGTGCGCGATTCCACCGGCCAGTACCCCGAGGCTCTCCAGCTTCTGCGATTCGCGCAACTGCTCTTCCACCTGCTTTCGCTCCGTGATATTCTCGATGATTCCGAGGAAACTGCAGTTCTCCGTTCCTTCCCGAAGAACCGACGCATTTAAATTGGTCCAAAGCGTTTCGCCGGACTTCGTGATATAACCGCTTTTCCATCTGCACACGGTCGATCTTGCCCGGTCATGAGCGTCTGCTGCTTGGGCGAATAAAAGCCGGAGATTCCAGATCTTCTTTGCGGCGTGATCTCCATGACCGTCCGGCTCAATAATTCCTCTTCGCGAATATTCGAGCATGCGGCACGTGGCGTTGTTGACCCGTAACATTTTCCGTCCATCCCGATGATCATCATGCCGACGGGACTTTCATCGAAGATCCGGCGGAATTGCTCTTCGCTCTGCGCAATGGCATGAGCCGCCCGTTTTTCTGTCCGTGACATCGCGGATGAAGACCGAGACAGATTCCGGTCCGGGGTAGGCGCTCAGTTCGAACCACATGCCGTCCGGTTCGCGAATCCGTCGAGTTGCACAGTTCCCGCTTCTCCAGCGCCTTCATGCGGAGGCGCGCGGGATTCCGTAAACACGCCGGGCAGCAGAGACCGGAACGGTTGCCCGATCATGTGCCGGCTTTTGCCCACCATGGACGGACGCGCGCTGATTGGCGTACAGGCAGCGCCATTCGAAATCGAACGAGAAAAACGCGTCCCCGATGCGGGCCAGCAGATCCGAGAGCCGTTGATGGGACGCCCGGGCTTCGCTCCGCTGCGGCGCGCTTATTGCGGCTCCGATGCATGCCGTCCGCCATCCAGATCAGGGCGACCGCCAACCACCACGTTCAGGACAATGTAGTCGGTTTCGACAATCCCCGAGAGGCAGCCGCAGGATGCACAAAAAGGAAATATTCCAGCCCCGTGCCCAGCAGCACCGCCAAAAGCGCTGGACCGCGGCCGACCATCAAAGCCGCCGCTACCTGCGCCAGCGTGAAGAATAGTAAAGGTGAGGCGTTTCCGATAATCGGGGTCAGAAGATAACGCAGCAGCGCGGCGGCTGCAACCAACACTACCGCAACGCCGGTAGCGACTCAATTTTAAGCGAAAACGGACAAAATCATCCAAGCGCCAATTCTAGCTGAAAGAACCTCGTTTTACTGTAAGCTTCCACGCAGAGAACTCGTAGCGTACATACTAAAGACAATGTAGAAAAACCGCAGGTAACGTCCGTAGAATCAGCTTGTACGTGATCGAAAGTGCCTGAAACGGCCCACCGTCCGTCTCTCTCTCTGACGATCAATGCTCCTTAAATGCTCCTGGCGTCGCGCGTGTTGCGCAGGCCTGCTCCGTCCCGGAGCGGCCTGCGTGCGGCGTAATCTTTCAGATCCGCACTTCGAGTGACTTCATC
>CAWCWQ010000176.1:0-29520 GCA_963799145.1 uncultured Acidobacteriaceae bacterium | reverse complement strand
GGACGTTTGGCAATACATCCATGAGGAAAAGATCCCCATCGTCGATCTCTACTTCGCCAAGGAGCGGCCCATGTACCTGCGCGGCGATGCGCTGCTGCCCATCGAGCAGAGCTTTCGTTGCCCGCCTGGGCGAGAAGCCGCGGATGGTGAAGTCGCGGCTGCGTTCGCTCGGATGCAGCCCATGCACCGGGGCCATTCGCTCCGACGCCGATACGCTTCCCGAGATCATCGCGGAGCTGGTCTCGTTCCGCTCTTCGGAGCGCGCCAATCGCGCGATCGACCACGACCAGGAAGGCTCGATGGAGATCAAGAAGCGGGAGGGCTACTTCTAGATGGCAGCATTGACGATTCCCAATCTTGCCACTCCGAGCTTCTCGATCGACGAGTTTCTTCAGCAGGAGCGCGAGAAGGATATTCTGCGCTTCTCCACCGCGGGCAGCGTGGACGATGGGAAGTCCACGCTCATCGGCCGCCTGCTCTACGACACGCAATCCGTTTACGAAGATCAGGTGCGCTCGATCGAAGGGAAGGGAACGACCGCGCCGGGGCAGATCGATTTCGCGCTGCTCACCGACGGGCTGCGCGCGGAGCGCGAACAGGGCATCACCATCGACGTTGCCTATCGCTACTTCTCCACCCCGCGACGCAAGTTCATCATCGCCGACACGCCCGGCCACGAGCAGTACACGCGCAATATGGCTACGGGAGCCTCGACGGCCGACGCCGCTGTGGTGCTGATCGACGCGTCGAAGGGTGTGCTGATCCAGTCGCGCCGCCACGCGTACATAGCCTCGCTGCTGCGCGTGCGGCACATTCTGGTGGCCGTGAACAAGATGGATCTGATCGGCTACGACGAGGAACGATTTCGCGTGATAGTGCGCGACTTCAAGCTGCTGCTCGAAGAGATCGCGGCCGATACCGGCAACCCCGTCGAGCCAGTCTTTGTGCCAGTGAGCGCGCTCGCGGGAGACAATATCGTTCACCGTTCAAGCGCGATGCCCTGGTACGAGGGGCCGTCGCTTCTAGAGTTGCTCGAATCCACGCCCTCGTCGCTCGATACGCGCGCCGATGCCTTCCGCTTTCCAGTGCAGCGAGTTCTCAGGCCCGACCACACCTTTCGCGGCTTTGCAGGGCAGATTGCCTCGGGGACTGTTCGCCCCGGCGACAGGGTTACCGTGCTTCCCTCGGGCAAGATCGCGGAGGTTGCGCGGATCGTCACCTGGGATGGCGATCTCGCCGAGGCTCATGCGCCGCTATCGGTGACGCTGGTTCTCGATCGCGAAGTGGACATCAGCCGAGGCGATCTGATTGCCTCCGCGCAGGCCCCGGCGAAAGTTGCCAAGAGCTTGAAAGCCGCGATTGTTTGGATGGATCAGCGGCCTCTCGAACGCAATCGCCGCTATCTGCTCAAGCACACCAGCCAGACGGTGCCGGCCTTCGTCGCATCCATCGAGTATCGCACCAACATCGCGACGCTCTCGCGAGACACCGCCGAGACGCTGCGTATGAACGACATTGGCGCGGCAACGCTGACTCTGCTGCGCCCGATCGCGATCGATCGCTACTCGGAAAATCGCGCGACCGGCGCATTCATCCTCATCGATCCGGAGAGCAATGCCACAGTCGCCGCCGGCATGGTGACCGCCGCGTCGGGCCATAGCGCGTCTGAGTTGACCGCATCGGGCCCGGTAACCGACAAGGAGAGGGCCGTGCGCTGGGGGCATCGCGGCGGCGTAATTGAATTGAATGGACCAACTGAACTCGTTGACCAGATCGAGCGATCGCTCTTTGCGCGCGGCGTAATCACAGCGCGCATTGAGGCGGACGGCGGTCCATCTGGCCTGGATGCCGGAATGGTTGAAGCACTGGTCAGGTCGAAGGCTCTATCCGGCATGGTGGCGTTGATTGTCAACCAAACCGGTGGTGAGGTTCTGACAGCTCGCGCTCAGAACGAGAGGATCGGGCTCGATGCAAACGACCCGGATGAGGCCATCGCGGCAGTGCATCAACTGATGGGACGAGTTGGGATTATTGTCTCGCAAGGAAACCCGGATTGGGAGATCTAGTGCTGTGTCCATGAGATTTGGTAATCCAAGCATAAGCCCTGGGTGCCCCAGGTCCCTCGCATTTGGGGACCTGGGAAAGCAGGAAATCATCAAGACACGGTACTAGATCGAGAAAGGAGGTGGCTCCATGAGTACCGTTGAAATCAATGCGCAGGTTAATGCCAGGCTGGACGCGCTGCGCTCCACTCTTGCGCGCGAAGTCACAGGCAAAGGCGATGTGTGCCTGACCTGCAGTTTCCAGGCTGAAGATGTGCTGCTGGCGAAGCTGGCCATCGAGTTCGATGCGAAGATACCGGTTCTCTTCCTCGATACCGGCTACCACTTTGCCGAGACCTGCGCCTACCGGGACCGCCTGGTACGGGAATGGCGGCTGAACCTCATCAACCTGCTGCCCGCGCAAACAGTTGCCGAGCAGGAGGCGGAACACGGGCTTCTGTATCGTTCCGCGCCCGATCTCTGCTGCAAACTGCGCAAGGTGGAGCCGCTCTTCAAGGCCGTAGCGGAATATCGCGTGTGGCTTACCGGCTTGCGAAGGGAACAGGCGAAGAGCCGCGCCGCGCTTGAAGAGGTGGCTCTATTCGCGCTTCCCGGCGGCAGGCACGTGCTGAAACTCGCGCCCCTTGCCGCGTGGACCACGCGCGATGTGTGGTACGCCTGCGAACAGCTTTCGATTCCGCTGTTGCCGCTCTATGAGCGCGGATACTCGTCGATCGGCTGCGAGCCATGTACCTCGCTTCCTTTGGATCCAAACGATCCGCGGTCGGGCCGCTGGGCCGGCCTCAAGGTTGAGTGCGGTATTCACATCGAAGCGGTTGCAAAGTAGCTCGGCCTTCGAGAACCGCCTCAGGAACACGCGCCGGCGAGAGTCCCACATTGCGGCATTTTGTCCTGCGCGTGAGCAGCGTCACATCTCAGGTGCCGATCGCGAACTACCATTCTAGACATGACAGCTGCGACCCTTGTTCTGATTGCGCCGTGCTCACTCTTGCTGGGCGCCGTGCTGCAGATTCTTGTTGCGCGGCTCTGTTCTGCCCGCACGAAAGGGATTCTGGCCTCTCTAGCCTGTCTGCCGGCGGTGCTCGCCGTAATCGGTGCCGGCATGGGCCGGCGGTTCGGGCAGGACAGGCCGTCGAAGTCAATCTGCTGCACTGGGATGGGCCACTGGCCCTGGTTCTCCACGTGGACGCGCTCAGCGTCCTTTTTGCTTTGATGGGGACGGGCCTGGGCGGCTTCGTGCTGCTCTACTCCATCGGCTACATGGCCCACGACAAGGCCGCCACCCGCTTCTACGCCTCGATGCTGATCTTCATCGCGCGGCTTCGTCGGGCTGGTCTACAGCGCCAACCTCTTCTTTTTCTACCTCTGCTGGGAGCTGGTCGGCCTGTGCTCCTTCAGCTTGGTGGGCTTCTGGTACACCAACCGCGAGGCGGTGGCCGGCGCGCGCAAGGTGCTGCTGATGACGCACATTGCGGGCTACGGCCTGCTGGCGGCGATTCTTGTGGTCTACTCACCGCACGGGCAGCGCGCTGTGGACCGACCCCGAGGTGGCGCAGGCCTTTACCGGCGGCATCTTCGTGCTGATGCTGGTGGCGCTGGTGGCCAAGAGCGTGCAAGTGCCGCTGCATACCTGGATTCCCGAGGCCATGGCCGCGCCGACGCCGGTGAGCGCGCTGCTGCACGCGGCCTGCTACGTGAAGGCCGGCGTCTACCTCGCCTGCCGCATGCACAGCTTTGGCGCGTGGCCGCGCGGCGCTGGGGCGGAAGCCTGGTGTGGGTTGGCACGGTCACCATGGCCGTGGGCGTGATGTATGCCATGGTGCAGACCGATCTGAAGCGGATGCTGGCCTTCTCGACGGTGAGCCAGATCGGCTACATGATGATGGGCATCGGCATCGGCACGCCGCTGGCCATTACGGCCGGGCTGCTGCATTGCCTGAATCACG
The DNA here is from genome assembly GCA_963799145.1 of uncultured Acidobacteriaceae bacterium. Lineage (GTDB taxonomy): Bacteria > Acidobacteriota > Terriglobia > Terriglobales > Acidobacteriaceae > Telmatobacter. The sequence goes on along the minus strand of CAWCWQ010000176.1, from coordinate 25,511 downwards.
GATTCTTCAAGGGCGGGCTGTTTCTGACCGCCGGCTCGGTGCAGCACGCGGCGGGCACGCGCGACATGAACAAGCTGGGCGGCCTGGCGCAGCAGATGCCGCAGACCACGCTGTCGTGGCTGATCGGCGTGGGCAGCATGATGGGCATTCCGCTGATGAGCGGCTTCGCCAGCAAGTGGATGCTCTACGCGGCGGCGCTGCAGGCCGGCTGGGCAGTGCCCGCGATGGTGGCCTGGGCGGTGAGCCTGGGCACGGTCTTCCTGTGCGCCAAGGCGACCAGCGCGGTCTTCCTGGGACCGCTGACCGAGGCGACCAAGGACGCGCACGAGTCTCCGCCGACGATGGTTTGGGGCATGGGCTTCATGGCCGCGGGCAGCATTGTGCTGGGCGTTGCGCCGCAATTGGCCGTCAACTACCTGCTCAATCCGATTCTGGGCGCGCTTGGGGCTGGGCGCGGGTGTGCATGTCACTTGGCTTGGGCTTTCGTCGGATGCGGGCAGCTTCTCGACGCATGGGCGGTCTGGTGCTGGCGGTGGTTTCGCTGGTTCTGGGCGGGCTGATCTACGCCATCGCTTACGTCGCTCGTTCACCGCAGGTTGTTGCCACCGCCGGAGGCGGCGCGGCGCTGGCCGGCGCCGGCGGCGGGATTTTCACCGGCGGAGAGCCGCTGTCGGACCAGGGAAGGCTCACGGCCGGCGACTTCTCCGATATCTTCCTGCAGAACTGGCATGAGTTCTTCCGCTGGTCCAATGTGGATCGCGGTTTATCTGGGCGTTTGGAGCGGGTTGCAGGCTGCTTCGCGCGGGCTGGGCGTTGTGGTTGGCTGGATGGAGCGCTACGCGGCGGTTCTGGTCGTTGTGCTGGCGGGGGCGATGTTGGCTGGCCTTCATTGGTATTCCCCTGGAGTGGTGCCCCTCGAATCGCCGGCAACGGTTCCAATGCCGCCGCTGCTGGTTGCTGCCTGCGCAGTGGCCGCGGTTGCGTTGATTCTGGCTGCGGTTTACAGCAAAGCGAGCCGCAGCTTTATCCCGCAACTGTTTTTGCCGCTGATGATCGTGATCGGTTTGGCAACAGTGGCGGGTATGGTGGTTGCCAATCCCCGGCTTCGCCTTGGGCTTCTGGAACTTGGAGCGCTGCTGACTGTGGCGCTGGTCTGGCAATGCGCGCGCACGCTCGGCGCGAAGCTGACCTACCTTGCGGTGGTGGTTATCTCGGCTTCGTCCCTGGTTGCCAGCGACTTGATGATGGAACGCGGTCAGGCTGACTGGGCGAGAGCGCTGTTCGTCACCAGCGTTATCGTCAAGCTGGCCGCGGTGCCGCTCTTCTTCTGGCTGCTGAGTCTGGCCGATGAACTGCCAGCCGTGGTGCTTGGCCTGATTATCGCGGTCGTCGATATGGCCGCCTTCGGCGAGTTTGCGGGATCTGGGCCGAAGTTCTTCGACCTCTATCTCTCCCATGGCATGTTGCTGGGCGTTGCCGCCGCTACGTCGTTCCTTGCCGCTCTCTTGATGCTCACGCAGCGCAGCCTCAAGCGCTTGCTGGTTCTATCTACGGTCGAAGACGTCGGCTTCCTGCTGCTGGGGCTGGCCTCGGTGAGCTTCCTTGGAATGAAGGGCGCGATGATTGCGGCTTCAACCCATGCTCTGGCCAAGGCGCTGCTCTTCACTTGCCTCAGCGCTCCCGAAGCAGATGGCGCGCTGGAAGGCGAGCAAACCGGGCTGGCAATTCGCTACCCGGTCAGCGCATTCGGATTTCTCTTCGGGATGCTGGCCATGCTGGGCATTCCGCCCACGATGGGCTTCATCGGACGCTGGCGGCTGTATGAGACCGCGTTGCAGATCAGTCCACTGCTGCTGACGGTCTTCGTACTCTCCTCCATCTTTGCGCTGATTGCGTATGTGCTGGCGTTGACACGCGTGTGGTGGGGGCCGGGCAGCCCCGATCCGCCGCCAACGAGTCCGCCGCCGTTGCTCGCGCATCCAACTACCGAGCCGATGGTCTTGAAGGCCATTATCGTTGCGCTCACTGGATTGCTGCTGGTTGCGGGTTTGTGGCCAAGCTTGCTCGGAATGCTGATGGGGGGACGGCCATGAACCTCTGGAACAAACTGATGTGCTACAGCCGGCGCCGCAGCCCATGGCTCTTCCACATGAACGGGGGCAGCTGCAACGGTTGCGATATTGAACTGATAGCCAGCCTCACCCCGCGCTACGATGCCGAGCAATTGGGCGTGCGCCTGGAGGGCAGCCCTCGGCACGCCGATATTCTGTGCGTCACGGGGCCTATCACACACAACGCGGTGAACGCCATCAAGACCGTCTACGGGCAGGTGTGCGGGCCAAAGGCTGTGGTGGCCATCGGCTCATGCCCTGCGACGACCAACGTCTTCATTGACAGCCGCACGCTGGCCGGGCCGCTCAACAAGCATATTCCGGTGGATGTCTTCGTGCCGGGCTGCCCGCCGCGTCCCGACGCCATCATTTTGGGCGTGGCCAAGGCGGCTGAGATTCTGGCGAACAGAGCCGCAAACAAGACGCCGGCCGAGCCAGTCGTTGTGGCTTTGGTCGGGCCGGAGTGCGGCGAAGCCTGCGCATGTGCAGCCACCCCCGTGGCCGACAAGGTCGCCGTACAGGCAGCCAGTGAGGTCAAGCCATGAACATGAATCTGACCACTGCTCTGGCGCGCCTGCTCATCTTTCCCGGACTCCTCTTTGCCGTGCCCGCCGCGTGGTTCTTGCTGTGGGTGGAACGCAAGGCCGTCGCGCTGATGCAGGGGCGCATCGGCCCTCCATTCATGCAGCCGTTCTTCGACTTCATCAAGCTGCTGGGCAAGGACACGCCGCCTCGCGTGGGCGATTGCCGGGCTGCTGATGAAGGCTGTGGCCGCTGATTGCGGTTTCGGCGGCGGCGGGCGCGGTTGGCCTGCTGCCGGTGCTGCCCTCCTCCGGCGGCTTCGAGGGCGACCTGATCCTGCTGCTGGCGCTGCTGGAACTGCCTTCGATGTGCATCATCGCCGCGGGCTTCTCCTCGCGCTCCATCTTCGGCGAGATCGGCTCGGCGCGCGAAGCGGTCCTCAGCGTCTGCCTACAACGTGGTCTTTCTTCTGGCCATCGTCTCCATCGCCGCCTCGCAGCATACCTTCCGGCTTGAGGCGCTGGCGCAGCTTCCCGCTTCGCCGCTGCGCTGGCTGGGAGTGCTGGCGATTCTGGTATGCCTGCCCGCCAAGCTGCATCTCAATCCCTTCTCGCTGCCCAACGCCGAGCAGGAGATCTACTCCGGACCGATGACCGAGTACGCCGGCCCCGAGCTGGCCATGTGGGAGCTTTCGCATGGGCTGGAGTGGGTTGCGGCTACCGGCTTGGTGGCCACGCTGGCCGCGCCTCATGTTGCGACTCGTGGTGGCTCGCCATCTTGATCTTCGTTGCCCTCTCCTTCGCCATCGTGCTGCTGCTGTCGGTGGTTGCGGCGGCCACGGCGCGCCTGGCGATCGATACCACGGTGCGCTTTTACTGGCAATGCACGCTTATCTTCGCGGTCCTGGCCGTTTCGTCCGCGCTCTTCATGAGGTTCAGTCATGAACATTCTCGACCATGCTGTGGAAGAACCTGTGGGGCGGCTCGCGGACCATGCTCTTTCCCGAGCGCCCCAAGGTGACCGAGGGATTACCGGGGCCTGGTGCGCTTCGATCCCGCGCTCTGCACCGGCTGCGCCATCTGCAAGATGCGCTGCACCGCGCGCGCCATCGAATTCAAGAGCGGCAAGGGCGACTTCACCTGGAGCTACGATCCCGGCCAATGCACGTTTTGCGGGCGCTGCGTGGAAGGCTGCAAGAGCCATGCGCTGAGCCAGGACGCCGAATGCCCGCCCATTTATCTGACCATTGGCGATTGAAGAACGCCTACACCGTTGCTCGCAAGCCGCCGCTCCAAGCCTGCCGCGGCAGCTCCGCCGGCCACTGCGACCCCGGCGGCAAACCCCGCCCCCGGAGGCGCGCAATGAACGCAGTCGAGACCAAACCGAACAAGAGCACGATTGAATCATTGCGTCAAAAGCTGGGCATCGCCGATCCCTGGGTGGAGATGGGCGGCGTGCACTGGCTGAACCCTGGCGCTCTGAGTGTGCGCGATCTCGCCAAGGGCATGAACGCCGTCCATGCCCGCTTTATCACCATTACCGCTTATCAGTTGCCCGACGATGAGGGTTTCGCCTGGAGTATCACTGGGATCTCGATGGCCAGTTGCTCGGCTTTCCCTTTCAGCTTGCCAGCAACACGATCGAAAGCATCTACGACCTGTGCGAAGCCGTGGACTGGATCGAGCGCGAGATTCACGAAGGCTTTGCCGTGGACTTTCTGGGACGCGAGTACGAGCCGCTGCTGCTGCGCCAGGGAGACAAGCTGGGCGTGAACCTGCGCGAGGAGGAAGAAATGAGCTACAAGATCCCCATGGGTCCCTACCATCCGGCGCTGGAAGAACCCTACAAGCTGGACCTGATCTGCGAAGGCGAAACCGTTACCGACGCCAAGCTGCATATCGGCTTCAACTTCCGCGGCATCGAGCATCTGGCCGAGACGCGCAACTACATTCAGGTGATCGCGCTGATGGAGCGCGTCTGCGGCATCTGCTCCAACATTCACACGCTCACCCTTTGCCAGGCGATGGAGAAGCTGACCGGCCTGACGCCGCCGCCGCGCGCGCAGTACATTCGCGTGGTGATGGCGGAGCTGGAGCGGCTGCACTCGCACGTGCTCTGGGCGGGCATCGCGGCCAAGCTCATGGGCTTCAAGACCATGTTCATGACCTGCTTCGAGCTGCGCGAGAAGGTGATGGACATTCTTCAGGCGATCTCCGGCAACCGCGTCAACTACTCGATGAACCGCATCGGCGGTGTCAATCGCGACATCGACGGATCCGCAGGCGATTCTGGACATGATCGAGGCGCTGGAGCGCGAGATGGTGCGCACCGTCATTCCCATCTTCACCACCAGCACGACGGCCACCTCGCGCTGCGCGGGCATCGGCGTCCTGACCCACGAGAAGGCCATCTCCTGCGGCGTCGTAGGCCCCATGGCGCGCGCCTCCGGGCGTGCCCCAGGATCTGCGCCGCGCCGCGCCCTATGCGGCTTATGCCGAGATGGAGTTCGACGTGCCGGTTCAGCAGGACGGCGACGTGCGCGCCCGGCTGCTGGTTCGCGCGCTCGAGATCATGGAGAGCTGCAAGATTCTGCGCCAGGCGCTCAGCAAGATGCCGCCCGGCGAGTTGCAGCACCGGCGATGCCAAGTTCGCCTTCACCACCGGAACAGCCACCAGCCGCGTCGAGGCGCCGCGCGGAGAGGTCATGTACAGCGTCTCCTGGAAGGAAAGCTCCAGGAATCCCAGCCGCGTGCATGTGCGCACGCCTACCTTCGCCAACATGCCGGCGATCCGGTGGATGGTGATGGGAGCGCGTCTTGCCGATACGCCGCTGATCCAGGCATCGATCGATCCTTGCTACTCCTGCACCGACCGGTAGGGCGAACCAAGAGCATCTCATGGGTCGAGTTGTTCAAGCTGCCCTCCGTTAGGTGAGAGGCGGTTCGGGGCTTGGCTGTTCGGTCGGCTTCGCAACCATCTCGAGTCTTGCGGCGAATCGGCGGCCCCCTATTCTCGAAGGCCGGCCACCTGGCGAGTCTATTCCAGCTCCAGATATGCGGCCGGAGTAAGAATCGCAATGCCCCTGAAGGTATTCAGAGCGAGCAGGTCTTCGTCTCCGGTAACAATCAGATCGGCCCGCCCATGGACGGCAACTTCGAGGAACTTGTCGTCCCTGGGGTCGCGGCAGACTCGGATGGAGTAGAAAATCTGGACTGTCTCGCAGGCATTCATATACTCCGCCGCGAGCCTTTGGCGCAGATCCCGTTCAACGTAGCGATCGAAACGGGCGCGGCCCATCACCTCGACCAACTCAAGCAGTGTGGCATCCGACGCAAGCGTCTGGCTGGCCTGCGCCCTCAGCAAGGCCCGGTTAGGCAGCGAACCCGGAAAGAGCAGCGCGCTCAACACCACATTGGTGTCCAATACCAGCCGTTCGGCGGTCGCCATCAGCCGGCCAAAATCTCAGCCAGAATCTCTTCCGTCAAGCCGTTGGCCTTGGCCTGCGCCGCGGCAATTGCTGAGAGCCGATTGAACTCGGCCCACGGAGCTCGATGCAGCCGGTTGTACTCCTCGGCGGACATCATCACCGCGACGTCCCGTTTGTGACGTTGAATCCGCACCGGTTCCCGTTGGGACTGGTCCAGTATGGCGGCGAAGTTCTGCTTTGCGTGTGTGGCGGAGACGGTTGACATGACTGTAGTCTACCAAGAAATGTATATTTCGTACAAAATATACAAATTGTACAGTTTGTACAAAGCCGCGATCCTCCGGCGGAGCCGGATGGGATTTCCGATTCAGATACGGCACTTGCCAACTCCAGCAGAAACGCAGCCAGGCCGGCCTCGGAGCAGACGAGTCCTGATGGTTTTTGGCAAATGAGGAAGGGAATCGGCCCACCGGGGAAATCTTCGTCCCTGTTGTTGCCAAAACAGCGGATACTAACGTCTAAGTAATGAAGCGAAGCGGCGGCCAGCCGTGCGCCCAGCGACGGACCTTCGTCGCTGGGGTGGTCGATTGGCGTCTTTGTCTTCGCGCTGGAGGCGAGGTCATGAGGGCAGGATTCAAGAGCTCGACAGCATTTGCGCTGGCAGCACTGGCGTTGGCGATGGCCACCACACTGTGGGCGCAGTCCACTCCCCAGGCAAGTTCACCGCCAGCCACAGCCAACTCTTCTCAGGGCAGCGCCCCCGCGGCTCAACCAGCTCCCGGAACCACGCCCGTTGGCGGCGATGCGGCTCCTGCCGTCCCTGCAAAACCGCCTGTCGCCCGGCTCGGCCGCACCCTCTACGGCTCCAGCCGATACAACCACGGCCCAGCCGGCGCCCGGAACCACTCCCGTCGGCGGCGATACTCCATCCACGGCTCCAGGCAAGCAGCCCGCCCCCGGAACGACGCCCGTTGGAGGGGATACCCCGGCCGCCGCTGTCAACCCGGATAAGGTGGTTGAGCCGGGCAGCCAGAAGGTCAACGTGAAGCCGGGCTCGATCGACGACGTGAACGCGGTGGGCAATCGCGATATAGGCGCGCGCGGCGTGGGAAACTGGTACTCCGTCGATACGGAGATCAAGATGGGGAAGAGTTTCGCCTCCGAGATCGAGAAGAGCACCAAATTCATCACCGACCCGGTGGTCCTCGAATACGTAAACCGTGTCGGCCAGAATATCGTCAAGAATTCCGACTGCAAAGTTCCCTTCACCATCAAGATCATCGATTCCGATGTGATTAACGCCATGGCGCTGCCGGGCGGCTTCTTCTACGTGAACTCAGGGCTGATCCTGAACGCCGACGAGGAAGCGGAACTGGCCGGTGTGATGGCCCATGAGACGGCCCATGTCTGCGCCCACCATGCGGTCCGCGAGCAGACGCGCATGAATTACGCGCAGTTGAGCACCATTCCGCTCATCTTCATCGGCGGATGGACGGGCTACGGAATTTACGAGGCGGCCTCGATCGCCGTACCCATGACCTTCCTGCACTTCTCCCGCGAGTTCGAGGCGCAGGCCGATTACCTGGGCGTGCAATACATGTATCGGGCTGGCTACGATCCGCAGGCATTCATCAGCTTCTTTGAGAAAGTTCAGGCGCTGGAGAAGCGCAAGCCGGGCATGGTGGAAAAGGCCTTCGCCGATCACCCGCAGACGCCCGAGCGGATACTTCACTCGCAGGAGGAGATCGCCCGCATTCTGCCGGCCAGGGACGAATACACGGTGACCACCTCGGAGTTCGACGACATCAAGGCGCGCTTGGCGCGCATCGAGAACAAGCGCCGCCTGACTGACACCAAGGGCGCGCCGAAGCCGTCGTTGCGGCGCTCCGGCACCAGCACCGGCGACCCGACCGGTTCTTCCAGTCCATCTAGCGCGGGGAGCGGCAACGGCGCATCGACCTCCGACGATGGCCCGCCCACGCTTCACCGGCGCGACGACCAGAACTAGAGTGGAAGCGCACCATCCGTTTCAACAGCCCAACGGCTTGGGCCTAAGGCGCGATGAGGCCCAGCAGGTTGGGCTGCAAAGTACAACCGGCCTATTGGGCGCTCCGGATTCGGACGCGAAAGGCCCATGAATTTCCTGCAACTCCCTGAAAATCCTTGATTGGACGGGTGAAACAGCGTTATATACAAGACTACAGGCAGTCAACCGGAATTCGCCCGGAGGCATCCCTGCCTTCAGGAGGCAACAATGCGCAACGCCGCCGCCCGCTCCAACCTGCTGGTCCCCGAAGTGCGCGAGGTCATGGACATTCGCCAGGCCTCGGACTACCTGGCCATCTCGCCCGACACGCTTTACAAATATGCCTCCGAGGGCTTTGTGCCGGCCTTCAAGCTGGGCAACCGCTGGCGCTTCAAGCGCTCCCGGCTGGACGAGTGGATGGACCGCCAGTCCGACCTCCACGCCGCCGAGGCCGAGATCGACCCGCACGAGAAGAAGCCGGTGCGACCGGCATTCTAAAGCAGGGAATAGGGAAAAGTGGAATCTGGGCGAAGGGCTTTGTTCGGCTGCTCCGTCGTTCACCGAAGAGTAGGGAGAGGTTCAATTGGAAGGCGATCCAAGCACGGTACTGGACGTATACGGAAATAACGCTGCGGTTCTCTGTCCGTCATGCAGAGAGGTCTTTGTGTTTTCAGGATTTCTGAACGGGACATCAGGTCGGGTTTGTCCCCATTGCGGAGGAGCAAGAGCCGCTCTTTTTGAAGCGCGGCTGTCGGTTGAGAGACTGAATCCTGAACCCAACAATCCGCGCTCGTAGGTGCGAAATCACACCCCGCTACAACCGATGATAGCAGCGCTCTGATTGCGTGAATCTGGTAAAATCGATTGAGTGGAGGGGCAATATGGCTCCTACAACCGCTACTGTCATTGCGCTTACTCCTAAGGAACTGGATGACCGCCGCTTGGCGGTCGAGAGCGCGATTGGCTCACTCAGGATCGAAGCTCTTGAGCTCGATGCGATTCCCAATCGCATCCTTGAGCAATACGCCCAGGGCGAGATTTCTTTTGACGAAATGAGCCGCCTGATCCACGAATACAGTGCCACAATCGTCTGAGATCCAATGCCCGCCGATTCCTCAGGTATTGACCCGCATTTCGATTACCAGCACGGGATTCTGAGAAATGTACCCGGCTTGACCGATCAAGCCAAGCTTGACAGGTTCGAGGCCGCCGAAGCAGCCGAAGCGCTTGTCAGATTGCACGTCAATCCCATCAAAGGCGCGTTCGACACTCTTCACCTCAAAGAGATTCATCACCGGATCTTCCATCGCATCTATCCGTGGGCGGGCGAGTTCCGCCGAGTCAATATGCATCGCCCGGCGTCCTACCCCTTTGCAGTGGTTCAGTTCTTGGAGCAGAACCTCGACCACACGCTTGCAAAGTTGGCTGGGGAGAACCATCTAAAGGATCTGGATGCAATTGCCTTTGTTAATCGCGCAGCATACTACCTTGGCGAGCTGAACTCCATTCATCCTTTTCGAGAAGGTAACGGCCGCACGCAACGCGAGTTCATTCGACAACTGGCTGCTGAGGCCGGACACCGCATCGACTGGGGTCGCGTTACTCGCAAGCAAATATACGACGCATCGATGGAAAGCCACAATCTGGGTAGAAATGCGGCCTTTGCCGCTCTAATTGCATTAGCCATCGAGCCTGTGCGATAGTGCTGATCTCTGACCCCTGATCTCTGCCCCCTGTTATTCTTACCCAGTGGACCACCTCCGCCGCATCGGCCAACTGCGCCGCCGTATGACCAAAGCCGGGCTGCCGGGGCTCTTGGTTACCCATCTTCCCGACATCCGCTACCTGTCCGGATTCACTGGCTCCAGCGCCGCGCTGGCCATCACTCGCCGCTCCGCCCGGCTGTTTACCGATGGCCGCTACAGAGCCCAGGCCGCAGCTGAGGTCCAAGCTGCACGGGTGGAGATCGTCAGAAGTTCGCCAGCTGTGAACGCCGTCGAGTGGCTGGCCGCGCAGCGGGGAGTGAAGTTTGCCGGTTTCGACCCGGCCAGGACCACGGTGGCCGAGCTGGCCAGTTGGAAGGCAGCTCTGCCCTCCCGGCTCCGTCGCGGCTTTTTCTCCCCATTGCCCGCCCCGATGATTGAGCCTTTGCGCTGGGTGAAGGACGAGGACGAACTGGCGCTGATGGCCGAGGCGGCGCTTCTTGGCTGCAAGCTCTTCGAGCACATGCTGGACTTCATTCGGCCCGGCCTCAAGGAGATCGAAGTAGCCGCGGAGCTTGAGTACCGGGCGAGGCTGCTGGGCGCCGAGGCCATGTCGTTCGAGACCATTGTCGCCGCCGGCGCGCGCTCCGCGCTTCCCCACGGACGGGCTACCAGCGCCCGGCTGCCGAGGCGTGGATTCCTGACCATGGACTTCGGTGTTATTCTCAAGGGTTACTGCTCCGATATGACACGCACAGTCTTCCTGGGCAAGCCCAGGGCCAAGGAGCGGAATACGTATCAGGCTGTGCTTGAAGCGCAACAGGCCGGGGTGGCCGCTGTGATCGCGGGCGTGAGCTGTGGAGATGTGGATGAGGCGGCCCGGAACGTGTTGCGCAGGGCGGGTTTGGCAGAGGCGTTTACCCACTCCACCGGGCATGGCGTGGGCCTTGAGATTCACGAGTTGCCGCGCATCGGCGCCGGACAGACGGCCAGGCTGCTCGCAGGCATGGTTATTACAATTGAACCAGGAGTCTATCTGGCTGGGCAGTACGGTATTCGCATCGAGGATATGGTGGCTGTAACGCGAACCGGTGGGCAGGTGCTGACGCCCGCCCCCAAGGCATTGATCGAACTATGAATCCCAGCCCGCCCGCGCGCGGAGAGTCAAGGAACGAATGAATCCACTGAACCCTGAAGATATCGACGATCTGAAACGACTGATCGAATTCCTGAAAGAGAATCAGGTTGCCGAATTCGAACTCGATCGCGGCGAGTTGCGCGTAAGGCTCAAGTTCGATCGCCCCCAGGCTGCGCAGGCCGGATTGTCGGAACTGGCGAGCTTGCTGGTCGGCGCCCGTGCAGCCTCCGCCTCGACAGCGGCCGCCGCGCCCGCTGCTTCGCCGCTGGCTGAAGAGCCTGCCGCGGACCCGAATGCCGGGCTGCATATCGTAAAGTCGCCGATCGTCGGCACGTTCTACGGCTCGCCCTCGCCCGGCGCCTCGGCCTTTGTCTCTCCCGGCGATCGCGTCGAAAAGGGCCAGGTGGTCTGCATCGTCGAAGCCATGAAGCTGATGAACGAGATCGAATCCGACGCCGCCGGCGAGATCGTCAAGTGCTTTGTTTCCAACGGCCAGCCTATCGAGTTTGGGCAGCCGCTGTTTTCCGTCCGGGTGGGGTAGGGAAAGACACGCGGAGCCAGCGGTGTTAGCGGAGATTGAACTGCTAGCGCGCAGTCTCGATGATTTTGAGCTTTCCCAGGTCCCCAAATGCGAGGGACCTGGGGCACCCAGGGTTTCTGCTCGGCTTACGAAACCTCATGGACGCGGCACTAGCAAGCTGCTCAGGTAATTTCGCCAACTCGGCCAACGCCGCTTCAAAAAAGGGTCATGAATGTTTCGTAAGGTATTGGTTGCCAATCGCGGTGAGATTGCGCTGCGCGTTCTGAACGCCTGCCGGGAACTCGGCATTCGCACTGTCGCGGTCTACAGCGAGGCCGATCGCAACTCGCTGCACGTCCGCTTTGCCGATGAGGCAATCTGCATTGGCCCTCCGCGTCTGGCGGAGAGCTACCTCAACGTTCCGGCGGTGATCTCGGCCGCCGAGATCGCCGATGTGGATGCGATCCACCCCGGCTATGGCCTTCTCAGCGAGAACGCCAGCTTTGCCGAAGTCTGCCGCGCCTCGAACATCAAGTTCATCGGCCCTCCGCCCGAGGTGACCAGGTTAATGGGCGAGAAGGAAAAGGCCCGCCAGGCGATGAAGAAGGCCAAGGTGCCCATTTTGCCCGGCTCCGATGGTGTGCTGGCTACGGCCGCGGAGGCGGAGAGATGCGCCAAGGCCGTGGGTTACCCGGTCATTCTGAAGGCCAAGGCCGGCGGCGGCGGGCGCGGCATGAGAATTGTGCGCACAGCGGAGGAACTGCCGAATCTCTTCAACGCGGCAACTAGCGAGGCGGCCAATGCATTTGGCGATGGCGAGCTGTACATGGAGAAATTCATCGAGCAGCCCCGGCACATTGAGTTCCAGGTGCTGGCCGATGAGCATGGTAACGTGGCTACGCTCTTTGAGCGCGAGTGTTCCATCCAACGCCGCCATCAGAAGCTCATTGAAGAGGCGCCGTCGTTGCAGGTGACGCTTAGGCTGCGCGAGGAGCTGGGCCGCACCGTGTGCCGCTGCCTGGCCGAGATCGGCTATCAGAACGCTGGAACTGTTGAGTTCCTGATGGATGAGGACAAACAGCTCTACTTCATCGAGATGAACACGCGCATACAGGTGGAGCACCCGGTCACAGAGGCCATCACCGGCGTCGATCTGGTCAAGGCGCAGTTGCGCATCGCCGCCGGGGAGCGGCTGGACGCCATTCTGCCCGCGAAACTCGAAATCCGCGGCCACGCCATCGAGTGCCGCATCAACGCCGAGCATCCCACCAAGTTCACTCCTTCGGCGGGCAAGATCACCGCCTTCAACGTGCCCGGCGGGAACGGCGTGCGGGTGGATACGGCGCAGTACGCAGAGAGCGTGGTGCCGCCGTATTACGATTCGCTGATCGCCAAGCTGATCGTTCACGGGGTCGATCGCGCCGAGGCCATTGCCAAGATGGAACGGGCTCTCAGCCAGTTCGTGGTGCAGGGCATTGAGACCTCGATTTCGCTGCATCAAGCGATCTTTGCGGACCCCGCCTTTCGCGCCGGCGAGTTCGACACCAAGTTCATGGAGCGGCTGCTGGCCAAGGACTCCGTTGCATAGGCAAGCCGCCAGTACTGGTCTGGTTGACCACTTGTGCCAAGAATGGCAGCGTCTCGTAGTCCGTCTTTTCTCCGGCGCTGGCTACTCCTGCCGGCGTTCCGCCGAATCGCTCACCGGAAGCCAATCAGGGCGCAACCGGTTGGCATGAGGCGGCTTCTGCGCTTGCTTCCACGCGGTTCCGGTAGATCGTGATCGCGAATACTCGATTCTGGGGCCGTCTACCGATCATTGCCGGGTTCGCGGGCCAGCTACTGCGCAATGGGGACCGGGGCCACATTATCTTCGGGGGCGGTAGGGTCTCCTGTAGCCGGCCCGTGCCACACGCTTCCACCATAGGTGGTGATGTAGATCTTCGAGGCGTCGTTGGGATCCATCAGGACGCGGTGGCCCCATTCGAAGTTGTAGCCCCGAATGCGCGACCAATGCAGGCCGGCGTCGGTCGAGCGGTACGCTGCCGCATCGAAGCCGCAGATGTAGAGCGTATCCGGAGCGCTCGGATCGATAGTCAGATCGTAAACATGCTGCGACTGGCTGAAGACCTGCTTCCAGCTTTCGCCGTCATCAGTGGATAGGAACACGCCGCCTCCCACGTCCACGCCCACGTGCTCCTGGCCCCAGGCGGTCAGGTACATGCGGCGATTGTCGCGCGGATCGAGCGCCAGCCCGGTCGGCCCGTTCACATCCGTTGGAAGTGGGATCTTCTCCCAGTGTTCCGCCCCGTCGATCGAGGAATAGAGAGCGCCGCCGCCGGTCGTCTCACCGAAGCGTCCTTCGTTGCCGCGGGCCAGAATCAGATAAAGCGCGCCATTGTTCGAGCGCACGATTCGCCAGGCAAAGAGATTTGTATCGGCGATCCCATCGTTCTTCAGTTGCCAGCTCTTCCCGTTGTCCGTCGATTTATACACGCCGACGCCAAACCCGCAGGCGTACAGGGTGCGCATTCCAACCGGACTTGTGGGATCGAGCAGCACATGCGTGAAGGCCGTTGCCTCCATCCCGCTATTGGACGGGGTCCAGCTCCGCCCGCCGTCTGTCGATACTCCGACGCCACCCTCGGCTCTCTCCAGAAAACCGCTCCGCCGCCACATCTTTGGCCGGGGCAGGTCGTGTATTCCGCTGAATGCGCCCCACATCAGCCCTTTCACACTAGGATCGAATGCCAGCCAATAGGTCGTGTTCCTCCAGGCGTCGGGAATCCCGTTCGTCGCCCCTTCCCACGATTGGCCTCCATCGAAGCTGTGAAAGGCGCCAATGTCGGTGTAGTCGATGAAGACGTGCTTCGAGTCGAACGGATCGAATTGCACGCCATAGGACGTGGTGACGTCCAGGCCTCGTGTCGTCCAGCGGCTTTCCCCCACGCGCGCCGAGTTGACCTGCGCCCAGGTCTTGCCGCCATCCAGCGTCCGGTAGGTTCGAAAGAGGTCGGTGGCGTAGCAGATCTCGGGGTTGCCGGGAGCCACGCCTAAGCTGTATGGGGCGTCGAAGATGATGCTCTTGCCACCCTCCCAGGAGATCCCATCCGAGCGCTCGTCAATCCAGGATCCATCCAGGTTGGCCGCTGCATGGGTCGACTCCCGGAAGACGATCGACCAACTGACGCCCGCATCCACGGTCTTGGCGATGCCGTTGTATGTGTCCTCGGGGCGGTCGCCCAGTTTGAGCCCCCGAAAGCCGATGTACGCGATTCGCCCATTGGCGCCCGCCGCGGCCACTGCCCCAAACTGTCCCGATTGCTGGCCTAGCGCAGGCGTTCTCGGATTCCAAGTATGGCCCTCGTCCTCCGAGACGAACAGTTCGCCACTCTGCGTTGTTGCGTATACGAGGGTTCGTCCATTCGCCTCTCCCGCGCTGGCATGAGAAACTGTCTCTCCAGCCCCCGCGATGGGCTTCGCGGTTTCTGCTCGCCCGTAGTAAACGCCCCGCGTCCCGATCGCCAGCCGCTCTCCGCCCGGATAATCGAGGAGGAGGGTCTTGTCGGATGGAATCTCGTGCTCATGCCGGAAGGAGACGCCGCTGTTCTTCGAGACCAGCAGTGTCGTACCTCCGCTCCGTGGATCGGAAAATGCGATATGGACGACATTCGAGTCTTTGCGGTCCACGACAATCTGGCGTATGTTCAAACCGGTAACGTAATTCCCGTCGTTCGAGGTCAGACTGTAGTCCCCGTGGTCCCCATTCCGATGCTGGACAGTGCCCTTGGCCGGATTGGGGAAGAGCATGAGCCAGGTCTGGCCCCCGTCGTCGCTGCGCGATAAGGCCGCGTTTCCCGCGTAGATTCGCTTGGGGTTGGAGGGGTCGAAGGCAAAACTCTCTATGCCCGTGCGCACGTTGAACATACGCCAGGAGTTGCCGCCGTCCTCGGTAATGTACGCCCCAGTCATATCGCAATGTTCCACCACGACGCGCGGATCGTGAGGGCTGATCGTCGGGGCAATCATGGTTCCGCCGCCGCCCGGCCCGACAATCTTCCACGCATCGAAGCGCGGCGCGGGGCCCGGATTCTGCGCGGCTGCGGCAAGCGCCGTCGCCATGGATGCTAACGCTAACAAACCTCGCAAACTAGCACACGATCCCATCTTCGCAACCATCTGGCCTTTCCTGAGCGTAAACTCGGCGGATCACCTGAATTGTAACCGCCCCGTGGAAGGGGGCCAGAAATTTATCGCTTTTTCTTCGCTTTCTTGCGAGAACTTTTGGTATGCTGATCTGGCAACATAGGAGGTTGCGCAATGGACTTTCAACAGGAACTGATCGCCGAATACGACCGCGAGATCGCCAAAACCCGCAAGATGCTCGAGGCCATCCCGGCCGACGCCGATTTCACCTACAAACCCCACCCCAAGTCGATGAGCCTGGGCCGGTTGGCCGGGCATATTGCCGAGACCGCCGGAGAGTGGGCGACCACGACCTTTACCACCGACAAGCTGGAGTTCCCCGCCGACCACAAATTCGAGGCCTATGTTCCCGCATCGAAGGAGGCGCTCTTGGAGCGCTTCGACAAGGAGACCGCGGAGGCCAAGACAGCCTTTGCCGCGTTTACTCCGGATAAGTGGGACGAGAATTGGAAGTTCGTCGCCGGTGGCAAGGCTTGGATCGACGAATCCAAGTACGGCGTCTTCCGCAACTGGGTGGTCAACCACCTGATCCACCATCGCGCCCAGTTGGGAGTCTACCTGCGCCTGCTGGATAAGCCCATTCCCGGTGCCTACGGCCCCTCGGCCGACGAGATGTAGAAGAACGGTCCTCAGTGGTCAGTTGTCAGTGATCAGTTGCCGGTTCCGTGGGCCCTACGCTGATCACTGACCACTGATCGTCTATCCTCATCTCATGCCCTACTCGTTCCCGAAGCTCTATCCCATCCTCGATTCCTCGATCATTCCCTCCGACGGCCGCGCCGAATTCCTGGGCCGATTGGGCGACTCTCTTGCCGAGGCCGGGGTCACGCTGCTGGAGTACCGCAACAAGACCGGCTCCGAGCGGGAACTGCTCGCCGAAGCCGAAATCCTCCGCGCCGCCCTGCCCGCAAAAAAGGTGAAGCTAATTCTAGATGATCGCGCCGATCTTGTTGAACGGACAGGCTTTGATGGTGCGCATGTCGATGCCGGCGATCTTGCGCCCCGCGAGGCGCGACGGCTGCTCGGTCCAGACCGCATCGTGGGAACCTTCGGCGGCAGCCAGACGCTCTTGCCGGGGGTTCTTGCCGAACCCGTAGATTATCTCTCCATCGGCCCGGTCTTCCCCACCAGAACCAAACAGACCTCCACGCCGCCCATCGGCATCGAGGGCGTTCGCCGCTTGCGTGCCGAAGCCGGCCCCGGTCCTATTCTGGTGGCCGTCGGCGGCATCACGCTGGACTCGGCTGCCGAGGCTCTTGCCGCCGGAGCAACCGTCGTGGCCGTCGCCGGCGCAATCTTCCGCCAGCCGGACCCGGCCGCCGAGTTCCGCCGCTGGATAGCCGAGTTGGGTTGAGCGGGCCTGCACCTTTTGTCCCCACCCCGGCAGGCCGCTACAATCGGAGTGTGCTCCAGCGAATCTGCGTCTTTTGCGGCTCCAGCCTTGGCGCCCGCCCGGCTTACAGGGAGGCCGCTGAAACCGTCGGGCGGCTGCTCTGCCAGCGCGGCATCGAACTCGTATATGGCGGCGGAAATATCGGCCTGATGGGCGCCATGGCGGATGCCTGCCTTGACGGCGGCGGACGGGTCATCGGCGTCATTCCGCAGGCTCTCTTCGATAAGGAGGTTGCACACCTCGGATTGTCGGAACTGCGTGTCGTCAACTCCATGCACGAGCGCAAGGCACTGATGGCCGACCTCTCCGACGCCTTTCTGGCGCTGCCGGGAGCCTACGGCACCTGGGACGAATTCTGCGAGGTGCTGACCTGGACGCAGCTAAGCATTCAGCGCAAGGCATGCGCCCTGCTCAACGTCGCTGGATACTACGATTCCTTCCTCGCCTTTGCCGACCGGGCCGTCAGCGAGGGCTTCCTGCGCGACGTCCATCGCAGCCTACTGCTTTCGGACGACGATCCCACACGCCTACTCGACCGTCTCGCAGACTACTCGCCTCCGGCAGTGGAGAAGTGGATCGGCCGCCCAACACGCTGAAAGCTTCATGCGTGCCGATTTGGAGGCTTGGCGCGGCGGTTCCACAAATGGTGCATGGATGCGGCGTCCTTCAGGCAATCGGCCGCGGATGGCTCCTCCTTGCGAGATCGAGCGCCTGGGAAGAGATGACCGAAGCAGAGAACGCCATGCGATGCCTGGTTGCTTGCTTCAACTTGCAAGTTCGTGTTTTTGTCCGATCCGATTACTGGGTGAGATAGTTGTTGCGGTGATGGTGATGGTGGTGGTGGTGATGGCCGTGAACTACCACAATCACCTGCGCCTGCGCCGCGTAAGGTAGAGCGAAGCAGAAGACGAGAATCATTCCAAGCAGATACTTTTTCATGCCTTATCATGACGCGCCTCACGGCGATTTACAGAGCTACTTTGACCTGTGCGCGCAAACGCCGCTTTTTAGGCGGATTCGCGCATGGTATATGCTTTTTCAAATGACGAACCGAAATCTGGATTCAAGCGCCGTGACTGACGGGAAGGCGGAAGCCCCGGACGCAGTTTCGCCCAGCGCTCCGCGCCTCTCGCAGAGCCTCGGCCTCTTCAGCTCGACGGCGCTGGTCATCGGCTCCATGATCGGCTCCGGCATCTTCATCGTCGATGCCGACATTGCCCGCGGCACCAACTCCCCGGCGCTCTTCCTGGGCGCGTGGGTGGTGACGGCCATCCTGACCATGATCGCCGCGCTCAGCTACGGCGAGCTGGCGGCCATGATGCCCAAGGCCGGCGGGCAGTACGTTTATCTGCGCGAGTCGCTGGGGCCGCTTTGGGGATTTCTCTACGGCTGGACGCTTTTCCTGGTGATTCAGACGGGCACCATCGCCGCTGTCTGCGTGGCCTTCGGCAAGTTTCTGGGCGTCTTTTTTCCGGCCATCTCGACGACTCACTGGCTCTGGCACATCGCCCATGTTCCCGCGCTCAGGCGTGGGGCCCATGGTGCTGGGCAACATGGAGATCGGCGTCAGCACGGCCAACCTCGCCGGGATCGTGATCGTCGTCTTTCTGGCCGTCGTGAACATCTTCGGCGTCAAGCTGGGCGCGCTGATCCAGAACGTCTTTACCACGGCCAAGGCGCTGTCGCTGGCGGCGCTGATCCTGCTGGCCTTCACGGTGGGGCGCAACTGCCACGGCCTGGGAGGCCAACTTCGGCGCGGGCTGGAGCGAGTTCTGGAAGAATGCCGGCTGGAGTTCGCTGCATCCGGTTCAGGTGGGCGTCGGCGGGCCGATGGTGCTGGTGAATCTGCTGGTGATTCTGGCCGTGGTGCAGGTGGGGTCGCTGTTCTCCGCCGACGCCTGGAACAACATCACCTTCACGGCCGGCGAGGTGAAGAATCCCAAGCGCAATATTCCGCTCTCGCTGATTCTGGGCACGGGTTTTGTGCTGACGGTCTACTTCCTGGTCTCGCTCGGCTACCTGCTGGTTCTGCCCATGCACGGCGACCCGAACGGCGCGACGGTGATGGCGCGCGGCATTCAATATGCGACGGAGGATCGCGTGGCGACGGCGGTGCTGGAGCAGATCTTTCACTCCGGCGGAGCCTACCTGATGGCCGCGGCCATCCTGATTTCCACCTTCGGCTGCGCCAACGGAATGACGCTGGCCGGTGCGCGCGTCTACTACGCCATGAGCCAGGACGGCCTGTTCTTCAAGTCCGTCGGCAAGCTGCATCCGCGCTACAAGACGCCGGTGGCGGGCTTGCTGGTGCAGGCCGCGTGGACCGTCGTGCTGTGCGTCTCCGGCTCTTACGGCCAGTTGCTGGACTACATCATCTTCGCGGTGCTGGTCTTTTACATTCTCACCATCGCCGGCCTGTTTGTGCTGCGCTTCAAGCGGCCGGACGCGCCGCGGCCGTACAAAGCGCTGGGCTATCCGGTGCTGCCCGCGCTCTACATCGTGATGGCGGCCTGGATCTGTATCGTATTATTGCGATACAAGCCGCAGTACACGTGGCCGGGCCTGGTGCTGGTTCTGCTCGGCATTCCGGTTTATCTCTTCTGGTCGCGGCAGGCATCGAGAAACCAGGCTCAAGCGAACCTGAATTCAATCCGATCTCAACCACTGAGGAGGAAGTCCCTCATCCATGTCCAGACTGCTTCGTATCAAACCCATGTCGATGCTCTCGCAAGAGGCGAGTGAAGCAGGGCGAGCACACGCTCAAGCGTTCGCTGGGCGCGCTGAACCTGATCACGCTGGGCATCGGCGCCATCATCGGCGCGGGCATCTTTGTGCTCACCGGGCAGGCCGCGGCCATGCACGCCGGGCCGGCCGTCTCGCTGAGCTTTGTGCTGGCCGGCATCACCTGCGCCTTTGCCGGCCTCTGCTACGCCGAGTTTGCCTCCATCATTCCCATCGCCGGTTCGGCCTACACCTACGGCTACGCCACGCTGGGCGAGTTTGTGGCCTGGATCATCGGCTGGGATCTGGGGCTGGAGTACGGCTTTGGCGCGGCCACCGTGGCCTCCGGCTGGTCGGGCTACTTCAACAGCCTGCTTGCAGCAGTTGCACATCTATCTTCCGCCGCAACTGACGGCGACGCCGGGCACGGTGCTGGTCTTCTTTCACGAGCGATGGCTGCCGCTGGCCTCGCTGCCGCCGGGAACCGATCGGCTCGGGCTGCCGCACGCGACCGGCGCTCTTCAACCTGGTGGCCATTCTGGCGATTCTGGTCGATCACCACCGTGCTGGTGATCGGCATCAAGGAGTCGGCCAACCTGAACACCGCGATTGTGATCGTCAAGCTGGGCATCGTGGGCGTCTTCATCGTGCTGGGCGGGTACTTCCTCTTCCGCCATCCCGTCGCTGGCCCTGCACAACTGGCATCCGTTCATTCCGCCCTCCGATGGGCACGGCAACTTCGGCTGGAACGGCATTGCCGCTGGGCGCGGCCTCGATCTTCTTTGCCTACATCGGCTTTGACGCCGTCTCCACTGCGGCGCAGGAGGCCAAGAATCCGCAGAAGGATATGCCGATCGGCATTCTCGGCTCGCTGGTGATCTGCACCATCCTCTACATCCTGGTCTCCACGGTCCTCACCGGCCTGGTGAACTACAAGTCGCTGAATGTGGCCGCTCCGGTGGCGCTGGGCATCGACGCGACCGGCGTCAGCTGGGGATCGCTGCTGGTCAAGATCGGCGCGGTCTTCGGCCTGGGAACCGTGATGCTGGTCATGCTGCTGGGCCAGTCGCGCGTCTTCTTCTCCATGTCGCAAGGATGGCCTGCTGCCCAAGTGGGCCTCGGCCATTCATCCCAAGTTCCGCACGCCGTGGATTTCGACCATCGCGGTCGGCGCGGTGGTGGCCATCATGCCGGCTTCCTGCCCATCGACCAGCTCGCCGAGCTGGTGAACATCGGCACGCTGCTGGCCTTCACCATCGTCTGCGCCGGCGTCTGGGTTCTGCGCGTGCGCCATCCCGACCTGCACCGGCCCTTCAAGACGCCGCTGGTGCCGCTGGTGCCGATCCTGGGCATCATCTCGGCCGTCTACCTGATGACCCGACCTGCCGCTGATTACCTGGAAGGTGATGATTGGCTGGCTGCTCTTCGGGCTGGTGATCTACTTTGGCTACTCGATCAAGCACAGCAAGGTGCAGGCGCTGCCAAAGGCGCAAGAAGGCGACTGACCGGGCGAAAGCAAGCAGTGAATCGGAACGGCCTCCCGCGCGGGAGGCCGCTCGGCGTTCTGGGTTGGGAGTTTGGCCAGCTACGCAGTCGCCGTTGCGCAGAACTCCTCGAAAGCGCGCACCAGCTCGGCCGGCAATCTGCTGCGCGGTGGACTGCTCGATGACGAAGCGCTGCATCAGGTAGACCAGCTTGCCGTCGCGCAGGATGGCGACGGCCGGCGAAGTGGGCGGATTGCCCTCAAAGTAGCTGCGGGCGCGCTCGGTGGCCTCGCGGTCCTGGCCGGCAAAGACGGTGATCTTGCGGTCGGGCAGGTTGGCGGAGTTCGCCAGCGCCATCCGCACGCCGGGGCGCATCTTGCCCGCAGCGCAGCCGCAGATGGAGTTGACGACCACCATGGTTGTGCCCGGCTGGGCCAGCGCCGCGTCCACTTCCTCGGCGGTGCGGGTTTCTTCGATACCGGCGCGCACAAGTTCCTCGCGCATCGGAATTACCATCAGTTCTGGGTACATTTTTGCCTCCGGCAGGGAAGTTGCCTGCAACCATTCTACCGTCAAACGTTCCGGGTGTAGCCTTGAACCGATGCTCATAGAGGAAAACAGACCGCTCGCGCCCTTCACCACCCTTGGCATCGGCGGCCCGGCGCGCTGGTTTGTAGAGGCTCAGAGCGAAGACGACGTTGTGGAGGCGACGGGGTGGGCACGGGAGCGCGGCCTGCCGCTGTTTGTGCTGGGCGGCGGCAGCAATCTGCTGGTCGCGGATGCGGGGTTTGAAGGACTGGTCATCCGGATCGGGCTGAAGGGGGTCTCTGCCTACAGGGGCGAGAATCCCCGCAGCGAACCGGGCGACCCGTGGGGTTATTCAGCTCGCGCTGGCGAAGACTGGGACGCATTAGTCGAGCCTGGCGGTTGCGGATGGTTGCGCGGGAATCGAGTGCCTGGCGGGAATCCCCGGTACGGTGGGCGGAACGCCGGTCCAGAACGTGGGCGCGTACGGACAGGAGGTATCGTCCACGATTGCATCCGTTCGGGCGCTGGACTTGCAAGACGGAATCTTTCGCATTTTCACCAAGGCCGAGTGCGGGTTTGCGTATCGCAAAAGCCGGTTCAACACCGCGGATCGCGGGCGCTATCTGGTGACGGAGGTGAATTTCGCGTTGTGGCCAGGAAGGGCGCCGGCGCTGTGTTATGGGGAGTTGCAACTGGCGATTGCGGAGGGCAGGCCCGACGGCGCCGGGGGCAGGGAACCGAGCCTTGCCGATGTGGCCTCGACTGTGCGCCGTCTTCGCCAGTCCAAGGGAATGCTGCTGGTGGAGGGTGACCCTGACTGTCGCAGCGCGGGCAGCTTCTTCAAGAATCCCGTGATTGCCGAAGAGCAGTTGCGCCGCATCGCAGTGGCCAGCGGAAAAGAGCCGCCGCGCTTTCCTGCTGGCCCGGAGCCCGAGAATCGGGGCAGTGTCAAGGTGCCGGCCGCATGGCTCATTGAGCAGGCCGGCTTCGCCAAGGGCTACGCGCTGGGCAGGGCTGCCATCTCCTCGCGCCATACGCTGGCGTTGGTCAATCTCGGCGGGGCAACCGCGGCAGAGATACTCGCTCTCGCCGATCGGATTGCCGGGGCCGTCGAGGCCCGCTTCGGCATTCGCCTGGAGATGGAGCCGGTGATGCTCGGCTTCTGAGTCTGCCATTCCCCGCCAACGAGACCAGCCATTGCGCACGCTTCGCCGTCTGCCTGTAGAATGGCGTCTACTGCTCCATAACGAGAAAATGTGAAGCTTAGCCTACCATTTCTGGTTCGATTTCTCCGCCAACAGAGCGTCTATCTTGCGCTTTCAGCCGTCGTTGGCGCGTTCTTCTGGGGCAATGGGCAGCGCATCAATCCTGCCACCATAATTGTCTACACGCTCTGCATCGGAAACCTGATCCTGCCCGCAGTCGCGCGGTTGCGATTTCTCTTTGCAGATAGGGAGTTCCCTTACAACTGGATGGTGTTTCTACCAGTTTTGCTCGTCCTCGCGGCCCCGGTCTATGTACTCTCCTCGGTCGTAGTCTGGATGATTGCGCTGCCCTCGCCGCAGACGCTTGGCCACCTGATCCTCACCGGATGGAAGCTGCCCTACGTTGTCACCTTCGTCTTCAGCGTGCTTGTCTTTCTTTACAACACCACCACGGAGCAACTGGAGCGGCGCAACCGCGCCCTTCAGCATTCCGTTGAACTCGGCGCCGCGCGCATTGAACTCCAGGAGCGGGAGTTGCAGCGTGCCGAGGAGATTCAGCGCTCGCTGCTGCCGGGGCAGATTCCGCAAATTCCAGGCTTCGAGGTAGCCGCGGCCTGGCTGCCCGCGCGTACGGTGGGCGGCGATTACTACGACGTGCTGCGCCTCGGTGACCGCCGGCTTGGCATCTGCATCGCCGACGTCGTCGGCAAGGGCGTCTCCGCCGCTCTTCTGATGGCCAACGTCCAGGCCGCGGTTCATGCCTTCGCCAGCGACACCGAGAGTCCGGCCGGCCTGTGCGCCAAAGTCAACCGGCTGCTCTGCGAGAACATCGCCACCGGCAAGTTCGTCACCTTCCTCTACGGCGTCCTCGATGGCGATGACCGCGCCTTCCGGTTTTGCAACGCCGGCCATTCTTACCCCATCCTCGCCGCTGACGCTTCCGTTCGGACGCTGGACCAGGGCGGCGCGGTCCTCGGCGTCTTCCCTGACTGGAAGTACGAGGACTCGACCGTCGAGTTGCGCCCCGGCGACCGCCTGCTCCTGTTTACCGACGGCATCACGGAAGCCCGCGACGCGGACGGGAATGAATTTGAAGACGCGGGCATTGCGGCATTCGCGCGAGCCAACAACACGCTGTCGGCTCGCGAGCTCAACACCCGCCTGCTGGCGCAAACGAGCGCCTTCTGCAACGCGCAGTTCGAGGACGACGCAACTCTGCTGGTGATTGCCGCGAACTGAGGACTCTCATCTGTAGAACTGCAAGGACCGCGCGTCAAGTTACGGTTTCTCCGGCCTCAGAATCGAGGCCTGGCGGGCGGAACAATGGCTGAGGTCGATTGCCCGCCGGTCAAGGCGGAGAGTTCGATGCCCATCCAAGAAAAAGCCCGGCAACTTGCCGGGCTTCTTCCCTCGCCGAACTGCCTTCAGCGCCTACAGCTTTTCGTAGAAGTCGCACACGGAGCACGAAATGTAAACTCCGCCCGGAACGCCGCGCTCGCGGTCCTTCACGCGCTTGACGATGCGCGTGGGCTTTTTGCACTTCGGACAGTCGGTCGACTTCGTCGTGTCCATCATCTTCTTGCGGTCGCCTGTTTTAGCAATCTTGGCCATCTGCCTGGTGGTTCTCCTTTTGGGTTTGTCTCTGCGCGCGCGCGCCAACCCGCGGCGCGCGGCTTCAACGGCGCGGCCATCGGCCATCCTCAGGTCTCAAGGGATTCCCTGGACGAATGGGCAAGGGACTTGACTGGAGGGAGCCGGACTCGCTGCCTCCAGTCTACATCAAGGCCGCCAGCGTGACCGCGGCGTGGCTAACCGGCTCCAATGAGCTGGCTTGGCTGCGGCCTGGCCGGACTGGGCTGCGAGGCGTCCGCGGGCAAGGGCTGCACACCGGCCGGCGGCTGAGCGCCCCCATCCGAGTTGGCATTCGGCTGTGCGTCGGGCTTTTGCTTGGGGAACTGCACTGGTCTCATCGCCCCTGGTTCCGCGTCGCTTGGCAGTTTCTCGCCCGGCTTGCGCAGGCTCGGCGCCGGCGGCGGGCGCTTGCGTGTCGGGGTTCTGCTCCTCGTCTCCCACTTTGGCAACGCGCGTGTTCCCGTCGCCGCCGGCTCGAGCGGCGTGCCATCGGTACGCATCAGCCCCTGCACCTCGTCCTTGTCGAAGATCACCGGGGTCTCGCCCATCTTGGCCAACTCCACGCGAATCACGCGATTGCCGTTGATGCGCACAAACTCCACATCTTGGGGAGGCTTGCCGTAGATCCACTCCTCGAAGGGTATCTGCCCCTCCACCTCGCGCGACTTACCCTCCGGCTGCCCTTTGGCAAACAGCACCATATCTATCGTCATTCCCACCAGTACATGGTGGTTGAGGATGGCCTCCTTGAGCTTGGTAGGCAGTGTATCCGTGAACGCCTGGACGGGCGTCTTCACGTCAAAGGAGATCAACGGCGCCAGCAGCGCCTTCACCTCCGCGCCGGTCAGCTCGGGAACACGATCCTTGAATGCGAGTGTAAGCCGCGCGCCCACCGGAT
>CAWCWQ010000175.1:0-13046 GCA_963799145.1 uncultured Acidobacteriaceae bacterium | reverse complement strand
CTTGCGGCACGCAGTTGGTCCCATTTCAACGCATCCACTTCCTTGGCACGCGCGGGCGCATCGAGCTCGAAATCCCCTTCAACGCGCCTCCCGACCGCCCCACCCGGCTATTCATCGACGCGAGCGGCGATCTCTCCGGCGGCGGCATCGCGACGGAGACCTTCCCGGTATGCGATCAGTACACGCTGCAAGGCGACGCCTTCTCGAAGGCGGTACTGGAGGGCGGCGAAGTCCCCGTTCCGCTCGAAGACGCCATCGGGAACATGGCCGTCATCGAAGCCGTCTTCAACTCGGCCGTCTCCGGCCGGTGGGAAGAGCCACGGCCATGAAGAGCCTCCCGCTCGCGGAGGTCTATCGGCTGCTCGAACCGGGCCCGGTGGTCCTGCTGACGACCGCACGCAAAGGCCGGGCAAACATCATGACCCTCTCCTGGCACATGATGGTGGAGTTCGAGCCGCCGCTCGTCGCCTGCGTCGTCAGCAATGCCAACTGGAGCTTTGCGGCGCTCCGCGCGACAAAGGAGTGCGCGATCGCCATTCCAGCGGTGGAACTGGCGTCCAAAGTGGTGGGGATCGGCAACTGCTCTGGCCGCGACGTGGACAAGTTTGAGCGGTTCGGCCTGACGGCCTCGCCGGCCGAGCGCGTGACAGCCCCCCTGGTGGCCGAGTGCTTCGCCAACCTCGAATGCAAAGTGGCCGATACCCGGCTGGTCAACAAGTACAACCTCTTCATCCTCGAAGTGGTCAAGGCATGGACCGATCCAGCGCAGAAGCATCCGAAGACCATCCACCATCGGGGTTACGGCAGTTTCGCCGTGGATGGCGAGACGATCAAGCTGAAGTCAATGAAGCCGTAGAAGACCACGTCGAGAACAGCATCCCGGCGCTTGCCAAAAGATCGATAGTCGAAAGTACTGCGGAGCCATGACGGGGCCGAGTATAATTCCGGCAACTCATCTTCATGGAAATCTTCTTCATCGTAATTCTGGCGATCGTTGTCTTTGTGATCTGGCGGAGCAGCCAGGACGCAATCGAGCAGTTGCGCGGCAGGGTCAAGAGTCTTGAACTCGATATCGGCTTCCTGCGGATGCAATTGGCCGCGCTCGTGAAGCCGCACGCACCGAGCCCGCCGAGTGAGTTGACTCCGGCAGCGACAGAATCGAAAGCGAATCCGCCCGCCATTGCGCCCCGGCCCATTCCGCAGCCAGAGAAGGCAAGGCCGGCAGCCGCACAGTACGCACCGCAACCCGCGATTGCCGCATTCAAGCCGCCTGCGCAGGCCCCGATCTACACGCCGCCAGTGAAGGCGCAAACTCCGATCTCCGCTCCTCCGGTAATGGCGCAAGCTCCTCCCGCGCCTTCGCCGGCGGAGCGGGCATGGGTGCCGGTTCAGAGCCCAGATGCGCCAAAGCCTCCGGCCGGGGCGCGAAAACCCGCCGAAGCGCAGAAGCCCCCTGAGGCGCAGGAAGCTGCCGAGGCCGATGCGCAAACGGTCACGGGCGGCAAGCTGTCTTCGCTGGAGGAGCGGCTGGGCGGCAATTGGCTGAACAAGATCGGCATTGCCATCGTAGTGATCGGGATCGGCTACTTTCTGGCTTATAAGCTACAGACCTGGGGACCGGGCGGAAAGGTGCTGTGCGGTTATGCGGTGAGTTTTGTATTGCTGGCCGGCGGCGTGTGGCTGGAGCGCAAGCCCACCTATCGCATCTTTGCCCGCGGCGGCATCGGGGGCGGCTGGGCGCTGGCCTTCTTTACCACTTATGCCATGCACCATCTCTCCGCGGCGCGTGTGCTCCCCTCGCTGGCCGCGGACTTGGCGCTGATGATGGTGGTGGCCGCGGGGATGGTGGCCCATTCCCTGCGCTACCGATCGCAGACCGTCACCGGCCTGGCGTTTCTGCTGGGCTTTGTCACCTTGCTTACCAGCCATCTGGAGGGGACCGATGGAAACGTGGTATTCAGCCTGACGGCCAGCGTAGTGCTGGCCGTGGCGCTGGTTGTGGTGACCACGGTGCGCCACTGGGCCTGGCTGGAGCTGGCCGGGCTGATTGCCGTCTACCTCAGCCACCTGGTTTGGCTGTCAAAGGTGCTGCCTGAGAACCGTCCGGCCTTCGCCGAGTTCTGGCCCTCAACGGCGCTCATCCTGCTTTACTGGCTCATCTTCCGACTGGCTTACGTGCTGCGCGCGCCCCGCGACCAAAACGAGGAGAACATATCCAGCCTTTCGGCGGTCCTGAACTCCGTCGGAGTACTGGGATTGCTCAAGTATCAGGCTGTCCACCCGGAGTGGGCCTTCTGGGCGCTGGCGGCGTTGGGCGCGGTGGAAATGGGGCTGGCGTTCCGGGTGCGGTCGAGGCGGCGGCAGGCCTTTGTTGTGCTTTCGACCATTGCCACAGTGCTGCTGATCTCCGCTGTACCATTCAAGTTTCATGGTGTAAGTTGGCCGGTGCTTTGGCTGGTGGAGGCGCAAGTGCTGGCGATCTGCGGGCTGCGCCTGGGCGAACCGGTCTTCCGCAGGCTGGGTTTGCTGGCCGGTGTGGTAACGGGCGGCGTGCTTGCCTTTCACGATGTGGTTCCGCTGTTACTCTTCCGGCTCGATTACCCCGACCCCGACCGTCATCTCTCTCTGACGGCGGCTTTGGTGCTGGCCGCGGTTCTCTACTGGATTCATTCCGAGGTCTACCCGCGTCGCTGGCCGCAAATTGCCGAAAACCAACTCGAAGCCTTCGCGCTGCGCGTTACCAGTTGGCTGGGGGTGGCCGCCGCCGCGACCGCGTTGTGGGTGGCGCTGCCCTATCGGTGGGTTCCCATTGGCTGGCTGGCGCTTATGCTGCTGCTGGGCCTGGCGGGGTACCGGTTCGGCGGGGCGGTTTTGCCGCTTCAAGCCGATTTCCTGACCGGGGCCTCTGCGGCAGTATTGGTCTTTCACCCCGCTGTACCCCTTCTCCTGCTCAGGCTGGATCATCCCGATCCCAGTCACCACCCGGCCGAGACGGTCGTCCTCGCACTGGCGGCTGTGGCCTATTGGTTGCGCGGCGAGGTCTATCCCCGCGTCCTGCCCCGCCTCTTTTTGGGTGCCTCCTCCGATTTCACTCTACGCGTTTGGCAGGATTTGGCTCTGCCGGCCACAAGCTGGCTGGGCCTGGCCGCAGCCGCCACCGCGCTATGGGTGGCGCTGCCCGATCTATGGGTACCGGTTGGCTGGCTAGCTCTTGTCCTGTTGCTAGGGTTCGTGGCTCACAGGCTCAAGGGGATTGGGTTGGCGATTGAAGCCGATGCCTTGGCCCTGGGAGCAGGCGCTGTCCTCGTCTTCCACCACGTTCTTCCTCTGGCATTGTTCCGGCTTGCCTACCCCGACCCCAGCCATCACGCGACGGAGACTGCTGTGCTTGCCCTGGCGGCTGTGGCCTACTGGGTCCGCTCCGAGGTCTATCCCCGCGTCTTGCGCCGGTTCGATTCCAGCCCGTCGCCCGATTTCGATATGAACGCCTGGCAGGCCTTCGCGCTGCCTGTCAGCAGTTGGCTGGGCGTCGCCTCGGCCGCCGCGGCCCTGTGGGTGGCGCTGCCCGCGTCGTGGGTGGTGGTCGGCTGGCTGGCGCTGGTGGTGGCGCTGGGGCTGGCGGCGGATGGGGTCAAGGCGCGAACGCTTGCACTGCAAGCCGATTTGCTGGCAGTGGCGGCTTTCCCCGGTCTCTTCGTCTGGAACCTTGGGACACAAGGTTGGTGGGATCACCGGGCGCCGCTGATTGCTTCAGTCGCTCTGCTCTATGCGGGAATGCGCCGCAAGACTGTGCCGGCGGGCTCGGGCAACTATGTGGCGCCGGCGTACTCCTGGGCGGCCACGCTGCTCATGGCTTACGTGGCCACGGTTTTCGCCTCGGGCGAGCTTATCGGCGCCGCTTGGGTGGCGCTGGGACTGGCGCTCTTTGAGATTGGACGCTGGGCAAAGAAAGGCTACCTGCGCTGGCAGGCCTTCTTTCTTGTGGCCATTGCATTTGGACGCTACTTTGCCATCGATCTCCCCATGACCATTGGCCCTGCCGCGCCGATTGTGCTGACCTCGGATGGAAGGCTGCTTCAGCCGGCTGACTTCAGCCTGGTCAACTCGTTGCTGCTTGAGGTTCTGATCCTGGCGGGGATCGGCTACTGGCTCCTGGAGCGGACTCGGAATTGCGAGCGCTGCACCCGCGCGGAACACATCCTCGGTCTGCTGGCCGATGCGCTGGGCACGCTGTCGATTGCGCTGTGGTTTGCCTATCGCTTCCCGTCCGACTGGGTTCCCGTGCCCGGCGGCGAGGCCTGGGTCACGCCGATCTGGGCGGGGATGGCGACCCTGCTGCTGGCGCTGGCTTGGCTCGCGCGGCGCAGAGCCTTTCTGATTCAGTCGATGGCTCTGGTTGTGGCTGTAGTTGCGCGCGGGCTCTTTCTTGACCTGTTCGCCGAGAACCCCGCAAGCTTCTGGCAGGGGCCGCTGTTCCACCTGGGAGTGGCGGCGATCGTCCTGCTGGCCGCGCTGCCGGTTGCCTTCTGGCTGCGTGGCGAGGGGAGATTTACCAACCCGACAATTCCGCTGCCCCCCGACCTGGGATTGATTCTGCGCAGCCCCGAACAGTGGTTCTTCTTCGCCGCATTCGCGTTGGAGGTGGTCGCACTGGCGGTAAAGCTCAGTTCCGGCCATATCACCGTCGCCTGGAGCCTGCTGGGCCTGGGAGTCTTTGTCTTCGCCCTGACGGTGGGAGAGCGCAGCTACCGGCTGGCAGGACTGGGGCTTTTGCTGGTCTGCGTGGCCAAAATCCTTCTCATGGACGTGTGGCAACTGCCGCTTTCGCAACGCTGGATAACATTCGCTGTGCTGGGGACGGCGCTGGTCGCCGTCAGCTTCCTCTACACCCGCTTTGGTGCGGTTATTCGCAAGTTCCTTTAGGCAGGGCTGAACACCTGAAACGCCTTGTGACACCCAACCGGGGATGGACCTGCCCGAGGTTTGTATCCATGCCGAACCGGTTTGTGCGTCAATCCGGCTTGGGCGCCTAACGCGGAGTTCGGACACGCCGGCGTTCAGTTATCCTGAAGATTCAGGGTTGAGACCTCTTATGCCAGAAGACCCACGAGTTGACCGGGCCCAGCGCCGCCGTATGCGCAACGGCGAACGCAAGCTCAAGGAAGCGCAGCAGCGGCTGGTTCGCGCCGAGCGCAGTGTCGCTTATTGGTCGCGCATGCTCGCCGACCTCAGGTATGAGCGGACCCGCGCCATTCAGCCGCCGCTTTGGCCGGAAGAAGAGATCGAAATGGAGAAATGACTCGCGGAGTTGGGGGCGCGTTCCCGATTCCAGGGGATTCGAGTTGCGTGGAATAATGGGTTGGCGCTCCCCTGTAGCGGTTGGCGCAAGAGATTTCGAGATTGAGAGGAACGAGAAAGGAAGACGGAGAATGGGCCTTTTCACTTCTGCTTTGCGGCTTGGGGTATTATGCACTGTGCTTTGCCCGGGCGTCTTGCCGGCTGTCTGCCAAAGTAACTTACCGGCAGCAAAGGATGCGCAGCCAGCTCAGGCGGCAAAGGTTGAACGTATTCAGAACGGCGCTCAACTAACAACGGGCGATCTGAACGTCAGGGTCCAGTTCTATTCCGATAGTATCGTCCGCGTCGTGAAATGGCCGGCCGGCGGCACGCAGGAGAAACTCAGCCTGTCCGTCATCCAGAAGGATGTGCCCAAATTGGACGTGCGCTTCGCCGAAGACGAGGCGGGAGTCACCCTGCGTTCCGGGCAGGTCAAACTTACGCTAAGCAAGAGCGATGGCTCGATTCAATATCTCGACAACGCCGGCCTCGCGGTTCTTAGGGAGGCTGGGCGGCCAACCTTCGCGCCTACGCATATCGCGCGCGAAGAGAAAGCCTTCAGCATCGAACAGGACTTTGCGCTGAGCGCGGACGAAGGCGTCTACGGCCTCGGCCAGCAGCAGTTGGGAGTGATGAATTACCGCGGGCACACGGTAAAGATCGTGCAGGCCAACACCAAGGCAGTTACGCCTGTCCTGGTCTCGACCGCGGGCTACGGAATCTTTTGGGATAACTACTCCAAGACGATCTTCGACGACAGCAACGGCAAGACCTCATTCTGGTCCGAGGTTGCCGATAACGTCGATTACTACTTCTTCTACGGTCCCACGATCGACGGGGAGATCGCGGGTTACAGGCAGCTCACCGGCCAGGCGCCGCTGTACGGCAAATGGGCCTACGGCTACTGGCAGAGCAAGGAACATTACGCCACGCGCGACGAGCTTCTGCGAATCGCGCAGGAGTATCGCAAGCGCCGCATTCCGATCGATAACATCGTGCAGGACTGGAATTACTGGGGCAACAACGACAACTGGGGCGGAATGATCTTCGATGAAACCAAGTACCCGCGGCCCAAGGAGATGATCGACGAGTTACATGCCGAGAACTTCCATCTCATGATCTCGATCTGGGCCGGGCTGGGGCCGTCTTCCGAGATTTACAAGGACATGGGCAAGCGCGGGTATCTCTTTCCCACCGTGGGCTGGGCCGGATTCAGGTACTTCGATGTATACAATCCCACCGCGACGGATCTGTACTGGAAGTACGCCAGCGAGGGGCTCTTCTCGAAGGGCGTTGACGCCTGGTGGATGGATTCGACCGAGCCGGACATTGTGAACGCGCTCACCCAGGAGTCCGAAGAGTATGAGATGAAGCGGGAGAAGGACAACCATCTCGGCACCTTTGCCCGCTATCTCAATACTTACTCGCTGATGGATACCGAAGCTGTCTATAACAACCAGCGCAAGGAGACCGACCGGAAGCGGGTGTACATTCTCACCCGCTCGACCTTCGCCGGCCAGCAGAGGGCAGCGGCAACCACATGGTCGGGAGACATCGGCTCCAGTTGGGAGGTGTACAAGAGGCAGATAGCCGCGGGACTCAATCACAGCATGGCCGGGATTCCCTATTGGACCTTCGACATCGGCGGTTACTCGCTGGGTTGCCAGGGCGGCGTCTTCATGAATGGGGGCAAGGATCCTGCCTACCAGGAGTTCTATACGCGCATGTTTCAGTTCGGCGCGTTCTCGCCCATCTTCCGTTCGCACGGTTCTGAAACTCCGCGCGAGATATATGAGTTTGGCGAATACGTTCCCGTGCTGGAGAGGTTCGACAATCTGCGCTACCGCCTGCTGCCTTACATCTATTCGCTGGGCTGGCAGGTTACCAATAACGGCTACACGATCATGCGCGGCCTGGCGATGGATTTCACCGCCGACCGTAAGACCTACTCGATCGACGACCAATATATGTTCGGCCCGGCGATAATGGTATCGCCGGTGACAAGTTACATGTATCACCGCCCGCCCGAAAACAGCACGCTCGTTACCACTGAACACTTCAGGACCGCAGACGGCAAACCCGGCCTGCGCGCCCAGTACTTCTGCGACGTAGATTTCAAGAACCTGTGCCACGAGGATACGGAGCCGGATGTCAACCTGTACTGGTACACAGGCTGGGCGAGTTTCATTCACGACCCCAAGTTTTCAATTCGCTGGGAAGGAAAGCTGATTCCCTCCGAGACCGGGAGTTATCGCTTCAACCTGAAGAGCTTTGGGCAGAGGCGTGTGTATTTAGACGGCAAGGAGATTCCGCATAACTACGAATCCATGGAATCCTACACCGTGCCGGTCGGGTTGACGGCGGGCAAGGAATACGACTTCAAGTTCGAGACCACGAACGCCTCGCTGGGCGCATTCAGAGCCATGCTCTACTGGAAGACTCCGTCCATTCACGCCCGGGAAGCAGCTATCGAGCCGAGGGAGAAGACAAGAAGCGTCTATCTTCCGGCCGGGAGTTCGTGGATAGATTTCTGGACGGGAGATAGGCTCGACGGCGGCAGGACGATCGTCGCGGACGCTCCCATCGAGAAGATTCCGCTCATGGTCAGGGCAGGTTCGATTGTGCCGATGGGACCGCTGGTTCAATACGCGGCGGAAAAGCCCACCGACCCCATCGAGTTACGCATCTATCCCGGAGCCGACGGCAGTTTCACGCTCTACGAGGACGAGAACGATAACTACGACTACGAGAAAGGCGTCTATGCCACCATCGCCTTTCACTGGGACGACGCCAAGCGCCAACTGACAATCGATGCCAGGAAGGGCCAGTTTCCCGGCATGTTGAAGACACGGCTCTTCGACGTCGTGGTCGTGGGAAAGGGCCACGGCGCGGGTGTGGAAGCGACCGGCAACCCAGACAAGGTGATCTTGTACAAGGGCGATCGGGAGACGATTCAGTTTCCCATGTGATGGCCGGGGGCGGGATGGGGATTTGCGAGGGCGCCGGCTGGAGCCTGCGCCGCGTCCAGGTTCAGCCGGTTCGAGTTGAATTCCCACGCCCGCCCCCTTTTCGTTATAAACTTCTCTGTTATGGATACCACAGGTTGCGGTACAGCTATCGTTACGCCCTTTCGGGCCGACGGAACAATTGACGAAGAGGCGCTTCATGCGCTGGTGAACTGGCAGATCGACTCGGGAATCGACTTTCTCGTCGCCTGCGGATCAACGGGCGAGGCGGCCACTCTCGATGAGGACGAGTGGCTGCTGGCGGTGGGCCTTGTAGTCGAGGCCGCGGCTGCGCGCGTGCCGGTGTGGGCCGGCTGCACGCACAACTCGACCCGCACGCTGCTGCGCCTGGCCGGCCGGTGATGCAAGATTGGCGGCGTGGACGCCGTGCTTTCGGCCAATCCTTACTACAACAAGCCCTCGCAGGAGGGGCAGTTCCAGCACTTTCTGGCGCTGGCCAAGGCCGTTCATCCGCTGCCGGTTGCCGTCTATAACATCCCCGGCCGCACGGGCGTGAATCTCGATCCGGAGACGGTTCTTCGCCTGGCCGAGGCTGCCGAGAACATCGAGGCCATCAAGGAGGCCAGCGGCAAGGCGACGCAGATTGCCCATCTGGCTCACATCCTGCCGCGCGGTTTCAAGATCTTCTCCGGCGACGACAACATGGCGCTGGCGGCCATCGGGGTGGGCGCTCACGGGCTGATCAGCGTGGCCTCGAACGAGATTCCGGCGGAGATGGGCCGCATGATCCGGTTTGCCCTTGGCAATCGCTGGGACGAGGCCCGCGAGATCGAGTGCAAGTATGCCCAACTGCTCGACGCCAACTTTTGGGAGTCGAATCCAGGGCCGGTGAAGGCGGTGCTCAACCTGATGGGCCGAACCACCGGCCACGTCCGTCTGCCGCTGGTGCCACCCAGCGCCGCCAACCGCGCCAAGCTCGAGCGCCTGGCCGGTGAACTTGGCCTGCTATAGCGTTCTCACAGCCGATTGACGCGCCGGGCTGCCTCAAGCGCGATTTCGCTTGTAAGAAGAGAACAAAGAAGATCGATTGCACCAAGACTCGGTCAATTGGCTTATAATTCGGGCGTTCCATTGAATCGGTCGCGGACGCGAATTGCGAGCGCCGCAACCGAGGAGGCTACCATGTTGAAGCCCTTTTTGTTCCTTTGCACGGCGATCCTGTTCGCGGTCGCTTCAGCGCCCGCTCCAGGGCGCCCGCCGCAGGAGGCCGCGCCTGCGCCCGCTGCCCCTGCCAGCACGAATCCGGTGAAGCCGACGGCCGCGTCGCAGGGAAAGGCAAAGGCTCTCTTTGCTCGAGACTGCGCATTGTGCCACGGGGACAATGGAAGCGGGAAGACCGACGTCGCCGCCAGCATGCAGTTGAAGCTCGACGACTGGACGGACCCGAAGACGCTGGAGGCCAAATCGGACCAGCAACTCTTCGACGCCATCCGCAAGGGCAAGGGCGACAAGATGCCCGCCGAGGAAGTGGGCCGTGCCAAGAACGACGAGGTTTGGAACCTCATCATTTACATTCGCGGCTTGTCCAAGGGGCAGCCCGCGGCTCCGTCGGAGCCGGCTGCTACTGCGCCACAGCCCGATGCGGCTCCACCGCAGCCCCAGGCCGCTCCACCGGCGCCGAGCAATTAGGGTTCGCCGCAGACTAAGGAGCAATACGTCTCCCGTTACCTGCTCAAACTTCGAGTTTACGTATTGCTAGAACGGTGTTAATCGAGCAACTCTGCTCCGGGGGCCCTCGCTTTGCGAGGGACTTAGTTTCTTACGGCTTCAAAATATTGTGCCAGGATTGGAATAGGATTTAAGCCGTAAGAAACTAATATGAGTGCATAAAAAGCTGGAATCTTTTATCTGAGCATCGACTGGAATGAGTAGCTCATCGGGCAGCCGTGCTTTATACTCTCATCAACTCTTGCACACTCAATA
Source organism: uncultured Acidobacteriaceae bacterium (assembly GCA_963799145.1). Taxonomy (GTDB): domain Bacteria; phylum Acidobacteriota; class Terriglobia; order Terriglobales; family Acidobacteriaceae; genus Telmatobacter. The sequence goes on along the minus strand of CAWCWQ010000175.1, from coordinate 2,760 downwards.
AAATTAATCCGTTCGATTATATTAAAGATGTTCTTCTAAAGGTGCAGACTACCAAAATCTCTGATATCAACTCTCTGCTGCCTCACCATTGGGGAAATAAACTTTTCGCCTTTTACCATTTGACCTGGTGGCTTCATACAGGGGTAAGAATTGACGGTTACACTTTGACTATAGATGTTAGATAATTACTGGAGCCCATACCGGATTTCGAATCCGGAGACCTCTTCCTTACCAAGGAAGTGCTCTACCGACTGAGCTATATGGGCGTAACACAATATATATTCCGTTTGCACGGTGGCTTGCCAGCCGTAACCCTGAAAGGGCGAAGGCTGGAGCCAACTTCGGGACTTGAACCCGAAACCTACGGTTTACAAAACCGTTGCTCTGCCAATTGAGCTAAGTTGGCATAAACTACTTCTCTACCATTCCAAAAAACAACTACCACGTGCCTGTTCACCACAAAGATGAAAGCACAGTAACGTACCAAGAATTAACTAAAGTTTCAATTCGTCGAGAATTATTAAATGATATTGCATCTTACTTGTCTAATCGAATGGAGCGAAAAACCCCAGAGGGAGCTAAAAATTTCTCAATTCAGACTGTCTGGCTCATCTATCGTTCAAATCCATGCAAAATATTATGTTCAGGTCTTGCTGTAATGTCCCTTAGTATTTCAGAAATTCTATCATTTGGCGAAACATTGATATATACAAGTCTTAGGTTGTGGTATTCATGTCCATCCTCGTCGACTTCTATCAGGAGAAAGATTTCCATCAAGAATTGAAACATACTCGGCAAGCTCAGCAAGTAAATCGTTTAAAGATCCCTCTCGAGCATCGAGCTTGATTAATATCTCATGAGAATCGCCACTATATGCGTCAGCCTCGAAACCTCGTGAAATTTCAGAGACTCAACTCCGTTGACAAAATGAGTCACTGCAGCTTCCCAAGCATGATCGCGCAAAGCTGCACTGGTATATTTCGAATCTCTATTAAAACCGATTAAAATTCGCCCACTCCCTCCTGGTAGAGCTTGTACTTAAACTGATGCACGGGGAGATTTACCTTATGCGCCTCTTGTATAACTCTTGCGAGAATTCCTTTTCCGGACATTTCATCGACAGTTACTTCTAACGACTCAATTCCTCCTTCCGGAATTATTACTCTTGATTCCGCGTCAGAAGTTGATTCCCGAGTTGTAGCGAGTTTTATGAATTTCGACTCAACCCAGCCCTTGATTTCGCCTTCCAATTTTGCGACAGCTTCCTCATTTGATGACAAAACCCCGATGACATAATACAGTTGCTCAAGATCAAGCCGATTTCTTTTCAGCAAATGCATTTAATATATTCGTGATCTCATTTATTTCGTCCGTTTCAGAAGGTGTTCCAATCCATGTATCCACGAGCCGTTTCCTTTGACAACTTGCGGAGTGCCAGCTGTCCCGCTCGGAAGATAAGAATGTAAAGATCGGGGCCTGTCTTCTGATAACCTTAAGATCATTTCAGTTTTCTACAACATTACGCAAATTAAATACGTACCGTCTGCCATTACTGAGGGGATCATTTATTCCGCATATCTCCCCTGTGCGGTTTGGTTCAGCAAGCGAGTACACGACAATTTTTGTACGGTCTGTTGGTGTCAATGTCGACCAACCAATTCCAATAAGTGGGTCAGTAATTAGAATCACCCACACGGGCACCATCAGGGAAAACGGGACCAATGAAAGTGTTCTTAAGACAAACTCTCAAATCCCCATCAAGTCTTTCGGGGGAGATATCTCCAAACAATACTTTATTCCCGATTTCTACTCTCACCGAGGGACTTCGAGGTCTTTTAATAAATGTATCATGAGTAAGAGGCCAGCCCTGCTCAGTATTTGCAACTCCACTAGTAGGAGGGAGGCTGTTATTGTAAGCAACATAAGAAGCAAATCCGGTATAAGCCGCATGATGAATTCTCGACCGGTTTGAATAGCAGCGTTATGTCTTGGATTTCCCTGAAAAGCAGTGTTGAAATATTGTTCAGTCATCGCCTGTATTTCATAACGAAAAACAGAGCCACTTGGATCAGTGAATTCGACTCCGAATGTGTACCATGCTGCAACACCACCGAGATACTCTTTCCGTAAGGAACCTGGGGTCACCCTACCAAAAAATTCTTCAGACAATCCAGATGCTACCGGATAAAATTCATCCATAAATGCAGTGAGATTAGTTAAGGCGCTGTGACTTGTATCACGAGACTCTCTATCCTCGTGTTCTTTTAAAAAGAATTCGAACAGCATAAAAATCCTTATGTTCTTCCAATGCTTGTCCACGTCCAAAGATTTTTCGCGCGATTGCAGCTATAAGCTTTTCACGACTTATAACAGTTATATTTGCGAGCGCTCCTGGGACACTCCGAAAAATAACCTCGACCCCACGTTTACACCTTCCTTCAATCTCTCCCAGATCAGATACCCTCTTGGAGGGAGCGCCATACATTAGCTGAACCTGATTCTGAATTTGATTGTATTTAGCTGGTTCAGTGGCCCTTAACAAGCGCTCGGCCAACTCTCTTTGAAGGTTATGATCCCAATATTTCAAGCAGAGGAGCAAGAGAGGTTCCTATTACCCCTTCGTAAAATAGTTCTACTTCTCTAGGCTTATTTTTTTGAAGCTCATGTTGCCGAAGTCGTTGTATAACACGAGCTGTAAATCCAGCAAGTAGCTCCTCACTATCAATATTATATCTGTCTCTTTGAGAAAGGTCATAAGCC
>CAWCWQ010000174.1:0-13729 GCA_963799145.1 uncultured Acidobacteriaceae bacterium | reverse complement strand
ACCGTGGCGCGGTTGGGAAAGGAGTGGACGGCGATCGACGCGCGGACCTTTCCGCGGGCTGGCTTGCCCTCGCCGTTGCCGTCTACCTGCTGGGCGGGACGAAGCTTGGGCCGGGCAACCGGGGGCGCTGTGAGCACCTTCTCTCCGTCGGGCAGGCGCTTGCGCTCCAGCCGGCGGTCACGGAATCGGCGCGCCTGGTTTTCGGCATGTTCCATCGCCTGCCGGAGCGCCGCATCCAGAGTGGCGGCCTTGCCCGCGGCGGCGATCGTCTGCAGCCGTGCCTGCACGGTCACTTCCACGGTCTGCTCGTGCCTCTGCGCGCCGAATGTGACACTGGCGCGCGCGCTCTTGCCCATCAGGCGGGCAATACGTCCCATCCCCTCCTCGGCCTGCTCGCGCAGCGCCTTGGAGATCTTCACTTTTCTGGCGGTGTACTCCACTTCCATGGTCAGCCTCCGCTCATCGTTCTCCCAGCCCTACATCTCTGCCGGGAACTTCGGATTCTACAGCATTTGCCCAGCGACAGTGCGAGCAATTCCGCGTTGGCAAGTCTGCACCCGTCGAATGGGAGTCAAGACGTCCAACATGAGCTGAATAAGCGTCGTTCCAGTTTAGGAACCCTCCGGCGGGTCATAAGGCCCCAGAAATCTCCCGCCGTTGAAATGGACCATGTGGTCTGGGGAATCGGCAATCCAGACTTCCGTTTCCCAGGCAATTCGCGTCGCCCATCTGCGAAAATCGGCCTTGGTTAGGAAGGCCGTCACAAAAACACGTCCTGCTGTGCAGCCTGTCGTCAATTTCGACAAGAGGGAGTGACGATCCTCATCCACGGGGTTGCTGCTGTGAACTGCTTCGATCAAGAAGACCCAGTTCCGCTCGGGCTCATAGGCAACAATATCTGGAAGACGGCCGCCCCTTTCGGGTGTGGGCATTCCGATTCTGTTCAGACCCTCCTTGTCGATAACAAGGGACTTGTTGTCAGTGTCTCCAATGTAGAATATCTTCGCTCCGCGCGCGAACCGCGGCAGGAACTCAAAGATAATCATTGCCTGTAGCTCATTGTGAGGTCCGGGGGAGAGGCGCAGGCCAGTTCCGCCGGGGAGAGTTACGGGAACCTTCCGCATCTCCCGCGCCTTGCCCAACCGATCGAGGATCTCGCCCTGATTCTCTCGAAAGCCTCGCAAAGTTTCCTCCCATTGAGGGGTTCTGAAGGAGCGCAGTAGACGCAGCCCTTCAAGGGTGAGCGCATATCCTCTTGTACCATCGTTCGTGTCCGCAGTTGCGTCCTTTGCGCTCTTGGCTACAAGGCCGGCATTGACGAGCAATGCAAGATCTTTCCGCCGAACATCGTCATACGAGCCGGACGAAAGTCCCTCCTGGTAGTTCTCGTTACGAAAGGAGAGGATGTCTCGCGAACGCAATGCCTTAACCGAAGGATTGTTGAGGAGGCTCCTTGCATGACTCCAATCCTCGTCGGGACGGATCTGGGCCACACCAAGCAAACACATAGCAGCTCGCTCTCTGCCTCTGGGAGTGAGATCCCTGAGACTGACCCCCGCCTCACGCAGAATGGTCTGGGCCTGTTCAATCTTGATCGCCTTCGGAGAGTTGTCCAGCACGGGATTCGCGCTCGCTGGCCTTCGGGTGGATGCCATCTGTGACTCCTCCAAGAACTTACGGGCTTGCCGCGCAATCGCAAGGCTCAAAAGGGGGGGGACTGCATTTCCGATTTGCTCTGTTTGTTCATAAGGCGTGCCCGTAAATTCAAACCAGTCCGGGAATCCCTGCAATCGGGCAGCCTCACGCACATGAAGCATTCGCCGGCTTCCGTCTGGAAGAAGAATGCGCAACATATCCGATGTCGCACCACCCGCATTTCTGCAAGTCACAGTTCGCGAGGGCTTGTCTAAATGAAGGTCGCGGGGCCGAGTGCAACTGCTCGCCTTTTCATACGCGGCCACGTAGCGATCCATGCTTGCGGTCAGAAAGCGGCTCTCTTCGTTGACCTCGAAAACCATGTCTCCCAAAGCAATTCCCGCCGTAACCGGCTGATAAACAACGGGCTCCGGCCACTCCCAACCAACCTTGGAAGCAACCACAATCACACGCTCCCGCCTTTGCGGTACGCCGTAATCGAGAGACTGTAGCAGGCGGACATCGACGGAATAGCCAAACCGCTCAAGTTCGGAGATGGCTTGCCTCAAATAATCCTTGTTGCGAAAGAGCAGACCCCGAACATTTTCTATGATCGCGATCTTGGGCCGCATTCGATTCACGGCGTCAAGAAAGATTGGAAAACCGTCGCGGGGATCACGCATCCCGCGTTGGTAGCCGATCTGCGAAAAGGGCTGACAAGGCGGTCCGCCAATCACCATGTCGGCCGAGCCCTCGGGCTGACCCACGCTTAACTTCATCTCCGTGCACCGATTGCCGAGATTCAGATTGTAGGTCCGGACAGCCTCGGGCTTCATTTCGTAGCCGCGAGTCTCCATTCCGGCAGCCTCAAACCCAAGAGCGAGACCGCCGCATCCGGCAAAAAGGTCAACGACCACCGGGGATCCCGGCGCAAGTTGCGGACGAGCGAGGGATGTATTCAGCCATTCCACCCATTCCGCAGTCGAAATGAAGTGGCGGCGGGGCGAACTGAATAGGTCCGGCTTTACGAATGACGGTAATAGCGGGGCCGTGGCAGTTGTCATTCGGTTTGCGCTACCCTTTCTGGGTCGTCTACGTCTCCGCGATTCTCTCTTGGTGGCGTTCCGTCACTCTCGTCGCAGCCGCAGAAGTGGATCGAAGCCTTCCAGGTTCATTTTGGACTGATGCGCATAAGCCACGCAACTACCCTATCCCTCCGTGCGGCGCCGATGGTGGGTCGATGGGATATTCATGTCTTCGCGATACTTTGCCACGGTGCGGCGAGTGAGGCGGATACCCTGGGCGCCGAGCATGGCGGCAAGCTGGTCGTCGGTGAGTGGATGCCGCGCGTCCTCGTCTTCGATCAACCTGCGCACCTTGCGCTTGAGCACCAGCAACGGCGTATCTGCGCCCTCCGGCCCGTTGGAACCTTCGGAGAAGAAGAATCGCAGCTCGATGACCCCCTGCGGGGTGTGCGCATACTTGTTGGCCACGGCGCGGCTCACGGTGGAGGGGTGCACACCGATCTCCTCGGCCACTTCCTTGATCATCATCGGCCGCAAGCCCTCGACTCCCCGCTCGAGAAAGTCCTGCTGGCGGCGCACAATCACCTCGCAGGTGCGGAGAATCGTGCTTTTGCGCTGGGCAATGTTGCGCATGAGCTGCAAGGCGGAGCGGAAGCGCTCCTTCACGTATTCCTTGACTTCCTTGTCGGTGCTTTCCGAGGCCAGCATCCGCCGGTAGCGTGAGCTGAGCCGCAGGCTGGGCAGGTCCTCTTCGTTCATTGAAACGGCCCACTCGGCGCCGCGCTTCACAAACACCACATCGGGTTCGATCAGCCTGGTCTGCTCGCGGTTGTACTGGCGGCCGGGCCGAGGATCGAGCGTGCGAATGAACTCCACACCGGCGTCAGCCTCCGCTGGAGTGATATGCGCGGCCCGCGCCAGATCCTTCACATCCCGCTTTTGCAGCAACTGCAAGTGATGGTCCACAATCAGCGCCGCCACTTCCATGCTGCGCCGCCGCTCCTCAAGCCGCGCCTCGGCCTCGGCGTGGAAACCTCGATGGGGACTCTCATCCCCATCGACGGCATCGGCCGCTTGCTTTGCGTACAACAGGGCGAACTCGTGCCGATGGGCCGAGATCTGAATCAGCAGGCACTCGCGCAGATCCCGGGCTCCCACTCCGGCTGGGTCAAGATGCTGCACCAGGTCAACGGCGTGGCGGACCACTTCGACGACCGCCGCCTCCTCTTGCTCCCTGCCTTCTTCCCTGGTGGCCTGGATCATGGCGGCGGCCAGCTCTTCCTCGCTGGCGGCCAGATAGCCGTCTCCGTCCAGATTGCCGATCACGAGTTCCACCGCCTCATGAAGCAGCGGATCGAGCGTCAGAGAGCCCAACTGCCAAGCCAGGTGATCGGAGAGTGTCGTAGGCTGGGAGAGGAATTGTTCAAACGAGGGCTTTTCGCTGTCGTCGTACTCGACTTGCGTGCGGTAGCCGGGGTCCAGGTACTCCTGGAAGTACGATCCGAAATCGACCTCCTCAAAGGAGTCCTTGGGCGGGGCGGGCGGTTCCTTCGACCCCGCGCGCCAGCTTTTCTTCTCGGCCGGCAACCTCGTCCAGCATTGGAACCGACTCGTCAATCTCCTCCAGAACGGGATTCTCGACCATCTCGGCATCGATCATCTCTTTCAGCTCGAGCTTGTTGAGCGCCAGCACGCTCACCATCTGCATCAGGCCAGGAGTAAGGATCTGCCGTTGCGCCACCCTCAAGCTCAGTTTTGGTTGCATCAGCGCCATAAATGGAACTCGTTCCCCGTCTGACTCATTGTAAGTGTAAATTGGCAAGAAAAGTGCTAAAGGGCAAATTGCCGCCGGTCAAACCACGCGTGCCGGATTGGGCGGCGATCGATATGGGAATTCTAGCCGGGAATCCCGGCGCCTGCCTGGCCCGTTCGGCGCATTGACAATGCCCAGGCTCAGGTGCGCCCCCCGAAACCGCTCATCCGGCTCCCGCCCAAGCCTGCCATCATCCCAGTGAAAAGCCCTCGCCCAGATACAGGCGGCGGACGTCAGGGTTGTTGCCCAGCTCATGGGGCGTGCCTGAGAAGATAATGCGTCCCTCGGCGATGATGTAGGCCCGGTCGGTCACGCTAAGCGTCTCGCGCACGTTGTGATCGGTCATCAGAACTCCGATGCCGCCGGCCTTCAACTCGAAGATGATCTTCTGCAACTCAAGGACGGCGATGGGATCGATGCCGCTGAACGGCTCGTCGAGGAGAATGAAGTTGGGCTGGATGCAGAGTGAGCGCGCGATCTCTACCCGCCGCCGCTCGCCGCCGGAGAGCGCATAGCCCCGCGTGGTGCGGATGTGGCCCAGGTTGAGCTGATGAATCAGCCGCTCGGTCCGCGTCCGGCGCTCCCGGCTGCCCAGCGGCTGCGCCTCAAGGACGGCAAGAATGTTCTCCTCGACGGTGAGCTTGCGGAAGACGGATGGCTCCTGGGGCAGGTAGCTGATGCCGAAGTTGCGGGCGCGCAGATACATAGGCACGCGCGTGATCTCGGTCTCGTCCACCAGCACGCGGCCGGTCTCGGGCGCCACCAGTCCCACAATGATATAGAAGCTGGTCGTCTTGCCGGCGCCGTTCGGCCCCAGCAAACCCACCACCTCCCCGCGCGCGACCCGCAGGTCGACCCCGCGGACAACCTCCCGTCCCTTGTATGCCTTGCCGATTCCCTCGGCGATCAATGCATTCATCAAGTGGGTCTTCCAATCCATCCGCTAAAGAACAAATCTATCATCCTGGGCAGGATGGCTCGCGGCAGACCGATCCCGGCGGAAACGAACTGGGTCGGGAAGGTCCAGACTCGGCCGATGCAAATCGAAGCGGTTGGGAAGCGGACTACGGTAGCCTTTTCACTTCTTCGGGAGGGTCGCGGCGAGGATGCCGCGCAACTCATCGCGCTGCGCCTCGGAGAGGTCCGCCACGCTGAGAAGTAAGTACGCGCCTGAATGGAATACCAACAGGATAATGTCCTTCCCTTCGCGCCAGTAATCATAGATATTCCATCCGGTCCGGCCCGACGTTCCAGCCGTGTTTTGCGTGCCTATGGACTCCGGCGTTATGTCCACGGTGAATTGCCCTTGCATCGAGGGATCCTTTCTGTACCTCCGGCGTAGGAGCATGGGCTGGAGCCTGAACATAAAGAAGAACCATGCACCCACGACCAGGATTGCAGGCACGACTTTCCCCACGAGCTGGCCGACGGTGGCATGCTCGGGGGCGGCTGTTTCAACCGGTTCCTGTAGCTCCGTTGGCGGTTGATGCATGTGTTGGTAGAAGATGCTCGTGAGCAATACCAGGCAACCAAGGGCAACCGCCCATAACAAGATATGCTTGATGAGGCGGGCGCGTGCGCCTGCCTTGAGCCTGAGCTTCGCGGCACTCAGATACTCCGCCTCACTGATTCTGTAAGAGAATTCCATGCCGCCATCCTAACACTGCCCCGGCTGCACATAGCTACAACTTACTTCGGCGCCGTGGTCTCCGTCGTGGTCTTGCGGCCGCCGCCTTCCACGCTGACGCTGTCGTCGCCGCTACGGAAGATCAGCGCCTCGCCGGTTACCGTTCCCCGCGCCGGATCGGTCATCCTGGGCGGCGCGGATGCGGTTCCGGTCAGGACATACTCCCCGGTCTCGCCCGTATATACCAACTGCTCTCCGGTCCCGTGGCGGCCTTCGCTGGTCAGTGTGACATGGCCGCGCGCCGTCATGCGGTCCACCTGGGCCTGACCACCGTCCTTGCCGGCGTGATTGCCCGGCGGCAGCAGCGTCAGTTCAACCTCATTCGAGACCGAGGCCGCCGTTCCCGTCTCGGCAACCACCATGCCCAGCGCGCCGCCCCGCATCACCGCCTTGCGCTCGGCACCGGAGTACCTCAAGTCGCCCCCATGCAAACGAATCACCGAAGGCCCAGCCGATCTTCCCGCCGCATCTCTGCCGGAATCGCCGCCCGACCCTCTGCCAGCGGCCCCGCCCGGCTCCATTGCGCCCGCGCTCACCAGCACCGCCCTCACTGGTTCAGCCGCATCCGCGCTGCGTGCCACGAGCGTCTGCCTCTGGCGATCGAGCACGATCACCGGCCCGGCAACCGAGTTTGCCTGCTGCCATAGCCGCGCATGACCCCGGAAAGTAGCCTCGCCGGTCGCCCGGCGAAGTTGAGCCTCGGCGGCAATTACGTGTGCCGGCCCTTGCCCGCCCAGAGCAACACTTCCCTGGCCGGTACCGCTTTGGGGCCTGCCCGCATGGCTCGCGCCGCTATCCGCCCAGGTCGCCTTCACATTCCCATGCGCAAAGGCGTCCCCCGAACCCTGGGAGAGGTCGATCTTGTCCGCCGTCAACTGCAACCCGCTGTCATCCACGCGCGGACCGAGCGTGAGGTGCAGCCACTCCCCCGCGCCCTCGTAGACGGCCCGGCCCGCCGTTGCCCGCATAGGCGCCTGCTCCTCCCCATCGGGCCTGGGAGGCGGCTGTTGAACGAGCACAACATGGCCATCTAATACTGCCGTCTGAATCTGCGCTCCGCCGCTCCCCATCGCGGTCTTTGTCCCGCCAGCCGCCCCGGTCCCCGTGCTGGGAGCAAAATGCGCCTCGATCCGGTCGCCGCTCGAGCTCTGCCGGACCCCCGTGGCGCTGGTCTCTTCCATGCTCGCGTGGCCCGTTCCGGTCATCGCGGTCAACGCGGAGCCCGGGCCAAACTCGCCCGTCAACTCATCGGCCGCCAGCCTGGAGGGCACTGCGGCCTCGCCGGCCCGTTGGCTTTCGCCGGTCACAATCACTCCATGCGTCCCGTGAATCATCGCCGGCTCAACCTGCCCGTGCCCGGCATGGCGGAACTCAACCTCGGCCACCGGCGAGCGCCAGCTCCGCTTGACGCGCAGCGAACCGGCCCCCGGCCGAGTTCCAGCTTCGGCGGCCGGCTGGCTCGCCTCCTCGCTTTCGATCGCCACGTCCCGATCCAGATGCAGCAGGCGCAACTCTCCCTGAGGCGTGAACTCAAGCTCCGCCGAAGCCGCGCTCCCATGCGCCTCGCGAGTCTGGCTCACACTGCGGCTTGCCGAATCCATCCGCACCCCGCCCTCGAGGTGGCCGTGCCGGGGCTGGTTGCGCTCATTGAACTCCATTGAACCCGTGGGAGCCCGAACGTGGCCACCCGTCGCGGTCGCCAGCGCAAACCCGTTCACCGCATCCAGGCGAACCGCCGATCCATCTTCGCGAAACAGGACCTTGGCGTCGCCGGCGGTCGCTTCCCCGCCCCGGTAATCGGCCGTCGCCGCATGAAGGCGGCACAACTGGCTCGCACGCTCGAACTCCGCATGTTGCGCAAAGATCTCGACGGATTCCCCGCCGCGTTCGGTGGTCAACTCGACTGCCCGATCCAGAACCAGTCGGCCCTGCTGCGAGTCGTACGTGGCGCCTGTCGAGGTGCCGGAGCCCTGAACCATGGAGAAAGCCACTTGCTCGCGGGTGGCCGCCACTCCGGTCGTCTCATCGAAGGAGAGCCCGCTGGTCTTGACGTGAATCTCGCCGCGCGCGGCTGCCTCGGCGGCCGCGGCCAGGGGCGTCCCCCTGCCCTTCTCGTCCGCCACCTTTCCCGCGGCCGCCTTGGGCGCAATCGCAGGCGCCACTCCGGGCCGCATGAGCGTGATCTCCACCGGCCCTTTGGCTGTCGCGGTCTTGGTCTTCTGGTCGTACTCGAATTCGCTGCCTTCGATGCGGTCCACGCGGCTGCCGTCTTCACCAAACAGCTCGATCTTCACGTCGTGCAACGTAGCCGTGCCTTCCTTGTACTGCACCACCTTCGAAGCGTGAATCCTGTACCGGGAATGGGCGCCGAAGGCGTGATCGAAGGTATAGCCGCTGGCATCCTGCTTAATGCCGACCCCCAGGCGCTTGGGAATCTCTTTCAAATTTACGGGATTCTTCAACTTGCCCACGGCCAGAAACACCACCAGCGCCGCCACAAGCAGAACTCCCGCCGCCAGCACCAGCATCCGCAACCGTTCAATGGTGAATCGCGCGCTCAGTTGGCCACCCCTAATCGCGCTGCCAGCCGCTGGGAAAGACTCTCGCCCAGCTCGCTCCACAACAGACGCGCCGTAGCTTCCGAGGCCTTTTCGACGGCCGCGGTCAGTTCCACGAGTTGGCGCACATTCTCTGCCACATGGCGGGCGGCTACCGAGTCCAGTTCCAAATCCTCTTCCAGAAACGGCGCGTCCGAGCCGAAGTCCACTTTGATGTGCCCGTCCGCCTCGTAAGCTCCTTCGTCGAAGAGCGGCCCGTATCCCGTCACGCGCACCAGCCGCGGCTCGCGGACCCAGCGTGCGTCGAGGTTTCCAGTCGATTCCAGCTCCCACAAGCTCCAGCCGATCTGAAACTCGTAAGCGAAATCCTCGTGTAGCAGCTCAAGCGCCTCTTCGACGGCCAGCTGCGGGTCCGCGCCAAGCTCAACGGCGCCCACTTCGCGCGCTCCGATTCTCCGCCCATAAATCTGCTGAAATACCGGCGGCTCGCTCCAGCTCACTGGCCACACCGTCGCCGAGTAAACCCGCGCCTCGCCGCCATGCGCGCCAAAGGCTCCGAGCACCGCTGTCAGCTTCTCCGCGAGCGCCTCAAGGCGCAGATTCGGGTACCACAAACTCAGATAGAGCGTGTCGGACATCTCAATAGATTGTAGACGGCTGAATGGTGCGATAGATGCAAGGTCAAAGGGAGCGCCCCAGGTCTCGATCCTGAGACCTGGGAATCAACTCCCTATGCCGTCACAATCTCGCTGAAATCGGCAATGCCACTGAAGCCGCGCAGGACGCCATCGATCAGGCCCAGGTGCGCGCCGCGAATCGCCGGGTCTGGATCAAGCACCATGACCTTGTCGAAGAAGGCATCCACCACCGGCCGCAGAGTGGCAATTGCCTCCAGAGCCTGCCCATAGAAACGCAACTTGCGCAGCGCCGCCACCTCGGGCGCAAGCAGGGCGGCCGCATCGGCAAGCTGCTGCGCCTCGGGCGCAAGCGTTACATCGCTTGGCGAGCCAACCGCAAACCCCTTCTCCTCGGCCTGGCGCAGGATGTTCTTGATGCGCTTGAAGGCCGCCGAGATCGCGGCGAAATCCGCTGACTCGCGCGCCGCCGCCAAGGCTTCGGCGCGGGCGATGGCATCGCGCGCGTCGTCGGCTCCGGCGGCCAGCACGGCATTCACCACGTCGTAAGCGAAACCGCGGCCGTCCTTCAAATAGAATTGCAGGCGTTCGCGCAGGAAAGCCGCAACCTGATCGCCATTTGGTCCTTCGGCTTCGCTGACCGGGTGCCCCACCCTCGCGGCGTCTCTGTTTTTGCCGCTAGGGTGGGAAAGCACAAAACTGCTTCCAATCACATCGCCCAGCGTCAGCGGCAACTCTGACTCTGCAAGGATGTTGATAATGACGTTGCCTGCGCGGCGCAGAGCAAAGGGATCCTTGGAACCAGTGGGAATACTCCCAATGCTGAACATAGCGGATATAGTATGAATGCGGTCAGCGAGGCCGAGGATTTGGGCCTCAATTGTGAGCGGCGCGTCATAGATATACTGGTCGTAGATCGCCTCAGAGATATTGTCTCCGAGGCCCTGTGCCCGCGCGTAGAGCCCACCAATCTTGCCCTGTAATTCTGTAAACTCCTTCACTAACTCGGTGGTCAGGTCGGTCTTGGCCAATTCGACTGCTTTGAGCAATGCTGACTCATCGAACGCAACGCCCGCGGCCTTCACTACTGATGCCAGCGCCCGTGCTATATCTAGATTCTGCTTAGTTTTCCAGTAATAGCTGCCCAGTTCCTTCTGAAAAGTAACGTGTTTCAAGCTCTCCACGCGTTCGGTGAGCGGCGTTTTCTGGTCGAACTCCCAAAAGAAGCGCGCATCCTTGAAGCGCGCGCGCAGCACCCGCGCATTGCCGTGGCGGATGATCGCCATGCCCTCGGAGTCCACCTGTGTGTTGAGCACGGCCAGGAAGTGAGGCGCAAGCTTGCCGTCAGCGCCCTCGACGGCGAAGTACTTCTGGTGGTCGCGCATGACTGTGACCAGCACCTCTTCCGGCAGGGCCAGGTACTCAGGCTCGAAGTCGCCCAGCACCACGGTAGGCCACTCGGTCAGGTGCACCACGGTCTCAATGAGCGCCGCATCCTCGCGCCAGCGTGCTCCGGGAACCGTGCGCGTTGCCGCGTCGAGCGCCTTGCGAATCGACTGCCTGCGCTCGGCTACATCGACGACAACATGAGCCTTGCGCAGCGCCTCGGCGTAGTTCTTGGGTTGATCGATCACCACCGGCGCATCGCCATGCAAAATGCGATGGCCGCGACTTACATTTCCCGCCTTGATCCCGGCAATCTCCAACGGAACAATCGCCGTATCCAGCAGCGCGACAATCCAGCGGATGGGGCGCACAAATCGCTCCGGCTTGCCCGCGCGCCAGTACATATTCTTAGCCCAATAAAGGCCCAGCACTTCCTTGGGTAACTCAGTAGCTAATAACTCCGAAGCCGCGCGACCTAGCCGCTTGACAGTTGCGCCAACATACTCGCCCTTGGCGTTGGTGATCTTTACCAGAGACGCAACCGGGACGCCCGCCTTGGCCGCGAAGGCCTCAGCCGCCTTGGTTGGCGCGCCGTCTTTGAAGGCCACCTTCCAGGACGGGCCAGTCAGCTTCTCCTCAGTATCGGCCTGGCTCGGCAGCACATCTTCAACCAGCACGGCCAAACGGCGAGGCGTGGAATAAGTGGTCAGCTTGGCTCCATCGGCAAGCAGCCGCTCGCGCGTGAGCAGTTCATTCACGCGACGGCCCAGTTCGGCCTCGGCCCCGGCAATCATGCGGGCCGGTATTTCTTCAAGCCCGAGTTCAAATAAGAAATCTGCCATTGCTTTGTGCTTTCCTTGAATCTGTTCGGAGCTTTGCGGTCCCCCAGGGGCTAAAGCCCCCTTACTTATTTGAGGCTTGTGCGGCACGGCTCAAGCCGTGCCCTGATACAAAACGCGGAGTAGCCGAAACATCAGGCTACGAGTTGTTGCGCCACAAACGCCTTGGCCACGCCCACGGCCAGCGTGCGAATGCGCCCGATCATGCCCACGCGTTCGGTCACGCTGATAGCGCCACGCGCATCCAGCAGGTTAAACAGGTTCGAGCATTTGAGCGCCAACTCATAGGTGGACATCAGCGGAAAGCGCCGCTTCTGGGCCGCACTCGCCTTTTCATCGGCCAGCAAGCCGCCGGCCCTCGCCAGCAGCGCCTGCGCCTCGGCTTCGTAGCTATTGAAGTGCGCCCAGAGACGCTCCACATCGGCATCTTCGAAGTTATAAACCGAGTACTGCAGCTCCTCGGCCAACCGCACTTCGCCATAGGTAACCGTCGCGCCGGTCTCCGGATCGCGCGCCCAGACCACATCGTAGACCGAATCCACATCCTGCATGAAGGCGCACAGACGCTCGAGTCCGTAAGTCAACTCCGCGCAGATAGGGTCCAGATCGAGACCGCCGCACTGCTGGAAGTAAGTGAATTGGGTGATTTCCATCCCATCCATCATCACCTGCCAGCCCACGCCCCACGCGCCCACAGTCGGCCCCTCCCAGTTGTCTTCCTCGAACTTCAGATCGTGCTTGCTCAGGTCGATGCCGATCGCTTCGAGAGACTGGAGGTACAACTCCTGCACGTTAACCGGCGGCGGCTTCAGAATCAACTGAAACTGCGTATGCCGAAAGAGCCGGTTGGGATTCTCGCCGTAACGGCCGTCGGCCGGCCGGCGCGAGGGCTGCGCGTAGCCCACGCGATAGGGCCTGGGCCCCAGCACGCGCAGAAACGTCTCCGGCGCCATGGTGCCCGCGCCCACTTCAACGTCGAAAGGCTGCTGGAGCACGCAGCCGCGCGCTGCCCAAAAACCCTGCAAGCGGAAGAGCAGTTCTTGAAAGGTGAGCGGAGCGGGCTTGGATTGAGGTGAAATCGAATCAGTAGGCACTGGAGGCACTCTCTTATCGGAACTCTAAGACAGTTTATCAGCCGGGCTGGAGAGCCACTTCCGCAGTCAGGCCAGTGTGAGCAGGTTCACCGCGTAGGCTTCGCCAGCCAAGGCCTGGATGGTGCGGTCGAGGGTGACCAGGATGGCGCCGTTGCGAATGGCGAGGCCAAGCAGGAGGGCGTCCGTGACCTGGCGGTGGCCGACCAGACGGCGGGCTAGGGGCGCGATGAGTTCGAGCCAGGTTGGGGCCACTGGCAGATGGGCTAGGTCTACCTGACGGTGGATATCCCCGCCATGCACGAATTAGCGCGGGAGCGCGAGGTTCCCATCTGCGGCAAGGATTTCAAGACTGGCCAGACTCTGCATGAAGACCGTGCTGGCTCCCGCGTTCAAAGCGCGCCTGCTCGGCCTGAGCGGCTGGTACTCGACGAACATTCTCGGCAACCGCGACGGCGAAGTGCTCGACGATCCGGGGTCGTTCAAAACGAAGGAAGAATCGAAGCTCGGCGTGCTCGAGCACATCCTCCAGCCCGAGCTGTACCCCGAACTCTACGGAAATATATTTCACAAGGTTCGCATCAACTATTACCCGCCCCGCGGCGACAACAAAGAAGGCTGGGATAATATCGACATCTTCGGCTGGCTCGGCTATCCGATGCAGATCAAAGTCGACTTCCTCTGCCGCGACTCGATCCTTGCCGCGCCCATCGTGCTCGACCTGGTCCTGTTCCTCGACCTCGCCCAGCGCACGCCGCAACTACGCAAAATTGGCATTCAGGAATGGCTCAGCTTCTACTTCAAGTCGCCGATGACTGCGCCCGGACTCTATCCCGAGCACGACCTGTTCATTCAGCTTATGAAGCTGAAGAACACGCTGCGCCATTTGAAGGGCGAAGAGTTGATCACGCACTTGGGATTGGAGTACTACGACTAAATTGTGCGGATGATAGATGGCTGGACTAGATTGTGTGGGGTGGGAATCCCTGCTCCGCCCTGGTTTTTGCACGTTTTTGGCCAAAGAACCGAATGGCCAACCACTCGCCTACAAAAAGAACGA
>CAWCWQ010000173.1:0-61078 GCA_963799145.1 uncultured Acidobacteriaceae bacterium | reverse complement strand
CGAACATTGCTGGCGCTTTATGCCTACCAGCGTCAGGCCCTCGCTTCCGTTGCTTTTTTCAACAATCTCGTGGGCCAGGCGCACCAGGGTGCGCTCAACCTCCGAGGCGGACATCAGCCTGCCCTTCAGGCGCAGGCTAGGCTTGTCTTCAGTTTCGCTCATGGCTACTCTCTTGCCGCTCGTCTCTGGCAGGGTTGTCTCTCGCAGGATGATACGAGGGGCCACCGCTCCCAAGCAAGTTCGAGAGCATTCGACCTAGGTAAGGACCCTGTCTCAAGATTAGCTTGAGGCTGTGGATTGTGGCAGGGCGCGACCGGGCACCCTCTGGGCGCCGTGTCGCAAATGGTCAATTCAGGTTCGGGCTTTAGCCGCTTCGGAATTGCAAATCACTGAAAACATGGCCGCAGGGGCTGAAGCCCAAGATTATTGTGCAGCTCATTTGGCACGACTAAAGTCGTGCCCTGACACGTCTTGCAGTCTCCATGGAATATTCAAGTGGCTCCAAGGATCCTTGCAGAACCAGGAAACGGCCTCGCCTCCTAACCTTAACCTGGAAAGAGCGAGGGCGGGGCACCGTCACGCCAGCAGAAGCAAGCGCCCGCCTAAACCTCCGGCTGACGAATCCGGGCCATCCAGCGCGCGCCCAAAGCGCCTCCGGCGACGGCAAAGAAGAGCAGAAGTACTGAATTGAAGGCAAAGCCACAGGCCCAAATGCCCGCATGGCCCTCGGGAGAAAGCATCCAGGCCTGGAGTTGGGCCAGCTGAGATTGCATCTGCGCGGCATCCGCCGGCGACATTCCGGCCATGGACTGTTGGGCCTTCTGCTGGAAATTGTCGAGCACATAAGTTTTGTACAACCCATCGATCTGGCTGGACTGGTGGAAGACAAACCGCTCGACGAAGAGGGCGCCGCCGCTGGCGCCAAAGGCCAGCCAGCCGCCCAGGATTCCGGTCACCAGGCCGATGCGAGCGCCCGCTCCAATGGTGATCCACGCCGGCCGCTGGCTGCGCACGTACAGCACCACCGCCCACGCCGCGGCCGAGGCCATCCAAAACATCCCAAGGGAACTCAACGGCGACGATGCGCTTGAAAACAGCCCGGCTGGAACGGCCAGCATCAGGACCGCTCGCAGGGCCGGCTTCCAATCCACGCTGCTTGCGTCGCGCACTGGCTCGTCCCACCTTGCAGGCTGAGCCTGGCCGGGGACGGTCTGCCCTGAGTAAACCAGTTGCGGCAGACCGCAGGCGGGGCAGTAGCGGCTGTCGGCATGAATGGTCTCGTGGCAGCGAGCGCAGGTAATCTCCATACATCTAAGAGCCTATAGCATTTGGCCGAGGCGTGGGTGAACACGACCCTCACCTGGAGGGCAATCGCATGAACGGAAAGATCGAGAAGATCGCCGTTTTGAAAGGGCACGGATTCAGCCGTGCCGCCATGCAAGCAGAATAGGCGGGCCTTTAGGCCCCGAGGGGTGCATTATGCAGATCCACCCCAGTGTTGCTGCTTTCTGTCGCCGCCCGCTTCGACCGGGTGAGATGGCTTTGAAGCATCAGGAACGTCCCTCAGCGGCTCAAGCCGACAACTGTCCCGCCTCAGCGTGCGGCACGGCTGAGGCCATGCCCTTTCAAAGCCATTGCTTATAAGGTTCCACAAACTTCATGCGATTGCCGGGCTCTCACCCGCTGGGAGCGACCCCTCCGCTGCCGGATTGGGAGTTCAACTGGCCGAGCTTCGCGGCCACGATAGCCTCCGCTGCCAGCACAGTCTCTTCGAGCGTCATCCGAGTCGAATCCAGCAAGACGGCGTCCTGCGCCGGTTTCAGCGGCGAATCGGCACGGTTGCGGTCGCGCTCGTCGCGGGCGCGCAGTTCGCGAATCACCTCGTCCGGCTGCCGGGCCGGCGAAGAGCCCTGTTCGCCCACCTTAAGTACTGGGTCAACCTGAACAAAGCGGCGCAGACCACGCACTTCCGGAGCCGCATCCAGGAATATCTTGACCTCGGCCAGGGGAAAGACCACGGTGCCAATATCCCGGCCCTCCATGACCACTCCACCCCCGGTGCCGAGCTGTTGTTGCAGGCCGACCATCCAGGCGCGAATGGCGGGCCACACGCTTACTCGCGAGGCGGCGTCGGTGACATCCTGGCTGCGAATCAAGCCGGTCACGTCCTCGCCGTCGAGCAGGACGCGATTGTCCAAATTGCCGGGGTTTTCGCGGGGGGCGGGTTCCAGCCGGATGGTGGTCTCAGCGGCAAGGCTTTCCAGGCTGGAGCTCGCATCCAAAGAAACTCCGGCGCGCAGGGCCTTGAGGGCGAAGGCGCGGTACATGGCGCCGCTTTCGATGTTGAGCATGCCAAAATGCCGGGCCACTTGGCGGGCAACGGTACTCTTTCCTGCGCCGGCAGGGCCATCGATGGCGACGACGATCTTGCCGGTGGCCGGACGGGGGAGCAAGCGCGCTTCGTCCGCACTCATGCGCGTTTCTTCGTATCCTGTCCAGACTTGGATTTGGGCTGGGGCTTGGGCCGGGCGGTAAAGCCAAACCGATTGGCGTTCCCCGCCTTTGCGCCCGCGGCCATTGCCGGTTTGCGGCTGGCGCGCATGGGCCGGGCATCGGAACTAGCCTTGCCATCTGTCTTGGCGCCATTCGAGCGCCCGCCGCGCTGACCCCACGCCGGGGCGGAAGACTTCGCCGTCCGCGCCGCGCTGCCAGCAGACCGCGCGCCACTGCCCGCACCGTTGCCAGAGTGCGCGCCGTTGCCGCCAACTGAAGCATTCGCGCTCCAGCGCGCGCCTGCGGCAGGGCGGGAACCGCTCGCCGCGCGTGCTCCGGCGGGCCGTGCTGCCGATGGACGGGTCTCAGAGCTTGTGCGCCGGGCAGCGCGGTTGCCGGTGGACGACTGCGCAGGTTTCCGGTCCCTGGGGTGGGTGGCTCGCCGCGCGGGGCTGAAGTGGGGACGCGCCGAAGCGTTACTCCCGGTGGATGTAGACTTGCGGGTCGCCGAGGTTCGGGCGGGACGGGATTCGCCGGACTTGTCCGATTCTTCCTTTGCGGGCAAGGACTGTGAAACCGGCTGCGGCGCTTCAATCTCCGATGCCTCGTCCTCCCGGTCCCAGGAATGCAGGAAGTAGGCTGAGGCCGGCATCGAGGAGCTGGCGTACACGGTTGGAGCGCTGGCAAACTCCGGCAGCGTGCCGGCGACGTAGAAGTGCGGCGCGTGGCCCATTGAGATGGTATGCACCTGGCGCGTAGCCACCAGGCCGCGCAGCACTTCGCGAACCTTGCTGCGCGCGGTCAGCGGGGCCAGAAAGAGCTCGACTTCTTCCATGCTGGCCGCGATTACGGCCTGAAGATAGATGGAGGCCAGCACGGAGATGGCCGTGACCTGCGAGGTGGAGGCGCCTTCCGCAATGGCCTTCTGGAAGCGCTGTGCGCAGCAGTTGCCACTGGGCGGCCTGGCCGGGCGCAGAGACCACGGGAATGATGCGAAGCTGCTGCCAGAGCTCGGTGATGGCGCGCAAAACGGCGCCTTCGGTTACTTCCCTGCCCAGCGCATGAGTGAGAGCGGCGATGGTGGTGTCGCCCGACTCCAAGCAGCTTGTAAGCCTGCACAGCCAGCTGCGAAACCTGGCGCGAGCCGGTCAGTTGCGGGCTGCGGCGCCAGTCGCGGTCGCCGCGCAGGGCATAGACGTAGGGCAGAACCCAGCTGGCCACCACAAATCGGGCTGCTCGCCGGGCTGGCCCAGCAGGTTCAGCCGCACGGCCACGCCGTCGGTCTCCAGGCGCACCAGCAACTCTTCGGCCAGCGCAATATGCTTTGGGGTCGGGAGTGGCATTCGCGCTCGCCGGCCACGGCCTCAACAAACGAAGGCGCAATCGAGGAGGAAAACTGCCGCCTGGGCAGAAAGAGACACAATCCGGTCTCCTCAATCCACGTCCGGGCGTCCTCCAGTGTGAGTGTCCCGTGTCCGTTCTGGCGCATCCTTTCGGCGCGCGATGCTTCCAATTGCTCTGCTGTCAAAGAAAAACCTCACTTCCAGGCTGGCGTAAGCGCCGGGCAGACCCCATCTCCTGAGAGGAGGGCTGCCACCTTCCAACTGTTTCAAATCCGATGGAAGGCCCGCTGGATCTCCTTCCAAGAATACATCAAAGCTATTGGACGTCCATGCGGGCAACTGGTTGGGTGGCTAGTTTTCGCCAATTCCAACAGTAACCACTCCATTCGAACCGGGTCAAGGGCGTGTTGACCTTGATGGCGGAGTGACAGGCGATGGAGGCGGCAATGCGCGTGCGGAGCGCCGTAAGATCTTCATTCTGCTTGGGTTCGTCGGAATCCGCGCTGGATTGCTCGATCACCTCGGCAGAGCATCCGCTCCAGAGCCGCTCCCTCCAGGCCAACCGGCGCCGCCTTGACCGCAAGTGTTTGTGGGCCAAAGGGTTCCACCTCAAAGCCGTTGCGCTCCAGCTCCTCGGCGATGCGCGCGAAGACCACCATCTGCCAGGGCTTCAGTTCCACCAGCAGGGGCATCAGTAACCTTTGGCGCTGCACTTGTTCAACCTGGCGGTCGCGCAAAATTTTTTCAAAAAGAATTCGCTCGTGCGCCACATGCTGGTCGATTATCCACAATCCGTCGTCGCCGGTGGCCAGAATGAACGACTCGCGCAACTGCCCCAGCGGGCGAAGCGAGCCAAGGTGGTTCAGGTTGGCGGCGGCCTGCTCGGCCTCGACCTGGGCAGTGGCCTTGGCGGTTGCGCCAGCCGTTCCTCGATCCGCCTCGGCGCCAAGTCCTGGAGAACAGCCCTCCAGCCGGCAGCCTGGTCCGCTGGCTGGAACAAGCGCCGCCGCGGCCTCGCCCCATGCCTGCCGATCCTGGTCTCCCCATCCTGGAGGCTTCAAGCTGCGTGCGTCAAACGGCAGTTTGCCAGGAACTGGCGAGGGGAGGCGCGGAGTCAGTTGGAAGGGTTCGGCATCAGCGCGGGCACTAAGCGAAGCATCCGGCTCGGAGTCGGGCGGCGTGGTTGGAGGCGAACTGTCCGGAGACCCCGGCAGTGGCGAAGCGGCCGGCGGCATCAGCGAGGGGCTGGCGGCGGGCGCGGAGTCCAGCGCGGCCAGAAATCCGGCGGCGGGCCGCGCCTTGATCAGCGCCGTGCGCAGGCTGTCGCGGACAAAGTCGTGGACCAGGCTCTGCTGGCGGAAGCGCACCTCGGTCTTGGCGGGATGAACGTTGACGTCCACCTCCTCGGGAGGCATCTCCAGGAAGAGCAGCACCACCGGGAAGCTGGTGGGCGGAATCACGTTGCGATAGGCCTCGGTGATGGCGTGCATCAGCAGCCGGTCGCGGATAAGCCTCTTGTTGACAAAGATATAGATCGAGTTGCGGTTGAGCTTTTGCAGCTCAGGCTTGGAGTAAAAGCCGCTCAGGCGCAGGGCGCCGGGAGCCGGGCGGGCTGGTCGGGGTCTCGTTTCCAGGGCGGCGGCTCGGGCAGGCCGGCGTGGGCCAGCGGGGTCTCGGCGGCCACGGGCAGCAGTTGGGCCAGCGTGTCCTTGCCAAAGATCTGGTAGATGCGCTCGGCGGTGCGCGCCACCGGCGGCGCGGAGAAGATGGTGTGGGTGGCCGAGAGCAGTTCGAAGTGCTTCTCCGGGTGGGCCAGGGCGTAGTGGGTCACCAGCGCGGTAACGTGGGCCAGCTCGGTGCTCTCGGCGCGCAGGAATTTGCGCCGGGCCGGGGTGTTGAAGAAGAGGTCGGCGACGGCGATGGTGGTTCCGCGGGGCAGGGCTGCGTCGTCCACGTGGAGGATCTTGCCGCCGGCGATCTCGACGCGGGTTCCGGTCTCGGCCTGATTGGCCGCAGGGCCGGTGGCCGTCTCCAGGGTCACGCGGGCTACCGAGGCGATGGAGGGCAGGGCCTCGCCGCGGAAGCCCAGAGTGGCGATGGAGAGCAGATCGTCGGCGGTGCGCAGCTTGGAGGTGGCGTGGCGCTCGAAGGCCAGCAGGGCGTCGTCGCGGTTCATGCCCTGGCCGTCGTCGGCGACTGCGGATCAGCCTCCGCCCGCCGGCCTCGACCTCGACGCGGATGCGGGTGGCGCCGGCGTCGAGCGCGTTCTCCAGCAGTTCCTTCACCACCGAGGCCGGACGGTCCACCACCTCGCCGGCGGCGATCTGGTTGGCAACCTGGTCGGGAAGAATGCGGATGCGGCCCATAAGAGTCTAGGGTAACGCAGACGTCAGGGGTCAGAGATCAGGGGTCAGAGATTAGGGATCAGAGATCAGGGATCAGAGATCAGGGGTCAGAGATCAGGGACTCGGGACTATAGACTGGGTCGGAGCTTCGGATGCTCTTCTCCTTGCTACCAGTGTGCGCCGGCAGGAGGTAATTCTGCGCAGGGAGCAGCAATGAGGCAGTTTCCGGCGGGCCG
This sequence comes from uncultured Acidobacteriaceae bacterium, assembly GCA_963799145.1. GTDB lineage: Bacteria > Acidobacteriota > Terriglobia > Terriglobales > Acidobacteriaceae > Telmatobacter. Next base: position 54,661 of record CAWCWQ010000173.1, on the reverse strand, counting down.
ACCGCTCTGGAACCGGTTCGCTTTCGGGCGGAGAGGGCGATTGCGGTTCCTGTGCCAGGAGAAGCGCTCGGTTCCTGTGCCAGGAGAAGCGCTCGAAGGATCTGCCTAGAGGAGTAAAATTAGGGCGCTTCAGAGTTTCGACCGGGGAGCGTTCGATGAAAAGGAATCCATATCGCATTGGGTTGCTTCTTCTTTTTCTGTTGGTTTCAGGCCCCCTCACTTCACAAACGTCGGCCGGCGGCAGCGCCGTCGTCAACCTGGCACTGCGCAAGCCAGCGACCCAGAGCAGTGTATACCGCGGAACCGGGGTCGATCAGGGGCCGCAATTCGGCAACGACGGGATTCTCGATTCGCAGCCGCGCGATCCCTATCTGCTGGTAATCACCGATCCCAACGACCCCAACCTTGCTTGGTGGCAAGTGGACCTGCAGGGGGTCTATACCCTCACGCAACTGAAGCTCTACAACCGCAAGGCATGTTGCCAGGAGCAAGCGAGAACTGTCCAGGTGCTGCTTTCGGCGGATGGCGCCCACTGGGAACGCGGGTATGCGCACGACGGGAAACCATTCGATGTGCTCACGGTCGATCTCACGGGCCGCAACGCCCGCTACGTGCGGCTGCAACTCACGGAGCGCGGCTCCCTGCAATTCCAGGAGTGCGAGGTGTACGGTTACGCCGGCGCACCCCCTGCGCAAACAGCGGGTTCGCAACCCTCGCTGCAATCCACTGCCGGTTCGCCATCTCCCGGAGTGTCGCCAGCCCCGGCAACCGGGCAAACGGCCGCAAAACCGTTGACAGCAACTATCGCCCCCGCGACGGTCGACATTGAATCGGGCGGAAAGGTCGATCTGTGGGCCAAGGTCTCTGGCGGAGTGCCGCCCTACAGTTACGAGTGGCGCAACGGAGAGAGTCTCAGCAAGGTCACGGCTTCGAGCATCACCTATTCGAACCTGAATCGGCTGGGGGGCAGGGACATCCGGCTGACGGTGAAGGACTCAGCAGGCAACAGCGCCGATGCCCACGCCTCGTTCATGGTCCACGCCGCGGGGGAGACTGTTGGGTCGAGCAAGCCGCCGGCCACTTCGGCCTCTTCGCCGGCTCCGCCGAACAAGCCGTCAACGACCGAGGCATCTTCGGCGGCGTCATCGAACAAACTGAACAAGCCGCCGACCACCTCTGCTGCCTCAACAACAAGTTCGACCAAGCCCGCGCAAAAGCCAGTGGAGGCAGCGATTGAGGATTCACGGCGCGCTGGCAACACGTCGTTGCAGAAGATTGCGGCCATCAAGGTGGCCGACGAGTGTTCGGCAAAGGTTGCCGGCGCACCCTGGGGAGACGACGCGAAGGCGGCACAGGGAACGGTGCGGCTGGAAGCCTATCGCGCGTCGGTGGCTCATGCGCTGCGCAATCTGAAGGTTGTGTACGGCAAGATGACCAGCGCGCAGGCGGCCAGCCTCGACAAGATGTGGGCGCCTTTCTACGACAATCCCACTCCGGCAGCGGCCGACTGGTTTGCGCGTCTGAACCCGCTGCTGGATGAGTACATTGCCACAGCCGCGGCGCTGGAGGAGAACTTTCCGGCATTCCAGGAATCGATGAGCGACGTTCTGGTGGCGCTGGGCGAAAAGAGCCGCACGCTTTATGCGGTCTCGGCTCCGGCAGCCGCCGAGCAATACCAGGCCCTGGACGCGGCGCGGAAACGGTTGACTCAACTGTCAAGTTCGATCGCCGCGCTGGGCGATGCACCCAACCCCCTGGCGAGCGAGTGTACAACACGGGCGCGCCACGCCAAGGCGCTGGGCGGCGGACCGGATATATGGTCGCTGCTGCACGAGGCGCTGTACGCGGGTGTGCGGAAGAGCGATTTGAAGGGGGACGCGGGAGACCTCTGGGTCAATGGCGAGCACGATACTCCCTCGGCAAGTTTGAAGTGGAATGGAAGCGCGTTCACCTATTCGTCAAGCCATGCCGCCCTGGCATTGAAGGGGGATTTCACCACCCTGAATCGAACGTTCTGCGACGGCGTGAATCGCAAGTCGGAGCTTGTGGGTGAGCTGAGCAAGGACGGAAGCGAGTTGCTCAACCTTTCCGGCTATATCGATCGCTGCGATTGCACGGAGGGCTCGGTGGCAAACAATACCTGCAAGGCATGGGGGTTCCACAGGACCGATGTGGACGCGCAGGGGATTCATGCGAAGTTCTACAAAGAGAAGGCCGTGCCGGGCGGTTCCCAGCACGCGCGGGTGGTGTATACCAACGCGAACCGCGCACTCGATCTGGATTCGTCCAATGCCAAGTTGCAGGATGGTGAGTTTTACCTTCAGTTCTCCAATTACGTTCCAATCGGGTTTGATACCGAGGCGCTCATCCTGACCGTATCGTCGATCTTCGGTAAGGCCCCGGCCCCGGACAAAGGGGCAAATACGTCCCAGAAAGCCAACCCGGAAAACCAAACGCCACCCCAGGCTGGGACCGACAGCCTGGCGCTTGCGGCGAAGGAGCAGGCCGAGGCTACGGCGGAAGCGATTGCCGAGCACCAGGCGCTCGCCAAGCAGTACGAGGAGAACGCTGCCCGCTGGGCGGCCGACGCGGCCAACGAAAAGGATCCGGCGCGGCGCGAGGAACTACAGAAGCGCGCGCTTGAGATCCGGGCCAACGCCAGCGCGGAGCGCGACATCGCGTCCAGCCTGAGCACGGGCGAATTTGTGCGGACGCGAACCGACTGGGACGACCAGCAGCAGCAGAGGCTGGTCACCAAGATCCACGACGAGCTGGCGCAGTTCGATGAAGCGCGCCGCAAGCAGGTTGAGCAGCTCCGGGCGCAGAAGGCCGCGGAGATGCGCACGCTGGTGGCCCAGCAGAAACAGGCGGAACAGGAGCTGGCAACCACCGAGACGGAACTCTCCGTGGCAGAGACCGTGCAACAAGGCGCAACGATGGCTATGACCATCGGAGCGCTGGCGGTGCCCGGAGCGGGCGAAGTGGCGATGGCCTACTCGGTGGGTACGGGTTACGTGGAAGGGGGCGCACCCAAAGCCATCGAGACCACGGTGCGCATGTACAGCCCATACATGGACGCGGCCTTCAGCGCCTACGAAGGCTGGAAGCAGATCGATCCTGAGACGGGCAAGCAAGGCGGCGCCTTGGGCGCGCTGAAGGGCGCTGCCTGGAATGTCGTTACCAACCAGGCGATGAGCGCCATTGGGGAGCGGCTGCAGGGAGCTGTGGCGCGCATCAGCACGGATGCCGCGGCAACTGGTTCGGCGGTCAAGCCGCCGGCCGATATCGAGGCCTTTCACACCACGGAGCAGCGCTTTGAAGAGGCCCGTCAGAACGCTCGCACGCCGGAAGAACTGGCCAACGTGAACAAGCAATTCGATACCATCCGGCAGCGGCAGGAGATGAAGCAGAGACTCAACGATGCGGTGTCGGAGGCGGATGCGATGGCCGCCGCGGCGCGCCGGCCCGATGGCAGCGTGGACACGGCGCGCCCGGAGTACAAGCAGGCGGTGGAGCATTTGAACGCGGCTACCGAGAAGATCCAAGGGGAGTACAGCGGACAGGAAAACCGGGATCTTCTGCATGAAGAGGCGTTGGAAGCGGCAGGACTGACGCCGAATGACGTGATTCTCTCCGGGAGCAAGCCGAAGAATGCGCTGTCGGACATGGATGTGACGGCCAACAGCTTTGCGGCGGGAAAAGCGTATACAGAAGCTCTCTCTGCCAAAGGTCTGAAGGTGCAAGAGTTCGGCGACCGGTGGGTTGTCTCGAACGACACAACGGTATGGAAGCCGGCGGCAGCCGATGCCGTGGGCAGCTCGTCCTATGAGGCCCAAGTGATTCACGGCGCCAGCCAGGGCAGCGACAAGTTCGCCACTCAAGCGGGACAGGAGTTTACCAAGGGACAGCAAACCGGCGACCAGCTTGGCCCAGTAATTGACAACTTCAAGAAGGCTGGCGAAGCGGGTCTGGGCGGCGAAGGGCCGAAGGATCTGCACGTGATCGGCAAGAGCGCGGACAAGGCGCTGGGTGTTGCCAAGACGAATGCTCCCGCCGGCCTGCGGAGCAAGTTGAGCGCTTTGCGCGACCACCAACTTCCCGAGCAGGCGGGAATTCTGACCCTTGGCGCAAGCAAGGAATTCAAGGCCAAGGAGATGGACAGCTTCCTGGGAAGCACGGAACAGGCCATGGGAGAGGCCTACAAAGCAGCGTCGAAGAGCTCGACAGCGCATGAAGCAGACCTGGTGGCGCAGAAACAGACTGCACTTCAGAATGGCGACACCAAGACAGCATCGGCGATCCAGAGGCAACTGGCCATTGTGCGCACCGACAACCGCCTGGCCTTTGCGACCATCTCCGACTACGCGCCGGAACTGATGTCGACCTTGCCGCCGCCGGGAGGCGCAGCACCGCGGACGCCTGTCGGTATCGGGGGGTGGACTCCGCTCCTGCAGCAATTGAACACAGACCGCCAGGATGAAGGCAAGGCCACCGTGCAATTCAACTCGAATGACCAGGCTTTCAAGGGTTTGAGCGACCGCTGCAAATCGGCAACGGCCACAGTGGACGAGAAGCTGAAGGCGGCCAAGCCGGGGACCGACGAAGCCAAGTATCTTGCCGATCTCAAGACTGTCTTGCAGCAAGGTGTCTCCAACCCCGGACTAGCTGTTCAGCAGACGCGTCAACTCACCGGCTACGAGCTGGCGGAGGTGTTGAAGCAGTTGGGAGCGGGCGCCAAGTAAGCTACAGCGCCCCGGGTTGGGCCTGAAGAGGCTGCGGAAAAACTCAGGATTCTTGGCGAAATTGGGTTATGGCGCCCTTCCGCAGCCTCTTTAGCCCCTTGGTGAAAGGGGCTTTGCCGAGCGAACTTGAACGTAGCCTCCATTGCATAAATTGACGTAGAATCGGTGCGCGCGCCGCGGAGCCTGCTATAGTTCACCCGTGCCGCTCGCGGCTGGAACGCGATTCCCCGGCACGTGGAGGTCGTTTGTGCGCATGATCATGCTGGTTCAATTTCCCATTGAGCCGTTCAACACTGCTGCCCGAAACGGAACCGTCGGCGACAAAATGCATCGGATTCTCGACGCCATCAAGCCGGAATCGGCCTACTTCACCGAGCGGGAGGGCCACCGCGGCGGCATCTTCGTCGTGAACCTCGACAGCCCTTCCGATGTCGCCAGGCTGGCCGAGCCGTGGTTTCTCACCTTCAACGCCACGGTCGAGTTTCGTGTTGCCATGACAGCGGAAGAACTGGGCAGCGCCGACCTGGGCGCGCTGGGAAAGAAGTGGGCTTAGCCAACATAGAGTGACCGGCCGCAAGGTCGCGCCGCGCATGCTGAAACCGGAAGAGGCTCCGGCTTGCCGATTCCTTTGCGGGCATCGGCAAGCCCGAGCCGTTCAAGTTCGCGCCGGCCGGCCGCGGGTGCCGCCGTATTGCTCAAGAACACCGGCAGGCAAGCCGGGCTACCGCGGAGCGAATCCACCTCTTGAAGATGCGGTATCGCTATGAGAAGGAGATAGCGCGGGTCGTTCAGACCCGTTTGCGGCGCGGCGCAGGTCTTGTTTCCGATGTGCGGTTGGCGGGCCAGCGGCCTGCTCTTCGCCCGAAAGCCTGGAGCAGGGGTGTCCGGCGCACCGGGACATCTTTGGAAACGCTCGAGAAGCCGGCTTCACAAGACCGATCCCACTACGGAAACCGGAACGCGTCCGATTTGCCGGCAATTCCCGAGCAAGGCCAGAGGCAGGCTCGATTGACATTGGTCGCCAGCTGCATTACATTTAATTTGTGAACGATAACGTTCACAAATTAAAGCAGTGGAAGGCGGCATCATGGCATCGACGCTCCAGATTCCCGACAGATGCGGGCGCAGCGGAATCGAGATTTACGTCTGCCCTATGTGCAAGAACGTCTTGCGCCACGGAGAAGATGTGCTCCTCTGTAATACTTGTTGCAAAACCTACCCGGTCCGGGATGGAATTCCCGACTTCCTTCTTGAAGAACTCTGGAATAGCAAAGATCCAGAGCTAAGGAGAATGCGCTTCATCGATCGCATGGCGCGCATCTATGAGACAAGGCTTTGGTACCCGATTGTCCTGAAGGCCTACGGCGGATTTCAATCTCCATCTTTCGCGCAACTGATTCGGCTGGTTTCTGAAAAAGTCCAGTCGACCAAGGGGCGCGTTCTCGATGTCGCCTGCGGCCCCGGGACCTATGGCCGGCGGATTGCTTCACCAGCCAGGGAGGTCTTCGGCATCGATGTATCGATGGGAATGCTCCGGCAAGGTGCGGCTTACACGGCAAGTTCGGGCATTCCCAATGTGCATTTTGCCCGTGCAAGAGTTGAAGCCCTCCCATTCGAAGATAACCTTTTTGACGCGACTCTATGCTGTGGTTCGCTTCACTTGTTTACAGACACAGTGATTGCCTTGCGTGAGATGGCTCGAGTGATGCGGCCCGGAGCCATCCTATCGGTGTTCACGTTCGCGGCAGGCCGTGGCGGCGTTCTGAAGTTTCGCCGCGTCCGTGAGTATTACCGTAGAAAACTGGGGCTTCACGCATTCGATCTTCCTGAGCTGGAGCAGTACTTAAGCGCCTCAGGTTTTACGGACTTTCAACCCGAGGTATCCGGCTCGATTTTGACCTTTAGCGCTCGCAAGTCTGCATTTTCGCGGAAGGAGACGTGAAATCGAAAAATCAGCCCGAATCGAGCCACGGAAGAAACCACAAAGGCCGGGAACCGACGATGTCCGTGAGGAGCCTCACTCCGCTCGTCCGCGGGGACGGCCCAGCAGTGAGTTGGTGCATCGCGCGCTCGTTGAGGCAGCGCTCGAAGAATTCGTCGAGCGCGGATACCATGCCATGAGCATGGAGTCCATAGCTGCGCGCGCCGGCGTAAGCAAGGTGTCTTTGTACCGGCGCTGGAACTCCAAGCTTGCCGTCACAGCCGAAGTCTTTCGTCTTCTGCGCGAATCCATACCAGCCGAGGATCACGGCAGCCTGGAGTGCGACATTCGCTTTCTGCTGACGCAATCCATCGGCTCAAGAGACACAAAATACACGGCGAAGATACTCCTGAGGACCATGGGGGAAGTCAGCGGCAACACCGAACTCATGGCGCTCTATCGCGAACACATACTTACTCCGCGAATGGAATGGCTCCGCGCACTTCTTGAGCGGGCCAAAGTTCGTGGAGAATTGCGTTCAGATCTGCCGATCGACATCGCCGGCGCCATGATCGGCGGCCCGCTCTTTATGTATTATCTGGTCATTCTTGCCGAGGCCGAAGTCGATTTGCCTGGCGACCTGGTCTCACGACTCACCGATGTGATTCTCACAGGGATCGCCACGTGATTTGCGGGAGGCATCGCGCAACCTCGCCTTGGCGCGGGTCCTTTTGGATTCAGGGCCAACCCCTCGTCTCTCGCTCTTCCATGGATAAGTGGGCTCCCGACGGCGGTCGCGGTCACTCATAGATCGCGTGTCGGGCAATACGCAAGTTGGCCGCCGGTTTCCTGGATTCATCCTGAAGAATCGCCGTTCCGTCGAGGGCTGAGGCGCCTCCTGCGCCCCGGGCGTTTCATCCACCCGGCGGCGCAGGTTTCCAGTCGCGGCCGGTTTCCAGGCCCAGGAGCCGACGCAGCAGAGACCGCGGACGAAGGCGACTGGGATATATTTGGTCCGTGGACGGATGGGCGGTCATTCCCCCTCGGCGCGGAGACGCACGGTGAAGAATTGGGACGTTGTCATGGTCACGGCCTCGTCGGCGCGGCAGGCGGGGCTGTACCGCGATGAGATCGAGCGCCGCAGATTGCAAGGGATGCTGCCCGAGGGGACGGAGTTTCTGGTGGTCCCCGATCCGGACGACCGCCGGGTGGGCAGCGGCGGGGCCACGATCAACGCGCTGAGCGTTCTGGGCAAGGACCGCGAGTGGTGGAGCGGGCATCGGGCCCTTCTGATTCACTCTGGCGGCGATTCGCGCCGCCTGCCGCAATACTCGCCGGGCGGCAAGCTCTTCGGAGTGCTGCCTTCGCGCACCCAGCCCCGCGGAACCACGACGGTCTTCGACGAAACCCTGGCGCTGTCGGCGGCCTGGGCAGAGAGAATTGCGAACGGGTTGCTGGCGGCTTCGGGCGACGTGGTGCTACGCTTCGACGCCGGCCAGGTGGAGTGGAACCGGCCCGGAGTTACGGGCGTGGCAATGCGGCTGGATGCGGAAACGGGAAGCCACCACGGCGTCTATATTGTCGGGGCCGGGGACGAGGTCTACACCTTCCTGCAAAAGCCCGCGCCGGCGGAGGTGAAGGCTGCGGGCGGCCTGCTGGAGGATGGCCGGGTTGCCGTCGATGTTGGATTGCTGCGCTTCGATCCCGATCTGACGGCTGCGCTGAGCGGGCTGGCGGAGTTCAAGACACTCCCCGCAGTCGATCTTTACGACCAGATCACGCGCGGGCTGACGGGCGAGTGGAAGCCAGCGGCCGGCGCCGGGCCGTTCTGGCGGGAGCTATACAGAATCCTGCGCGCGCCCGAGCGGCCCGTGGACTTCCACTGCGCGGTGGTCGAGGGCGACTTCCTTCATGCGGGAACGACGCGGTTGTTTCGGTCGCTGGCGGCGGGGTCGGGCGGCGTTCTCGACAGCGTGATTGGCGCTGGCAGCCAGGTTGGGCACGAGGCGGTGATTCTGGAATGCGACCTGAGCGGGCCGGTAACCGCCAGCCGCGGCGCCATCCTGCATGGACTGACAGGCCTGAGCGGTCCCGTGGAGGTTCCCGAAGACACGGTGGTCCACCAGTTGCCGGTGGAAACGCCTGCCGGAAACGGCTGGGTGATCCGCGTCTACGGGGTCGAGGACGATCCCAAGCAGGCGATCGAAACTGCCACCTGGTTCAACCGGCCGATTTTGGACACCCTGGAACGGCTGGGGCTGAGCGGCGAAGAGGTCTGGAGCGTGGAGGAGGCGCCGGCGCTGTGGAACGCCAGGCTGTTTCCCGTGACCGCGCCGGACGAGGCCTGGGCGTGCGCTCGCTGGATGATGGGGTACGCAAGCGGATACACGCGGGAGCGCTGGCGCGGCGCGCATCGGCTGTCGCTGGCCGGGAGCGCACGGCTGCGCCGATGCCAAGGCCCTGGCCGAGGCACGCAACCGCCGCTCGCAGAGCATTTGGCAAGAGACAGTGGTCGAACTGGCTGAATCGGGCACGGACTTGCGGCCGCTGCTGGCCAATCTGCCCGGCTTGGCGCCGGCCGCCGCCGCAGGCCGTCTGCTGCGAACGCGCGCGGAGGAGTTGAGGCATAGCGGAGCGGACGACCTGACCCATGCGGCCAGCCACCTGATGCAGGCGGCGCGCTTGCTTGATCGTGCTGGATTCGAGCAGGAGGCGGGGTTGGCTGAGGCTGAGGCCTTTGCGTGTATTCAAGATGCGGCGCGCGAGGGGACTGCCGGCGACGTGGAGCAGCCGCCGTCCCGCTGGCGCTTCGACCGCGTTCACGTCTCCGCGCCTCCGCGTATCGACCTGGGAGGCGGCTGGAGCGATACGCCGCCGTTCTGCTTCGATTGGGGCGGCACGGTGCTGAACTGCGCGCTCGAGATCGATGGGGAGTATCCGATCGAGACGGAGATTCGGCGCATCGGCGAGCCCGTGATCCGCTGCCGCGCGGACGGCGTTGCGGAAACTGCCGAATATCGCAGCGCCGAAGAGTTGCTGGAGCCGTGCGGGCCTGGCAGCGTGTTTTCCATTCCGCGCGCGGCGCTCAGGCTGCATGGCCTTCCGGTGAATGGCCAGCCGCTCGATCGGACTCTGGCCGCGCTAGGAGGAGGCCTCGATATTCGCTGCGGAGTGCGCTTGCCGATCGGCTCGGGGCTGGGCACCAGCAGTATTCTGGCCGCGACGGTGATCCGCGCGTTGGCCGCCATGTCCGGACGTGAGCTGGACGATCAGGCGCTATCGCAGGCCGTCATGCAGCTGGAGCAGCGCATGACCACCGGCGGCGGCTGGCAAGATCAGGCGGGCGGCATCTTTCCTGGGGCCAAGCTGCTGATTACCGGGCCCGGCTTGCGGCAGCGAATTCGTGTGCAGCCAGTGGCCTGGGACGAGCGCCGGCAAGCCGAGTTCTGCCGGCATCTGGTGCTCTACAATACCGGCATTCAGAGGGTAGCCAAGGATCTGCTGCGCCAGGTGGTCTCGCGCTATCTGGCGCGTGAAACGGCCACCATCCAGGTGCTGCACAGCATCAAGACGCTGGCCGTGGAAATGTCCTACGCCATCGCCGAGGGCGATTGGAAGCATCTGGGGGAGTTGCTCGACCGCCATTGGCAGTTGAACCAGATCCTCGATCCGCACACCACCAACGCGCCCATCAATGCGATTCTCGATCGCGCTCGCCCGTACATCTACGGAGCCAAGCTGGCGGGCGCCGGCGGAGGCGGATTCCTGATGATGGTTGCTCGCGACCCGGAGGCCGCCGCGGCTTTGCGCTCGACGCTCGCTCAGGACCCTTCGGTGCGCGGCGCATTCGTGCCCTATCGCATCGCCGCCGAAGGCCTGCGTGTTCGCACCGGCAGCTCGCGGCCGGCTTGATGCAGGCCCCGTATGCTTGATCGAAGGAACCTCTGGGCGAGCCCTCCTTGCGTCAGGGCACGACTTCAGTCGTGCCGCAAATGCAACAAAACAAACGCGGGCTTTAGCCCCTGAGGGAATGCTGACCTTGGCGGAAGAACCTGCTTCGAGACTTCCGAAGTGGAAATCCGCGACGCAAATGCGGTAGACTGCAATCTCGGTCTGTTCTTCGCGCTCGTTGCTTTCCCCTGCATGGGTTGTGGAGTCAACAAATGCCTCTAAAGCTGAAAGTCAACAATGCCGTCGCGACGGTTGACGTGCCGCCGGACACGCCGTTGCTGTGGGTGCTGCGCGACATTCTCGACCTGAAAGGCGCCAAGTACGGCTGCGGCATGGGCGTCTGCGGAGCATGCACGGTGCTCGTCGATGGCCGCGCGGTGCGCTCCTGCATGACGCATGTGGGAGCCGTGGCGGACCAGGCCATAACCACCATCGAAGGGCTTTCGCCCGACGGCCTCCATCCCGTACAGGCGGCCTGGGAATCCCTCGACGTGCCCCAATGCGGCTACTGCCAGGCCGGCCAGATCATGACCGCAACCGCCCTGCTCGCCCGCACCCCTCATCCCACCGACGCGGAGATCGATACAGCCATGAGCGGCAATCTCTGCCGCTGCGGAACCTATCCGCGCATCCGCCAGGCCATTCATGAGGCCGCCGGCGCAGTCGCCAACAAATAGAAGGGAGGCTCGAACCGTGCGCATCGATCGCAGATCGTTTCTTCAGTTGAGCGCCCTTGCCGGTGGCGGCTTCGCGCTCGATCTTTATCGCTCACCGCTGGCCGCGGCCCAGCGCCGAGGCGCGCCGCCGCCCGATCTTGCGCCTCAGGCCTTCATCCACATCGCTCCGGATGGCGTGGTGACCATCATGGCGCGCGCCTCGGAGTCCGGCCAGGGCATGCGCAACATGCTGCCCATGCTCATCGCCGAGGAGCTCGACGTGGATTGGAAAGACGTCCGCGTGCAGCAGGCCGAGCTGAACGAGAAGATTTACGGCCCACAGTTTTCCGGCGGCTCCGCCAACACGCCCAGGGGTGGGAGCCGATGCGCCGCGTGGGCGCCGCCGGCCGCCAGTTGCTCATCGCCGCTGCCGCGCAAATGTGGGGCGTGCCCGCGGATGATTGCACCACGCAATCCGGCCGCGTGCTTCACGCCGCCTCGGGGCGATCCGCAAGCTACGGAGAACTCGCCGCCAAAGCCGCCGCGCTGCCCGCGCCCGCGCTCAGCACCGTCAAGCTCAAGGACCCCAAGGACTACCGCATCATCGGCCACTCGCAGCCCGGCGTTGACACCCACGCCATCGTAACTGGCAAGCCCCTCTTCGGCATCGATGTCGAAGTGCCGGGAATGCTGTACGCCGCCATCGAAAAGGCTCCGGTATTCGCCGGCAAGGTCAAAACCGCCAACATCGATCAGATCAAAGCGCTGCCGGGCGTGCGCCATGTTCTCGTCATCGATGGCGCCATCGTTCCCGCGGCCTTCACGCCCTGGGAGCCCGGAATGGAACCGGGCATCGCGATTGTGGCCGATAGCTGGTGGCAGGCGCAGCAGGCTCGCAAGCAGCTCAGGGTCGACTGGGATCTGGGCCCCGCCGCCGCTCAAAGCAGCGAGGGCTTCCAGAAGCGCGCTGAAGAGTTGCTGCAAGCCCCGCCCGCAACCACCGTGCGCAAGTACGGCGACGTGGACGCCGCCCTCAAGTCATCGGCCAAAGTGGTCGAGGCCGCCTACCGCTTTCCCTTCATCGCGCACGTCACCATGGAGCCGCAGGGCGCCACTGCCCACTGGAAGGACGGCAAGCTCGAGATGTGGTCCACCAGCACGCTCCCTGTCGATGGCCGCGGCCTGGTAGCCAAAACCCTCGGCATCGAGGAGTCCGACATTACCACCCACATGGCGCGCTCGGGAGGCAGCTTTGGCCGCCGCCTCCAGAACGACTATCTGGTCGAGGCCGCCTGGATCGCCAAGCGAATCGATGCCCCGGTGAAGCTGCTCTGGTCCCGCGAAGACGACATCGCTCACGACCCCTTCCGCCCTGGCGCAACCGTCGGTCTGAAAGGCGGCCTTGATGCGCAGGGCAAGCTTACTGCCTGGCGTCATCACTTTGTCACCTTTGGCGATGAAAAGCACTCCACCTCCGGCGGCGGCATAGGCCGGGATTCCTATCCTGCCGGCTTTCCCCGGCCTACGCGCTTTACACCTCCGCGCAGCCGCTCATGCTGCGCACCGGAGCCCTCCGCGCCCCCGGTGACAATGCTTACTGCTGGGTGGCCCAATCCTTCCTTGACGAGTTGGCCGCCGCCGCCGGACGCGATCCCCTCGAATTCCAGTTCGAACTACTGAGCAACAAGATAGCGCCCTGGTCCTCGGGCGAACACGACGCCGTGGGCGACCACGAGCCGACGGGACCCTCGGTTCTCATCCCGGAGCGCTTCAAAGGCGTCCTTGAACTGGTAGCGGAAAAGTCGGGCTGGGCTCATCGCGGCAAGCAATCCGGCCGCGGGATGGGAATCGCCGCCTGGTTCTGCCACCTGGGCTACTTTGCCGAGGTCGCCGACGTCAGCGTGGACAAGAACAACAAGGTCACCGTCAACCACGTCTGGGCCGCCGGCGATGTTGGCAGCCAGATCGTCAATCCCCGCGCGGCCGAGAGCATGGCCTTTGGCGGCGTCATCGAGGGCCTCGGCCACCTGGGGCAGGAGATCACGCTCACCGAAGGCCGCGTCGACCAGAGCAACTTCCACAACCACCCGCTCATGCGCATGAGGCAGATTCCGCCCATCGAGGTCTTCTGGCGCAAGACGGATTACTCGCCCACCGGCCTCGGCGAGCCCACCCTGCCGCCCATCCTCCCCGCCGTAACCAACGCCATCTTCGCCGCCACCGGCAAGCGCATCCGCACCCTCCCGCTAGCCCGCAGCGGCTTCAGTTGGGCGTGAGGGGGGCTAGATCAAGGGTGGGCTACCGGCTCGCCGGCTTACTGATATCTCCAGCGCCAATCCAATGCTTCTTGGAGAACGAATCGAGGCACTTGTACCTGTGGCGGCAGATTGTTGTAGTTGACGCTTGCGCGCATTGCATCTGAACACACCAGTTGACCTTGCGGATTGATTCTCAAATGGCCGGTGTCAAAAAGGCTATGGATATCAGAATCTCAAGCAGACACCGTTTCCTACTCCATCCGCTCCGCGGTACTCAACTGGGATAATGTGTGCTGCCTCCAACGTCTCAGGGATGCGCTCGTGCGTAATCAAACACTCGGACCTGTACGCTTCCATCACATCGCGACGGAACCTCGCTTGCAGAGGCCTTTGCAGTACCGGGCGCATAGCCCTTTGCCGTTCTACAAATGCCGCGACTCCAGTCTCGCGCACCTGGCTTGCCACCTCGATTCGATCCTCAATCCGCGCAGTCGGGAGTTCGACAATCGCTTGGAGGTCTGCCGCCAAACCCTCCTGCACTGCAAATCTATCCAGTGCATTCTGTGTACCTGCCGTGTAGCTGCAGAAGCCATAGTGAGCCAAGAATAGAAGGAATTCCCGCGCCATGCGCGCGTCGTTATCTTCTGGCGCACAGTCGGGCCAGTCTTGAAGATCCAAATCTCCGGTCCTGAATGCAGATATCGAATCAATGTACTCGTCCGTCACTGTGGACCGGTCGCCTGCGAGCGGGATGACAACGCGGATCAATTCGTCACAGGTTAGGAATGCTTCCTGCTCCCCAAAACGTGCGCCGAGCCTCCACATCAAATCAAGAATCAAGAGTAGAGGTTTGATGCACAACCCCGCTCGGTCCCACCGCTCAATCTCTCCCTGTTTCAGAATGGCTCGATTTGGCAATTCAAGGGTCGCTACGACGGTCGTAGAAAACTCGTCTCGTGTGATCCGGCCGTCTGCTACGGCCTCCCCAAACGGCGTTAGGGCGATCCCGCGCGTCTCGCGCAAGATGCCAAGTGCCTTCCAGTACTGCCCCGAGTTTCGGAACAGATTTCTCTCTTCTTCGGGGCGCGCTAGTCGTACTACTGTGTGAACTCTCCCGGCAACCTCCCTTTCGACCCGGGCCAATCCTGCTAGGACTTCCGGAGAATTCGGCCGTCCCCCCTCATTGTCCCTGAGGACTCTAATAACTCCGAGGAAGATGGGAGGCTCATTGAGGCCCTCAGTTGGAGTTAGTGTGGCCCACCTCCATTTGTAGCCAGGAAACGGCAATCTTGGCGGAATCATTGGGTTCCCCCACCAACAAATTCCAGGGCGCTTTCGGGTGCCTGAAGAGTCTCGGCCTTAGCCTTCAGCCATTCGGCTATTGCCCGAGCCAGCAATGGAGGGACTGCATTTGCTACTTGCCGATAGACGGTAGTCTTCGGCCCGTAGAACTTGTACGTCATTGGGAACGACTGGACGACCGCTGCTTCTCTTGCGGTCAGCCTTCTTTGATTATTTGGATGGTGGAGGATCACGACCCCGCCTCTATCGTCACCTCTCGCTGTAATCGTCGGCGCAGGCAGTTCCGGGTTGACGGTTCTGTGTCCCAAATATCCATTAAATCGCAGTTTGTATCTGGAGCATTGATGGTTTTCCAGCGAGTTTTCGTCGTCAGGATCAGGAATATCTTTCAAGGCTGAGCCGACTCCGACCCAAGGGATTAAACCGGCTGCCTGGGCAATTTCTTTTGGCGCGTGCGTGCAGCGTGGAGGGAACCCCAGATCTATCTTGAGGTCGTTTCGCGATCCCACAAAAAAAACTCTTTCGCGCTTTTGTGGAACGCCATAGTCGGCGGCATTCAGCACGGCATGTTCTACGCGATATCCAGCAGCCTGAAAGTCAGCGAGAATCATTTCGAATATTGTTCCGCCTTCAAGGCTCTTTATGCCCTTCACATTCTCTGCAACGAAGAACTTCGGCTGCTTTTCTTCCAGAACCCTCAACAGTTGCAGGTACAGAGAATTTCGTTCGTCCGCACCATGTCGATTACGATTTGCCACCGAGAACCCCTGGCACGGAAAGCCCCCTATCAGAACATCCGCATTGGGAATCTCGCTTGCGTTCACATTCTTCAGATCTCGGCACAAGATTTGATTGCCGAGATTCAAGCGATAAGTCTCTACCGCGTCTTGCCAGATGTCGTTCGCCCACACAATCCTAAAACCTGCTTGGGTAAACCCCAGGTCCATGCCTCCGGCCCCGGAAAAGAGGGAAATGACTTTCATGCTATTCTCTCCCTCTCAAGCCAGTTCTCGATTTCTGAAAACTGCCTCCCAAGCTGCTCGGCAAAAAGTACCGGTACCGCGTTGCCGACTTGCCTATACATGGAGTTCAACGCTCCATGGAACTCAAAGCTCTTCGGAAACGTCTGAATCAGGGCGGATTCACGCACGCTCAGGCGCCTAAGGTTGCTCGGATGATGGATTGCGCACACTCCGCCCTTGCCGTTTCCGCGCGCCAATATCGTCGGGGATGGCCTGTCCGGATTCGTAGGGCGGTGGCCGGTAAAGTCTCGGATTGTGACCTTGTACTTCGAACAGACGTGATTCAGCAGACGATGCTGTGCCTCCGGTTCGGGGATACCCTTCAGCGCTTGGGAAATCGTCACCCAAGGCTTTAGTTTCCCTGTTGGCTTTTCTGCATGTGTCGCAGTGGGGAAGCCTGGACGGAGATGGGTTGGAACGTCCTTCCTACAGCCCAAGAAGATCACCCTGCGACGAAGCTGCGGAACTCCATAGTCGGCCATGTTGAATAGTCTGTGTTCCACGTCGTAGCCAGCCGCCCTGAAATCGGCAAGTATCTTGAGGACAGCCCTCCCCTTGTCCAAGCTCAAGATTCCCGCAACATTCTCTGCGACGAAATAATCTGGCTTCTTGCCTTTGATGACGCGAAGGAATTCGCGGTAGAGGGCATTTCGCTCGTCACCTGTCGATCGGAGCATGTTGGCCCTAGAGAATCCTTGGCACGGAAAGCCTCCGACTACGATTTCGGCATCCGGCAGGTCTCGGAGGCAAACTTCGTGAATATCGCCACAAACAATATGCTCGCCCAGATTGGCGCGGTAGGTCTCAGCGGCGTCTCTGTCGAAGTCGTTTGCCCATACGATTTCGTGGCCTGCCCGATGAAATCCGAGGTCCATGCCTCCAGCGCCGGAAAATAGCGACAATGTTCTCATGTCTGTGCAGATGATACCGCTCCATGCCTTGTGGAAGAAGTGTTCAAAAGCAGCCCAGAATCTTGAGCAGCAACGTCTCGATCCCAATTTGGTCCAAGCCCCGAAGGCGGCATTCCCAAACAGAGCGGACTGACCAGCCAAGGCGACGCAACTTGCGTTCGTTCAAGCGGTCGCGGCTGGCATTCTTCAGCAACTTTGGGGTCCAATAGGCGCTGTTAGACCTTGGGAACCTCCCGTCCCGACATGTGTGGCCATGCCAGAAACACCCCTTAACCTGGATTATTGTGCCGTGCTTTGGCAGGACGATGTCTGGACATCCCGGAAGGGTGCGCACGTGCAGCCGGAAGCGGAAGCCGAGACCGTGGAGCGCCCTTCTGACCAGCATCTCTGGTTTCGTATCTTTGGACCGGATGCGCGACATCTGCTCTGAGCGTGCTGCAGTCGTAGTGAATCGCGGGATTGGCATATCAGGCCTTTGCCACATTATCTACCTCTGCCGTCGGGTCGGCGGCCCAGGCCCGGCTTCTGGGATCGGGGAATCCACAACCTTCTTCTCCGCCTTGCCGAAGATAACCCTCCCTCGGCGCACACTGGAAGATAGGGAACAGCGAGCCAGGCCCCGGCCCAATCCGTCAGGAAAGTGGCCGGTCCGGAGTCCCTGGTCCCTGGTCCCTATCGAAGACCCCTACCCTCCACCGATTGGGGCCTCTTTTCCACCCGGATTTCCTCGTAAATCTCAATGTATGAATAGCTTAAGAATCAACCAAGGTAACTGACTGGTAATCATTTCCTGCCGTTTATTGCCGTTATTCGCGTCCTGGACGCGGTTTTCAGGCCCGGAAACACACGAATTCCGGCAGATTACCCGCCCTCTGTCTTCAAGAGGAGCTCCTCCGGGCCCAGAAACTCCTGAAAGACATCGTTCGAGAGCAGTTGCCCCTGCGCCGTCAGGCGAACCGTCTGGCCGTCCGAGGTCAGCAGACCGGCCTCTACCAGCGGCGCAACGGCCTCAAGCGCCGGGCCGGCCATCGCCGGGCCGAACTCCCGCTCCACCGCGGCGATCTCCACCCCCGCATTCAGCCGCAGGCCCAGGAACCAGGCCTCCTCGCGCTGCCGCCGGGGCGAGAGCCATGCGGTTTCAGCGGGCTGCGCACCGGCGAGATAAGCCGGCAACTCGTCGGTGGTCGTCGCGCGCAGCACATCGCCCCGCGAAGAGGCCGCGCGCAGCATGGAAGACGCATCCAGCCCCAGCCCCAGATACGGCCTTCGCTGCCAATAGCGCAGGTTGTGGCGCGAGGCGAATCCCGGCCGGCAGAAGTTCGAGATTTCGTACTGATTGAGGCCCGCCGCGCCAAGCCTCTCGATGGCCATCGAGTACATTTGCGCAATCGCATCGTCGCTCGGAACGAGGCCCGCGTGATAGCGTGCGCCGTGAGCAAGCACCTCGCGTCCCAGCCGGGAGTCCTCGTCCACCTCGAGCATGTAGATGCTGGCGTGGGGAACGCCGGAGCCGATCAGCGCCGCGAGAGACTCGTCCCAGGAGGCGAGGGTCTGCCCGGCGAGGCCCGCGATCAGGTCCACGTTCAGGTTTGCGATCCCTGCCGCGCGCAGGCGGCGCACATCCTCCTCGACCGTCGCGCGGTTATGGAGCCGTCCGCTTGCGGCAGCCTCGCAATCGACGAACGACTGCACCCCAAGGCTGACGCGGTTCACACCCGCCCGGATGAGCGCCGCCAGGGTCTCGTCCGCAAGCTGCCCCGGCGCGCATTCGACTGTGATCTCGGCCTCCGTGTCGAGGTCGAATTCGGCGCGGACGGCCGCAAACAGCCGCGCCAGCAGCTCCGGCGCCAGCAGAGTGGGAGTTCCTCCGCCCAGGTAGACCGTGTCCACCCGGCGCGGCAGAACCGCACCCATGCTCGCAGCCCAATCGCCGGTCGCGCGCAGATCCTCGATTAGCCGCGCCACATAGCGCGCATGTTCGCTGGCCGTGTAAACCCCCGATGCGAAGTTGCAATAAGTGCACTTCGACCGGCAAAAGGGAATCGAGATGTAGAGGCCGAGCGGGGCATCTTCCTCAGCAGCCATGCGAGCATTCTTTCATGGAATCGCGTCTGTCCCGACCCCTAATCCCTGATCCCCGTTCTCTGTCCCCGTTCGTGCAATCATGGAAGGAAGGAGATGCCTGATTGAAGGCTTGGCCCGTCTTTGCCGTCCTGTCGATGGAAGTCATCTTGGGGCTTGGCCATTGGTTCATCTACCACACGTTTACAGTCTTCGAGAGCAATCTCGGCCCCGCTTCGACTGTGGCGCTCGGCAACGCGCTCTTTCTGCTGGCCTTCAGCTTCATGGCTGCCGCCCTGCTCGGTTTTCGCTTCTCAAACTGGGTGGTGGTTGCGCTCTACAGGATTGCCGCCATATGGCTGGGGTTTCTGAACTTCTTCTTCCTCGCGGCCTGCCTGAGCTGGATGGCGTGGTTTGCGCTGCTCTCCGGGCCGTACACAAACCCGCTTAGCCTCCGCCCTTTCATTGCCTCCATCTTCTTCACCCTGGCCATATTCGCCGGCCTTTGCGGCCTTCTCAACGCACGGTGGATTCGCATACGGCGCGTCGCAGTTACGCTGCCCAACCTGCCAGCGTCCTGGCGAGGCCGCACAGGGCTCATAGTAAGCGATTTGCATCTGGGCCATGTCAACGGCCTGGGATTCAGCCGGCGCATCTCAGGCATCGTGGCGCGCCTCAACCCCGACCTCGTCTTTCTCCCCGGCGACATCTTCGATGGAGCCAGATCCGACCCGGACCGCCTGGCCGCACCCTTCAAGCAGCTTGCACCGCCCCTCGGCATCTATTTCTCGACCGGCAACCACGAGGAGTTCGGTCACGCCGAGCGTTACTCCCAGGCGCTCACGCGCGCCGGCGTTCGCGTGCTGGCCAACGAGAAGATCGTTGTTGACGGCTTACAGCTTCTCGGCATTCCTTATCGCGACTCCACGAATCTCCTTCGCCTCCGCGCCACCCTCGAGGGCCTGCGCCTCGACCGCGATCGGGCAAGCATTCTGCTCAACCACGTCCCCAACCGGCTGCCCACCGTGGAGCAAGCCGGGGTCAGCCTCCAACTCTCCGGCCACACCCACGGCGGCCAGCTCTTCCCGTTTACCTGGTTCACGCGCCGCGTCTTCGGGAGCTTCACCTACGGCTTACGGCGCTTCGGCGCGCTACAGGTCTACACATCGTGCGGCGCCGGCACCTGGGGACCCCCCATGCGCGTTGGAACCAATCCGGAGATCGTCCTGCTCCGGTTCGAGTAAGGAGGTCTATTGTGCTAGAATGTAGAAACATTGCTACAAGGAGGCTGGCGCCGTGGCAATCACCACCTTATCGAGCCGGGAGTTCAATCAGGAAACTGGCCGGGCAAAGAAGGCGGCCCGCAAAGGTCCCGTGTTCATCACCGACCGCGGGCGCCCCGCGCATGTACTGCTTTCGATAAAGGAGTACGAGGAGATTACGAACAAGGGGACGAGCATCGTCGACTTGTTGGCCATGCCCGAGGCTGCCGAAATCGAGTTTGAACCGCCGCGCATGGGGGATGAATTTCCCAAGCCGGCCGAGTGGTCCTGATGTACCTTCTCGATACCAATGTCATCTCCGAGTTCCGCAAGGCGAGCATAGGCAAGGCGGATCGCCAAGTTGCGGCCTGGGCCAGTCGTGTTCCTTCGGAATCCTTGTTTCTCTCTGTCGTTTGCATTCTGGAAATGGAGCTGGGGGCCCTTCTGATGGAACGTCGCGATCCCGGGCAGGGGGCGATCCTTCGCTCATGGCTGGAGAATCGCGTGCTGCCCACGTTTGCGGGTCGCATTCTGCCGGTCGACGCCCCCGTTGCGCTAAGATGCGCAGCTCTACACGTGCCAAACCCGCGTTCCTACCGGGACTCGTTGATTGCGGCAACCGCCATGGTTCATGGCATGACCGTGGTTACGCGTAATGTTTCCGGCTTTGAGCCCACTGGGGTAAAGCTCTTGAACCCGTGGGAATCGTGAGCTGGTTTCATTTCAAAACTGGGGAGCTGCGGGAGGGCTTGCGCTATTGGGCGATCTTCGTCTTGCTGCCGGTCTTGATGGCGAATTCGCTGTCGGGTATGGCCGGATTGAGCTTGATGTTGAAGTAAAGGCAGGTCCGGCTCTGGCCCTGGCCCTCGTCGAAGATCTGCTTGAGGCTTACCGCGCGCGCGGGGTCTACCCAAATGGTCACCTTGGGAAAGAGCTTGCGCACATCGGGATCCTTGGCCAGCAGTTCCAGCTTTTCGGTGGTGACGGCGGTCTTGCCGTCGTTGAGAGTCTCACTGCCTAAGTACTTGATCTCCCACTTGTCGGCCAGCTCCTTGCCGCCGGCGCCGAAGCCTAGCAGCAGATAGCTCTCGTACTTTGCGGCATCCCGCACATGCACTTCGTCGGTAAGCCTCTCGTAAAGTGTGACTTTGCCGCCGGAATAAAGGATGTCCTTGGGGACGGGTTTATCCAATCCGCTCCCATGTGCCTCCGTGCGAATGTGCGCGGCCATCTGGAAGCTTTTGCCGCTGCGTTTGTAGTAGACGGTTCCCTTTTGAGTGTCCTTGTCATAGACCGGATCGGTCTGCTCGGTGACGAACTCGAAGTCGGCGGAGGTGGAGTGAAAGCCGGTCGCGGCGGCGTCGAGGCGGTGCAGGACGCTGTTCAAGTCATCGGGTGGCGCGGCATAGGCGCCGCGCGCCGCGGCGAGCGCGAAGAACGCAGCAAAGACCAGCTTGATTCCAAAACGCATAGGATTCCTTGTCTTGTTGGACGCGCCGACGCATGACACGAACATCGAAAATGAACTAGGACCGAGATCCTGTGGATTCGTGCTTTCCCAGGTCCCCAAATGCTAGGGACCTGGGGCACCCAACAATAATAACGAGTTATCGGTGGGCCCAGACTCTCCAGGCCAGGTTTCCCTCGGCGTCGGCGACGGTCTCCCACTGAGTAACAAAGACGGCATCGCCTGTGACTGGCTCGATCGCCTTGCGAAGGGCCTGCTTGACGACCTTGTCGGAAGCGCCCGCGGGCACGTTGGCATCCGACGCCAGCACGGTGATGATGAGCCCGTGGCCGTCGTTTCCGATTACCTGGATGGGATGAGCCGGCCCCGTTTCGCTCGACGGCTTGTCGCCGTAGCTCCAGCCGGGAATTTGCGGCGTGACGAAAATGAACAGCAGAATCAGCGTAACCATCACGTCGTAATGGAAGCAGCCGCGGGGGTAGGTCCAGTAAAAGTAACTCAACAGGATCTGCCTGACAGTGCGGCGGGGTTTGGCCTGAACTTCGGCCGGCTTCGGCGTTTCCATCACGATGCCTTCACAATTCTCTCCATGCCGCCCATGTACGGCTGGAGGGCGGGCGGAACTAGAACCGACCCGTCGGGTTGCTGGTAGTTTTCAAGGATGGCCAGCCAGGTGCGGCCGACGGCGAGTCCGCTGCCGTTGATAGTGTGGACGAATTCGGGTTTGGCCTTGACCCCTTGGTTGGCCGGCCGGTAGCGGATATTGGCGCGGCGGGCCTGGAAGGCGTCGAAGTTGGAGCAGGAGGAAATCTCGCGGTAGAGCTGCTGGCCGGGGAGCCAGACTTCGAGATCGTAGGTCTTGGCCGAGGAGAAGCCGGTGTCGCCGGAGCAGAGCAGGACGCGGCGGTAGGGCAGGCCGAGGGTTTCAAGAATCTCTTCGGCATCGCGCGTGAGGCGTTCGTGCTCGGCGTCCGAGTCCTCGGGGCGGGTGAACTTGACCATCTCGACCTTTTGGAACTGATGCTGTCGGATGATGCCGCGCGTGTCCTTGCCGGCCGCCCCCGCCTCGGAGCGGAAGTTCGGCGAGAACGCCGTGAGCCGGATCGGAAGCCGTGCCTCGTCGAGGATCTCGTCACGGTAGAGGTTCGTAACCGGAACCTCGGAGGTGGGAATAAGCCAGTGGTCGTTGTCTTTGAACTCACCGCGGCTGACGGCTTCGAGGTCGGTGTCGGAGCAGCGGAAGAGGTCTTCTGCAAACTTGGGCAACTGCCCGGTCCCGAAGAGCGACTTGCTGTTGACGATGAAGGGCGGCAGAACCTCGGTATAACCGTGCCTCTGGGTATGCAGGTCGAGCATGAATCCGATCAGAGCCCGCTCCAGGCGCGCCCCGGCGCCCATGTAGACGGCGAAGCGCGCGCCGCTGATCTTGGTCGCCCGCTCCAGGTCGAGGATGCCGAGCTGCTCGCCGAGCTCCCAGTGGGGCCTGGGCTCAAAGTCGAAGGCGGGGATCTCGCCCCAGGTTTTTACGGTGACGTTATCGGCCTCCGAGCGCCCGGCCGGCACTTCGTCGCGGGTGAGGTTGGGAATGCGGGCCAGCGAGAGACGCAACTGGTCGTCGAGCTGGGCGGCGGTCTGGTCGAGCTGGTCCAGCTTGTCTTTGAGCGCCCGTGTCTCTTCCACCAGCGTAGCGGCGTTCAGGCCCAGTTTCTTCAGCGCGCCCACCTGCTGGCTTAACTCGTTGCGGCGCGCCTTCAGCCGCTCTGAGGTGGTGATGGCCTCGCGCCGGCTGCGATCAAGGGCGCGAAAATCCCCCAGCAGCGCGGCGGGATCGGCCCCGCGGGCGCGGAGCTTACCTTCTACCAGTTCCAGGTTGGCGCGGACAAATCCCAGGTCGAGCATCGCTCTTTCAGTTTAACCGACCCGGATGGCGGTGGATCGGGTTCACCTGGCTCTCAGACCTCAAAACCGAACTGCGGGCAACCGGCATTGAGAACGCGAATATCATTGACAAAAGACGCAGTTTGTGGCACTATCCCACTGAGCGGTTGGGGCGCCGGAGGAACTTGTTAACCGGGCGAATCGCTCTAATTCAAAGCAAACAGGCCGCTCTCAGCGGCCTGTTTGCTTTTGCGGCTTGATCTTGTCACCCTTCGGCACCACAGGGAAGATGTCTGGGTTGGGGCGGTATCTTGAACATTCGAGAATCCCCTCGTCGTGAACAAGGTTGCCAAACCTGTCCGCCGGAGCAATCGGATTTCTCATCGCAGTCATATACTCGTTGGCAATTAGTTCTGAACCCTGACTTATGGCACTTTCTACCTGGTCGATGACGTCATCGATTGTGTAGCCGTCACCCAGGATCCGGCGTTTGTGAATGTGCCTTCCAACGAAAACCACCTCATCGATGCTGAATGGCAGAGCCCTTGCGGCCTGTTGCGCATTTACCGCTTCAATCTGCGCCTTCGTAAGCCTGCCGACTTTGATACGCGGAACTCGCTGACCTGCATGAATCGCTTCAAGGTTCTTCCGGATTAGGTCTTTCCCGGTCCCGCGTCGATCTGGTCTTGCCAGCCGGGCAGCCGCTGGTCGCCGGTGATGAGGCGCGCGCCGCGGGTGAAAGTGAAGTAGGTCCAGATCCAGGCCGCAAATACGCTGAGGCGGTTGCGGAAGCCGATGAGGAAGAAGATGTGGACAGTGAGCCAGGTAACCCAGGCGAGGAAGCCGCTCATGTGGGCCTTGAAGGGCCATTCGACCTTGGCGACGGCGTCCATGCGGCCGATGGCGGCCATATCCCCCTTGTCGAAGTAGCGGAAGGCCGGCCGCTCGGCGCCCGCAAGGTCGGCGGCTACCATCCTGGCGACATGGTCGCCCATCTGCATGGCGGGCTGGGCGACTCCGGGAACCTGGAGGCCGTCCTGCTCAAGATGCGCCAGATCGCCCAGTACGAATACCTCCGGGAGGCCCGGCGGATTGAGCCGGTCGTCAACCAGGACGCAGCCGCGGCGGTCAAGAGGCGCACCGAGCAGCTTTCCCAGGGGCGAGGCCTGGACGCCGGCGGCCCAGAGCGTGACCACAGCGTCCATGCGCTTGCCCGCGGCTTCAACCCAGCCGGGACCGATTCCAGTGACGTGAGTATTGGTGTGAACTTCGACGCCGAGGCGGGTGAGCGCGGCTTCGGCCTTGGCGGAAAGATCGTCGGGGTAGGCGCCAAGGATGCGCGGGGAGCCTTCAAGGAGGAGAACGCGGGATTTGGTGGGATCGATGTGGCGGAAGTCGCGGCGCATGTAGAGCTGGGCAATGTCGCTGATAGCGCCGGCCAGTTCGACGCCGGTGGGTCCGCCGCCAATGACGACGAAGTTGAGCGCGGGGTGCCAGCCGCGCTCCAGCATCTGGCGCTCGGCCAATTCGAAGGCGAGAAGGACGCGGCGGCGGATCTCGAGGGCGTCCTCTATGGTCTTGAGGCCGGGAGCGATCGGCGCCCACTCGTCCCTGCCGAAGTAGGAGTGGGTAGCGCCCGTGGCCAGGACCAGGTAGTCGTAGGGAAGCTGGGCGCCGGAGGCGAGCGAGACCTGCCGGGCGGAGACGTCGATGCCGGTGACTTCATCCATCAGAACCTGGGTGTTGCGGTGGTTGCGCAGGATGGTGCGAATGGGTTGGGCGATGTCGGCCGGTGAAAGCACGGCCAGCGCCACCTGGTAGAGAAGCGGCTGAAAAGTGTGGTGGTTGCGGCGGTCTACGACCGTGACGTCGACGGGCAGACGAGCCATTCCATTGGCGGCGTGGATGCCTGCAAAGCCGCCACCGACGATGACTATGCGGGGGCGGTGGGTTGGCTGGGCAAGATCGGCCAAGATGTGCACCTCACTTTAAGGATGCGGGAGGGAGACGATTGGTGACAGACGGGTTTGTGGTTTCCCTGATCTCCAAAAAGAGACTCTGGGAATCTGGTGGCCTGTTTCAATGAGTGAAACGGGCTGTTAACCGGCCAAAGTCTGCCCATTTTCAGGTGTGGTTGTGAGATGCGCATCAATGCCGATCGTCATATTTTTGACGACCAGTGATCTTATGCGTCCGATCAGAATTCCGACTTCAGCTGGTCGCGGTGCAGAGCGGCCTACCATGGGTTCATCTATCCGGTGCCCAATTCGTCAACTCTGTTGCCGTCCTTCCCTGCAGGAACTCCCGCGTTGGTCATCGGGACCACAGATGGAGGCAAAACTGAACACGCTTGCTCAAGCTGGAGTAAGAAGAAACCGGCTGAAGAATAATACAACACACCTCTCACATGCACCAGATCAGGCGATTTGCAATTGTTGGCATAAACGGACTTTGGCCGGTTATCCCACTGTTGGCAACAGTTAACATCCAAATTTCTGAACATGTGGCGACTTCCAGGATCGATCAGAGGCCGCAGAGCCAACTGGAGAACCCGGCCAGAGTGAGTCCTGTTAAACTGCTCTGGAGATGAGAACCTTCTCCGATTATCTCGCTGCGCTTCGGGCCAACCTGGGGCAGGGCGACTCCACCGAACACACGCATGGCGCGGCTTTGCAACATTTGCTCGAATCCGAGTTCAAGGGCTATGTCGCCGTGAACGAGGCGCAGCGAATCGCCTGTGGCGCGCCGGACCTGAGTCTGCGTAAGGGAAAAGTCCCCGTCGGCCATATCGAGACGAAGGATATTGGCACCAACTTGGACGAGGTGCAGCGGGGAAAAGGCCCGCACGGCGAACAATTCAAGCGCTATCTTGGTGGCCTTTCCAACTGGGTACTCACAGATTATTTGGAGTTTCGCTGGTACGTTGCAGGCGACTCCAAACCGCGACTGACTGCGACCTTGGCGACACTCGACGGTAAGAATAAGTTGAAGGTAACGCCAGGTGGCGCGGAGGCAGTGTTTTGCCTTCTTCGCGGGTTTCTGGATCAGGAAGCCATCACGGTTGAGTCGGCCAAGGAACTCGCTACGCGAATGGCTGGAATTACACATCTGCTGCGTGAGGTGATAGATCGTGCCTTCCAAGCGGGTACACGCAGCGAAAAAGGCTGGCTCTATCAGTGGGTTGCTAGTTTCCGAGAAACACTCCTGCCTGAATTGAAGGAAGGGGAATTTGCTGACATCTTCGCGCAAACGCTTGCCTACGGCCTCTTCGCCGCCCGTATCCAGACGGCAAAGACTGGAACCAATTTCAGCCGCGAACAAGCTGCCTATGCGGTCCCGCGGGCAAACCCTTTCCTGCGGTCAATCTTCGCTCAGATGGCCGGGGCGGATATGCCGGATGTCTTCGCGTGGGCCGTGGACGACCTGGTGCGCCTGCTTGAATGCGCGAATATGGGTGGCGTCCTGCGCGACATCGGCCATGTAACGGGGCGAGACGACCCTGTCGTGCATTTCTATGAGACCTTTCTAGCGGCTTACGACCCGGCGTTGCGCGAGAAGCGCGGCGTCTACTACACACCAGAGCCAGTCGTCGGCTATATTGTCCGTTCCGTGGACGAGCTATTGAAGACCCGCTTCAACAAACCCAGCGGCCTTGCCGATGAGCAGACCCTTATCCTCGACCCCGCCACCGGTACTGCGACATTTATCTATCTCATCATTCAACACATCCATGCGAGCATGGCGGGACAGTTAGGGGCGTGGCCGAGCTACGTTGCCGATCATCTTCTTAAGAGAGTTTTCGGGTTTGAATTGCTGATGGCTCCCTACGCAATCGCGCATCTCAAACTATCTCTAGAGCTTGAAGCGACGGGCTACGTCTTCAAGCCGGAAGAACGGCTGGGAATCTATCTGACCAACACGTTGGAGGAGGCGGCAAAGAAAAGCGAACGGCTTGTCGCCAGAGCCATCTCCGATGAGGCGGACCAGGCGTCTGAGATAAAGAACAAAGACAAGATCATGGTGGTGCTTGGCAATCCGCCATACTCGGGTCATTCCGCGAACAGAAGCCGGGATATTGACGGCAATCTCACCTTCATCGGTCAACTGATTGAAGATTACAAGCGCGTGGACGGAGCCGATCTGGGGGAACAGAACCCGAAGTGGCTCCAGGACGATTACGTGAAGTTTATCCGCTTCGCGCAATGGCGCATTGAAAAGACTGGTTACGGAGTTCTGGCCTTCATCACCAACCACAGTTATCTCGACAACCCTACTTTTCGCGGCATGAGACGAAGCCTGATGCAGAGCTTCAGCGAGATTTATGTCTATGACCTGCACGGCAACTCGAAAAAGAAGGAGAAGAATCCGGACGGCGGCAAGGATGAAAACGTCTTCGACATTCAGCAAGGCACGGCGATCTTGTTGGCCGTGCGTGGGGCAGGAAAGAGGGGCGAATCCGCAGTACGGCACTCGGAACTATGGGGCGACCGAAAAGCAAAATACGCGGCCTTATCAAATGGATCAGCAAATGGAACAGCTTGGAAGAGATTGAAGCCCGCAGCTCCCGGCTATTTGTTTGTTCCTCAGGACCGCTCCCTCTCGGCAGAATATGGAGGCTTTTTCAGCCTCAAGGATATATTTCCAGTTTCGGTTTTGGGATTTCAGACGCATCGCGATCAGTTTGCAATCGCGTTTGAAAGGCCGGAGATTGTGGCGCGTCTTGAAAAGATGAGGGGCAGCGATACCGATGCCGAGTTGCATCGACAGTTCCGAACAAAGGATAACGGGGATTGGAATCTTGCTACACAGCGTTCACGTCTGAAAGAGGACAAGAACTGGAAGGCTCCGATATTGAAGGTTGCCTATCGGCCCTTCGATTGGCGCTGGAGCTATTTTACCGATCTTGCTATAGACCGCCCGCGCAAGGAGCTTCTGAAGCATGTTGCCGGGCGTGACACTCTCTGCATCAATGTAACGCGGCAGACGAAAGCGTCAAATTGGCGGCACGCAGTAGTTACAGATGTTCCAGCGCCTGCCGTTTTCGTTGAACTCAAGGACGGCTCGACAGTCTTCCCGCTATATCTATTTGATGATGAGATCAACGGAACGAACGGCGATCTCTTCAAGGGCCGCCATCCTAATCTTTCACGGAAGTTTCTTGACAGGCTGGCAAAAGAACTCGGACTGCCTCAGGAGAAGCAATATGGCTTGCCGAAGGGTATCACGCCAGAGGATATTTTCCATTACTTCTATGCCGTCTTTCATGCTCCTGGGTATCGTGAGCGCTACGCCGACTTTCTCAAGCGAGATTTTCCGCGCGTTCCGTTGACGGCGGACCTGAAACTCTTTCGCAAGCTGGCCGCGAAAGGCAGAGAGCTTGTTGCCTTGCACCTCTTGAAAGATGAGGATGTTCCTCAGATCAAAAGGCTCGTCACGAAGTTTCGCAAGGCAGGAACGAACATGGTCGAGAGGGTCGAGTACGATCCGGTTACGCGGCACGTGAAGATCAATGACCAGCAATACTTCGAGGGTGTTCCCCCGGAGGCCTGGGACTTTCACATCGGCGGCTATCAGGTTTGCGAGAAGTGGTTGAAAGACCGCAAAGGCCGCGCGTTGAGTTACGGCGACACTCAGCATTGGCAACGCGTTGTGGTGGCACTAACGGAAACGCAAAGGGTGATGGAAGAGATTGACGCGTTGATTCCTGCATGGCCTCTGCGTTAGCAGGATTACCGCAAAATCGCCTTCTCATGAACCGATACTGTGCCGAAGGTGAGGCCTTGGCTTCGATTGCGGCAAAAGACTGGAATCTGCCTTACGGATGCTGTTCGACGGCAATGCTGACGGATGCGGTGTTGCCGGAGGCGGCGAGGCCGAGGAGATTGGTGGCTACGCCGGGCAGCGACGCCGGGGCAAAGGCGACGGTCCCGTCGATTGCCGAGGTGGCCGTGGCGGATTGTGTGGCCAGCAGCGGAGCCGGGTCGCAGACGCCGTGCGCGGCGCAGGGCGGCGACCACGCGTAGAGCGCCTGGTAGAGGGCTACCGCGCCGCCGGCCATGGGGTTGCCGTCCATGTCGAGGAGGCGGAGGGTGATCTGGCTCGGGGTGGATTGCATGGAGAGGCTCTGCGCGGTCCCCGAGATGGGCACAAGCAGCGCATACTCCGGCCGCGAGCCGAAGGCGTTGAAGGCGATGCACTGGCTGGTTCCGTTGAGGCAGGCGGTGGCGGAGACCTGCTGGCCCTCGGCGAGCGGGCCTACGGTGAGAGTCATGGCGGCGATGCCGTTTGCGCCGGTGATGGCGGCGGTACTGCCGAGCGCGGAGATGCCGCTGGAGGGCATTTGCCAGGCGACGGCCTGGCCGCTCAACGGAAGGCCGCTATTGAGGACCAGGACCTGGACGGTCCAGTTGAAGGTTGCGCCGGAGGCTAGCGAGAGCTGGGGCGTGAGCGAGGCAAGGACGGGCGGCGTTCCGCCGGCGAACTGCGCCTGCAAGCTGGAGCCGTTGGTGAGCGCGGCGGTCACGATGGACCAGGAGGCATCGGCGGCGGTGACATTGATGGTGGCGCGGCCGTCGCCGGTCGCCGTGACCGAGCAAACAGGCTTTCCGCAGGCAAGCGCGGCGGTTCCCGCGGTGACGGTGTAAATGACGGTGACTCCGCCGGCCGGGGTCAGATCGGGCTGGAGCGCGGTGACGGTGAAGGGGATGGGCTCACCGATGGGCACCGTGTTCATGGGCGCGGAGACCA
The DNA here is from genome assembly GCA_963799145.1 of uncultured Acidobacteriaceae bacterium. Lineage (GTDB taxonomy): Bacteria > Acidobacteriota > Terriglobia > Terriglobales > Acidobacteriaceae > Telmatobacter. The sequence goes on along the minus strand of CAWCWQ010000173.1, from coordinate 24,482 downwards.
GGGTAATTGCGTCGCCCGTGCCGGAGTCGTAGCTGAGGCCGCTGGAGACGATGGCCGCGGCGTAGAAGAGCGGCAGGTCGTCCACCTCGACGTCGACCGAACCGGTAACGCCGGTGGCGGCGGGCGGAGCGATGGCGGTGATTTCGTTGGGCGAGATGCTGGTGACGAGGGCCGGCTGGCCGCCGACTAGAACTGTGTCCACGAGGCGAAAGCCCATGCCGTGAATGACGATGGGGCCTCCGGAGGCGGGCAGATGGGTGGGCTGGACGGTGTCGGCATAGAGCACCCAGCCGTAGTAGGGGTAGTCGGGGCGCCCGTCGCCGCGCTGGTCGGCGATGCCGATGCGCACCAGGTCGTCGCCGTTGGTAGCCACGCGCAGCCAGCTTTCGCCGGTGGCCAGGCCGTTCATGCCGGGAGCGGCGCCGATGGCGGTCGCGCCCACGGGATCGAATGCGTCCCAGACGCCGATGGCGGGCATGGCCTTGTTCTCGGTCGGCGCGCCGGTCTCGTCCAGAGCCTGCGTCACCACGGTGAAGGTGCGGTTGCCGCGAACCGGAAAGCTGAGCCAGTCGCTCTGTCCCACCTGGCTCAAGCGCCCACACCAGAGGCCGCTGTCGGGTAACGGTCGCGGCTCGGCCTGAGTTCCGATTGCGTCTTGATAGCCGCCGACTGCCGAATCGGCAACATCGACGGTGAGGGTCTGAGTGGCGCCGGCCTCCAGGCCAGGGACTGTGACGGCCTGCAAGGTGCCGGAGGGGGTCGCCTGGCCGTCGAGATACGGGCCGACGGAATCGGTGAGGATGCACAGGGGATCGATGGCTTCAAAGGTGACCTGATAGTCGGCCGTCGTAACGCCCGGAGGCAACAGAATCCCGCTCAAGTCGAAGTAGCCCTGGAGGGCCGGATCGTTCGATCCCCACATGGTGAGAAGATTGCCGTTCGAGTCTGCGAAGCCGGTGACGGGGTTGCCGTGGTTGCCGTTGAAGTAGCCGCCGGAGACAAACGTGACCGCGTACTGGTAGAGCGGGCTGCCGCTGGCGTCCAGCGGCCGGGCCACGACGTTGACCCCCTGCATGCCGAGGCCGGAGCGGAACGTGACCGTGCCCTGAATCGAGACCGTGTTCGCCGCCGTCAGCTCCTTGCCGGGAAAACTGGCCACGTTCTGAGCGGTGACGGGGTAGATGCGGCTGAGGGCGGCGATGTCGTCGTAGTGGAGGATCGATGGCTGGGGAATGCACTGGCCGCCGCCGCCGGTGCAGACACCGCTGAGGGGCTGCATGATCGGCCAGCCGTCGGTGCCGCCGGGAATCTCGTCGGCGAGGGCAGTGGGATTGACCTGGGAGTAGTCCAGGCCAAGTACGCGGCCGAAGGCCCGCTCCAGCTCGTAACTCATCATGGCAACCAGGTCGGGGTTGGTGGCACAGAGGCCGTTGAGCAGGATGATGGCGTGAGCGATGGTAGCGTCCGGGTTGATGCGGTCCATCCAGACGAAGACGCCGTTGTTCTGGCAACTCGTGGGCTGGCTCGCGCCTGTGCCGAAGAGTGCCTCGATCACCGAGCCGTCCGCATCGTAGACGATGCCCAGCGGATAGCTTGTGGCCGAAGGCGCGACGTCGGCGGGCTGGGTGATCACGCCCATCTGGCCGGTTTGCTCGCCGGTCACCGAGAATTTCGTGCCGCTGACCACGATATTGGCTCCGTTGACATCTTCGTTCAGAGAGCCCATGTCAGTGAGCGTGGCTCCGGCGGTGGGAACGGCGCTCCACAAGGCAGCCGCCGCGTCCACCATGGCCGTGGCTTGCTGGTTCGTGATGGAACTGTTGAGCGGCCCCCGATCGACGTAGTAGTTGACCTGGCCGCCCGCCCAGTGAACGGGCTGGCCGAGAACTCCGGGATTGAAGAAGCTGACGCCGGCGACGTATTTGGGTCCGCCGGCCAAGGCTGCAAAGGGACCGAGAATCAGCAGGGCCAGTGCGAGATTGTGGGCGGCTGTCGCGCGCAGGTGAGCGGGGACGGAGATGAGCACGAGAGGCCCTCCGGACAGGGATTTCCCGGCATGTGGGGGACCAGTGAAACTTGGGCCGTCTTGACGATTCCTTAGACTGGGTCAATTCGGTGACGAATTGGGTTCTTTGGCGACTTGCGATGCATGCATATGTGAGAGAATGCCGGAGAATGCGGCAAGGAGGATCGATGGTCACGCCGCGCAGTTGGAAGGATGCCGATGGCGTGGCGGCCACGCGGGATTTTCTCGGCCAGTCCCCGCCCCGCCGCGCCGCCATTCGCGGCCTGATGACGGAACTGCTGTCGCCGGACCCTTTTGCCTGCCGCTGCGCCGCCGACCTGGCCCGCCGCGTGAGCGCCCGCGAGCCGGGGATCCTGCGCCGCCACGCCGACGTGCTTGCCGGCCTCGCCGCCGAGCTTCCGCCGGAACAGTGGCAGGCCCGCGGCCATGTGACCCTGGCGGCTGCTCTGAACGCCCACACGCATGCGCAGCGCATAAGGCTGGCGCCCCTGGTACGCGCTATGGTCGAAGACGAGCGTATCGCCCTCCGCGCCATTGCCCTGGAGGCCTTCTCCATCCTCGCTCTGGCCGAGCCGGAATTGCGGGATGAAGCTCTGCCGCTGCTGGAGCGGTCTCGCCGCGCCCCCGAGCCGGCCTTGCGCAGCCGTGCCCGCCGCATGTTGCCTCTGATGCTGGCCGCCGAGATCGAGGCCACGTCCGGAGCCGGGGCGAGAAGAAGTTCGCGGCGGGAGGTGCGGCCTCAAATCTCCGGGTAGAAGTCGAAGAAGGCGTCGAGCGAGCGCTTGAGCTGCGCCTCGATCTCCGCGCGCGAGCCCTCGATGAGGTGCATGGTGACGTGAGCCTCGTGGCCGGTGGCCAGCTTGAGGGTGGCGTCGCGGATTTCGGTGACTTCGCCTTCGGGCAGGAGCCGCAGTCCATAGACAAGAGTCAGATTGGCCATGAAGATCATCTTAATGAACGCGGCCGGGGCCGAACAGGCCGGACGTCCAAGATGAACAAATCTGGGCAAGTTGAGCAAGGCGTCTAAAATCCAGACAGGAAAGCTTATGACAGAGATTCGCGATACGGTTATTCTTGGCTCCGGCTGCGCCGGGCTTACGGCGGCCATTTACTCCGCCCGCGCTGGACTCAAACCCCTGGTTCTGGAAGGCCATGAGCCGGGAGGGCAGCTCTCGATGACCACGCTGGTGGAGAACTTTCCCGGATGGCCTGAAGGCATCCAGGGGCCGGAGCTGATCGAGAACATGAAGAAGCAGGCGGCGCGGTTTGGAGCCAGCTTTCAGACGGCTCACTTGAACGCCGTCGAACTGGGCGCCAAGCCGATCCGATTGATGACCTCGGCGGGGGAGATTCTGACCCGGACGCTGATTGTGGCCTCGGGCGCCAGCGCGCGCTGGCTGGGATTGCCGAGCGAGCAGGCGCTGATTGGGCACGGCGTTTCGAGTTGCGCCACCTGCGACGGCTTCTTCTTCCGCGAGCGCGAGATTGCGGTGGTGGGCGGCGGCGACTCGGCGATGGAGGAGGCGCTGTTCCTGACCCGCTTTGCCTCGAAGGTGACGCTGCTGCACCGGCGCGAGGGCTTCCGCGCCTCGAAGATCATGCTGGAGCGTGCGATTGCCCATCCCAAGATCGCGCTGCGCCCCAACACCATCGTCGAAGAGGTGCTGGGCGTGGAAGAGCGCGAGGTGAAGGGGCTGCGGCTGAAGGATGTGAAGACAGGCGAGCTATGCGAACTGGCCGTCAGCGGTCTGTTTCTGGGCATCGGCCACGAGCCCAACGCCAAGATGTTTGCCGGGCAGATCGACCTGGACGCGGAGGGCTACATCAAGACCACGGGCAACGTGCTGACCACTTTGAATGGAGTGGTTGTGCCGGGAGTGTTTGCCTGCGGAGATGTGCAGGACCGGCGCTACCGCCAGGCGATCACGGCGGCCGGGTCGGGGTGCATGGCGGCGCTGGAGGCAGAGAAGTTCCTTGAAGCGCAGGGGCATTGAGGCGAGAGCCGGAGTATCCGCATATGGTGTGTCGCGTTCTGTTCGTTCTAGTGTTGCTGAGCTCGACTGCGTTGATCTCCAGGGCCGGAACTTATTCGCGATCCGCAACTAGGGTTTCGCTCAACTGCGATGATCGCAGAACTTGCCGACCGGTTTCGGTTCGCTCGCCCGATGGAACCATGAACGCACGGCGCGATTTTCAAGGGGACGTCAAAGATCATCCTAGTTTTCCTGAAGTACGTGTCATCACGCCCAAGGGCACATGGGGACTGAACGTTCCTTTTTGGGTTGATGTTGACGTATTATGGTCGCCCGACTCGCAGTTCATTGCGCTCTCGGGAAATTCCAACGGTTACGCGAATGGGATGGTAGTCTTTCGGGTTTCGGACATCGGACTGGTTGAAATTGATGCTGCCCGGGAGCCGTTCGAGGATATGCTGCGCAGGTTTCCGCCCTGCCGAGCAGCCAATGCGGATGAGGAATTATGCAAGCAAATCTCCGCGCATGAGGATTACCTGAATTTTGCCGCAGTGGATTGGTCAGGGCAACACACACTTGTCGTGATGAGCGAGGTGCCGCCAGGCGGGCAGTACGGTGGCATTCTGGGCCAGGTCATGGGTTACGAGGTGGAACTTCCGAGCGGAAAGATCGAGCGTACGATGACGGCGCGAGAGTTTAAGGCTCGCTGGCAGCATTCCATGCCGTGGAGGTTTTCCATTCCGGAGTCCCCCGAATGGCAGCAGTGAAGTTACGCGGGCTATCCAGGGCACTCGCGTTCAGAATTGATGAAAGACGAAGAAGGCAGCTGCGACCAGGCAGACCCCGGCGGCGGCGTGGTTCCAACGCAGGCGCTCACTGAAGTAAAAGAGCGCGAAAACGGCGAACACAACGAGCGTAATGATCTCCTGCATCACCTTGAGCTGGACGGGCGAGAAACGGGCGGCGCCGATGCGGTTGGCGGGAACCTGAAGCAGGTATTCGAAGAACGCGATGCCCCAACTGACCAGGATGACCTTCCACAGAGCCTCCTGTCGGAATTTCAGGTGGCCGTACCAGGCGAAGGTCATGAAGATGTTCGAGAAGATGAGCAGAATAATGGTCCACATGGTTCTCTTGGATGCGAACGGCAAGTGTGGGATTCGAGCGGGAGTGCAATGACGGCGCTCGGTGAGAATCTCGAGCGGCTGGAAGCGGCGATAGCGGCGGCCTGCAGGCTGGCGGGCAGGCCGCGCGGCGAGATCGAGCTGATGGCCGTCTCGAAGACCTATCCGGCGGCTACGATTGCCGAGGCGGCGGCGCTGGGGATTGCACTGTTTGGCGAGAATCGCGTCCAGGAGTTTGCGGCCAAGGAGCCGGCGCTTGCGCAGCTTCGTGAGCCAACTCTGCCGCATCTGGAAGAACGCCCGTTGGTGTCAGGGCACGACTTCAGCCGTGCCGTCAACGCATCGACAACGGGGGCTTTAGCCCCTGAGGCGGGCCTTGCCGGGCGCGCGCTTTCCGCTTCACCTGTTTGTGCAGCCAACTCGAGTCCGATTCGCGTGCATCTGATCGGTCATTTGCAGTCCAACAAAGCGGCGCGCGCGGCGGAGTTGTTCGACGCCGTGGATTCGGTGGATTCCCTGCGACTGGCCGGGCGGCTGAACGAAACGGCGGGCAGGCTGGGCAAGCGGCTTCCGATTCTGATCGAGGTGAAGCTGAGTCCCGAGGAGACCAAGGCGGGGCTGGAGCCGGAGTCGGCCGAGGCCGCCGCAATGCTGGAGCGGCTGCCGGACCTGGAGCATTTGCAGGCGCGGGGGCTGATGACGATCGCTCCCTTCGACGCGGCGGACGAAGCGACGCGGGCTTGCTTCCGCAGCCTGCGCGAATGGCGCGACCGGTGGGCAAAGGCGCATCCGAGACTTTCGCTGGATGTGCTTTCGATGGGCATGAGCGGGGACTTCGACCTGGCCATCGCCGAAGGCGCCACGCGCATCCGGGTGGGGACGGCGCTCTTTGGTCCAAGAACGCCCACTGCGGGGCGGGAATGATGCTGCGCGCCTCGGCTCAAGGCGTCACTCTGGCCGTTCGGGCGCAGCCTGGGGCGAAGAAGACCGCGATGGCGGGCGTCTACGGCGAAGGGCCAGCGGCACAGTTGAAGATCGCCGTCCAGGCGCCGCCCGTTGAGGGCCGTGCAAACACCGCGCTTGCCACCTTCCTGGCGGAGTGCTTCGGATTGCCGAAGAATGCTGTCGAGCTGATTGCCGGAGAGTTGTCCAGAAGCAAAGTGTTTCTGCTGCGCGGAATCAGGCTCGAAGAGGCTGAGGCGAAACTGGCGCAGTGGATGCCAAAGAGCTGAACTTCGATCTCGTCTTCGATCGGATCGGGATTCGGTGATTTCGCCTGTGCTTAAGGCCCGTCATCCCCGCTTCGGCCTAGCGGCCGGTTCCGTTCGACAGCGCGGCTGTTCTCTGTTCCGGCGGCGGCGCAGGCTGTCTATTGAACTGGATCAGTGCAACCCACTGGCCCTGGTCTTCCTTCTTCCATACAAGGTCTCCGCCCAGCTTCCCGGCAATGGCCTCGGGCGGCAGATCGCGGTGCAGACCGAAGAAGCGTTCGTCCATCGCTTCGCTTCCCAAACCGAGGTTGGCCAACACCGGCGGCGGATCGTACTTGGTGGAGAAGACCAGCGCGGCCGAGTACTTCTCCGGTTCGGCTGCGGCGCGGGCAATCTCGGCTGCGGTAAAGTCCTCGATCCGGCAAACGCCAATAGGCCGCTTCAAATAACCCAACTCCGGCCGGGTCAGCTCATCGCTCATGGGCCAGGCTGTGAGCACCGTGGCGCCGGGGTAGCGCTTGTAGAGTTGGGCGATTCCCGCCTGATGCAACCGGATCACGTGGGAGTATGCCAGATTGTCTTCCGGCGCGAAACCGTAAGGCGGGTTGATGAACAGCGCAAGCACAAACGCCGCCGCCGAAAATATCGCCAGTCCCTGCCAGTAGGGGACCCGGCGATAGAAGACTGTGACAGCCAGCAACAGTACGAGCGGATACATGGGTAGCAGATAGCGGGTGAGCAGCGCGCCGCCCAGCACGCTGAAGAGCAGCGCATTCACCAACAGCAGCAAAAGAATCCGCCGCTGCACAGGAAGGGCGATGGTCGCCCGATCATGGCCCTCGACATCGAGGCGGGGTTCCAGCAGTAATGCCGCAAGCGCCAGCAGCACGGGCACAAACAGGTTCATGTGTGCGGTCAGGTGAACCACGCGATGGCCGAAAGCCGCCACGATCCGCAGCGGATCGAGCGTGGCCTGCGCGTTATAGCGCAGGAACTCGGGATTTCCGAAGAGAAATCCGGTCTTGGCGTAGTGCCAGGCGTACCAGCCGGCCAGCGGAAGCGCGCAGCTTGAGAGCCAGGCCGCCTCGCGCCAGAAGCGAAAGCGCAGCGGCGGAGGAACCCGAAAACCCTCTACGAGGTTGACCGCGGCCAGCGTCAGCGGGACGGCTATAGCTGTCTCCTTCGACAGCGCGGCGGCGGCAAACCACAGCGCCGCGGCCCAGGGTTTGCGGTCGCGCTCGGGGAGCGAATAAACCAGCCCCCACAGCGTGCAGGCGGCGGCGAAGATATCCGCGTGAGCCAGCGTGCTCTGGGCGAACCAGATGGGGTAAAGCGCTGTCAGAACCACTGTCCAGAAGGCCACCGAACCCACACCCACCAGGCGCATAGCCAGCCGCCACACTGCCAGCAAACCTAGCGAAGCAACCATCAGCACGGTCTCGCGCGTTACTGCGGGAGTGAAGGCGGACAACTTCCACCACAGCGCCAGATAGATGCTGGGCAGTGGCGGATGCGCATTCGTCAGTGTGGAAACCGGAATCGGCGAGCCGGTGCGAAAGAAGTCCCAGGCCGCGGGAATGTAGTAGCCCGCCTCGTCCCAGTAGTAAGGCAGGCGCAACAACGTGAAGTGGCTCACATACAGCGCCGCGAAGATGACCGGAAAGATTCGCCACAGGGGCAGGGGCGCGTCCAGCCGGGGCTCGATGAGTCTTCTCAGGCGCAAGCAATAGCTCCTGGGCCCTGGTTAAGGCACGAGGCTTTCGGGCGGCATCCGGCGCGCGGTCTGGCTTTCAATTCACAGGCCCCTGCGAAAAGTTGTGGCTTTGCGGCTCCAGGTTCAGCACGCCGAAGGCCTGCTCGTACTGCGCCAGGTTCTGCCCCAGCACGTTCCACAGGGCTTTGGCCTGCTGCGGGCTCAGGAAGATGGCCTGATGGTTGCGGATGGTTACCTGGTCGGGGCTTGCGCTTGAGGCCAGGCCAAAGACAAGCTGAAAGTCCCACACGCTCACGCGCACCTGCACGCTGTTGGCGTAGGTCTCGCGGTAGTCGGCGCTCTGGGCTACATTCAGTTGGGGCTGCTGCGCGGATTGACTCATAATGATTCCAGATTACTCCCGCTGGCAGGTCTGCGCCTGTGCCGATAGACTGATCGCATGCCTGAGACTGTAAAGCGAATCGGAGTGCATCTGGGGACGGCGGGCGGAGCGTCGAACGCCGTCGAGCAGGCGCGGGAGATTGGCGCCAACACATTGCAAATCTTTTCTTCGAGTCCGCGCATGTGGCGCGCGCCCAAGGTGGACCCGAAACAGGCGGCGCGGATGAAGGAGCTGCGGGCGGCTCTCGACGTGGGGCCGCTGGTCATCCACACCAGCTACCTGGTGAACGTATGCAGCCAGTCGGATGAGGTGCGCGAGAAGAGCGTGGCGGCCTTCCACGGCGAGATCGAGCGGGCTTTGGCCCTCGGCGCCGAGTACCTGGTGCTGCATCCCGGCTCGTGGAAGGGACTCACTCGCGACGAGGGCCTGAAACTCGCCACGGATTCCATCGCCCGGGCTATCGATGGGCTGCCCTGGCAGTGAACCGGCTTCAGCATCCTCATCGAAAACACGGCAGGCGCGGAGTTTTCGCTCGGCGGCAGCTTCGAGCAGGTGGCCGAACTGGTCGAGCGGCTACGCGCCTCCGCGCCCGTCGGCGTCTGCCTGGATACCTGCCACACCCACGTGGCCGGCTACGACATTTTCAGCCCCGAGGGCTACGCGGAGACGATGCGGCGGGTTGGCGAGACGGTGGGCTTCGACGCGGTGCGAGTCTGGCACTGCAACGACGCCAAGGCCGCGCGCGGCTCGAAGCTCGACCGGCATGAGCAGATCGGCCAGGGCACGATAGGCATCGAGCCTTTCCGGCGGTTGCTCAACGACGAGCGCTTTGCCCACGCCGCCTTCATCGCCGAGACCCCGGTGGACCAGCCCGGCGACGAGGAGCGGAATGTGAGAGTGCTGAAGAGCCTGGTGGAGTAAAGCGATTCTCCGATTGAAAGAAAGGTAGCATTATGCTACCCTTTTAGGGATGAGTCAGCCGGTTAAATTGTCGGATGCTTTGGTGCTGGATGCGCGGATTGCCGGAGATGCGCAAGAGCGCTCGATTGCCGGACAGGTCGAGTTCTGGGCCAAGCTGGGACGTTCTGTCGAACTACTGCTGGAAGGCGGGCAGGTTCTCAAGCTTTGCCGCTCCGTCGGTGCAACTCCCCTGGCTGATTTGGTGGATGTGATAGATACTCCCGTGGGCCGGGAGAAATTGAAGTCCTATCTCGAAAGTGAGCCGTATCCGCATTTTAAGGCCCTCTCAAGTCGAGCGGGCATGCTGGTTGGAGCGGGCACGCTGGTGCGTATCGAGGAGAACGGTAAACGTACCGTTGGTCGATTTGTGAATCGCGAGTTCATCCCATCGCCGATCCAACTTAGGAATCAGTTTACGCACAACACTCTTCCAAAGTCTTTGCAGGCCGAGCGTGACTTGGAAGCCGCTTTGGAAGACTGGGAGTGGACTGACGATCCTCAGTTGAATGATCAGATCAACCAGATCCGGAAGCAACAGCGATTCCTCAGCAAGCTGGATCAAACTTCCGCTTCGGCGTCAAATCCCCCAACAGTTGAGAAGGAACCGGAAACCGGTTCTGGTTTTTCAGCTGCTATCGATAGGGATGCGCGAGAATCCTTTCGAACTCGACGCAAGGCACGGTCGAGACAGGCATGAGGCAACTGCTCGACCAGCGACCGATCATGATTGCTCTCGCTGGCCCAAACGGCGCGGGCAAGACAACTTTTTATCGTGTCTTTCTGCAATCTTCCGGCCTGCGTTTTGTGAATGCGGATGTGGTGGCTCGCGATCTAGGAGTCGATCCTTACAAAGCTGCTAAGCTGGCGGACGCTCTGCGGCGGCAGCTTATCGAGCAGCGCGAAAGCTTTATCTTTGAAACCGTGTTCTCCGATCCTGTTGGCGACAAGCTTGCATTCTTGAAAGATGTAGAGCACTCCGGATACACAGTTGTTCTATTCTTTATAGGAATAGATGGACCCGAATTGTCGGATCAGCGTGTGACCATGCGTGTATTGAAGGGCGGCCACGATGTTCCTGTAGGTAAGATCGGGGCGCGATACCCACGCGTCATGAACAACCTGAGGCAAGCTCTTCTAGAGCTTGCTAATGTGCGAATCTATGACAACAGTGAATTGAGGCGCCCTTACAGGCTTGTTGCAATTAAGAAGAACGGGGGAAAGATCGACCTGCTAGATCCTGTTCCGGGATGGCTGCGCGAATTGTTGCCTTGAATTTGCTTTTGCCACATAACTTCGCTGGATGGAAGATCTTGGAAGGATCTCAACTGCATCGCTGTCTGTGACGTAAATGCTCATGGAAAGTCGTTCACGGCCTGAGGCACCGTCGCCGGATCGAGCGGACTAGGCCGCCGCGGCCAGCGAATATGGACTTTGCATGGGCGATGCCGCTTCTGCAAAGCAATCCCCGTTACAGTTCCCCCCATCCCAAAATCGTGAAAGTTCTTTGTTTTTCCTCATTCGGGCAACGAAAGGGTGGGAGACGGTGCAACGAAAGACGCATTCCGTTCCGGGTGCGCGTGCACGCAAGATAGACTCGCAGTTGAGCCTTCCAGTTTACACTTGAGGGGATATGGCGGAAGAGACAGAACTGCGTTACGACCCGGCGGCGATTGAAACCAAATGGCAGCAGCGGTGGGTCTCGGACCCCACGTTGTATGCGGCCGAGCCGGCCGATTGCGGCAAGCCCAAGTACTACGTGCTGGAGATGCTGCCCTATCCCAGCGGGCAGCTGCACATGGGCCACGTGCGCAACTACTCAATCGGCGACGCGCTGGCCCGCCACATGTGGATGCGCGGTTATAACGTTCTTCACCCCATGGGCTGGGACGCCTTCGGCCTGCCCGCCGAGAACGCGGCGCTCAAGAACAATACACCTCCGCGCGAGTGGACGCTCGCCAACATCGCCGCCATGAAGCAGCAGATGGAGCGCCTCGGCCTGGGCTACGACTGGGCGACAGAGGTGACCACCTGCCTGCCCGACTACTACCGCTGGAACCAGTGGTTCTTTCTGCGCATGTACGAGAACGGGCTGGTCTACCGCAAGAAGAGCAAGGTGAACTGGTGCCCGGAGTGCGCCACGGTGCTGGCCAACGAGCAGGTAGTGGACGGCTGCTGCTGGCGCCACGAAGGCACCAAGGTGGATCAGCGCGACCTGGAGCAGTGGTTCCTGCGCATCACAAGCTACGCCGAGGAGCTGCTCGAGGGCCTGAACCAGCTCGATGGCTGGCCGGACAAGGTCTGCACCATGCAGCGCAACTGGATCGGCCGCAGCGAAGGCACGGAGGTCGACTTCTTTCTGGAAGACGCGGAGGCGCAGGAAGCAGACCGCAAGCGGATCCGCGTCTTCACCACGCGTGTGGATACGATCTTCGGCGCAAGCAGCGTTCAGTTGGCGCCTGAGCACGTATTGGTGGCCGAGTTCACCGAAGGCAACCCGGAGTTGAAGGCGCAGGTCGGCGAATTGGTCGATCAGCAGAAGAAGGCGCGCGAGGCCGGCGATCTGGCCGCGATCGAAAAGCATGGCGTCGCCACCGGGCGCTTTGCCGTGAACCCCTACAACGGCCAGCGCGTGCCGATATGGGTGGCCAACTACATCCTGGCCGACTACGGCACGGGCGCCATCATGAGCGTTCCCGCGCACGACGAGCGGGACTTCGAGTTCGCCACCAAGTACGGCCTCGAGATTCGCAGGGTCATCGACCCCGCCGAGCCGGTCGAGGGCGGCGGCAGCCTGCCCTTCCTCTCGGAAGATGGAATACTGGTTAACTCCGGCGACTACGACGGCATGAATTGCGCGCTGGCCCAGAGACAGATGCAGAGGGTTGCCGCGCGCAAGGGGTTTGGCGCCGCTGCCGTCACCTTCCGGCTGAAGGATTGGGGCGTGAGCCGCCAGCGCTACTGGGGCACGCCGATCCCCATGGTTTACTGCGAGTTCGAGTGCCAGCCGGGCGGGCTGGTCCCTGTGCCGGACGATCAACTGCCGGTGCTGCTGCCGTCACGGATTGAGATTACCCAGCAGGGCGGCTCACCGTTAAGCCACGTGCCCGAGTTCCTTGAAACCACCTGCCCCCTGTGCGGCGGTCCGGCCCGGCGCGAGACCGACACGATGGATACTTTTGTCGACTCCAGTTGGTACTTCTACCGCTACATCGACGCCAAGAACGCCGGCGAGCCCTTCGACCCGGAGAGGGCGAAGTATTGGTTCCCCATAGACCAGTACATCGGCGGCGTCGAGCACGCCATTCTGCATCTGATCTACTCGCGCTTCTGGACCAAGGTAATGCGCGACCTGGGGCTCATCGAGAACGACGAGCCGGTGCGGCGGCTCTTCACGCAGGGCATGGTCATCAAGGATGGGGCCAAGATGTCCAAGTCCAAGGGCAACGTAGTCTCGCCCGACGAGATGGTGGCCCGTTACGGCGCCGACGCCACCCGGATGTACGCGCTCTTTGCCGCCCCGCCCGATCGCGATCTGGACTGGCAGGAGGACGGCGTGGCCGGAGTCAGCCGCTTCCTGGCCCGCGTCTGGCGGCTGACAATGAAGTACGCGCCGGCGGCGAGGTCCGGCCGGGGCCAGAGCATCGAAGCCCCGGCGGGTCTTTCACTCAAGCTGCTCCGCAAGCTGCACCGGACGATCGCCAAGATCACGCTCGACTTCGAGGGCCGCTGGCACTTCAATACCTGCGTGGCGGCCATCATGGAGCTGGTCAACGAGATTCAAGCCGCGGATGCGCAATTGGCGGCGGGCGAGGTTCCCGCGCCCGTGGAGCTGGAACTGCTGCGCTCCGTCACGCTGTTGCTGGCGCCGTTTGCGCCCTATCTAGCAGCGGAGTTGTGGGAGACGCTGGGCGAAGAAGGCTCGATACTTCACCCCAGCGACAAAGACCCGTCGCCGGGGACCCCGATTCTGCGCGCGCCCTGGCCCGTGAGCGATCCCGAGCTGGCCAAGGAAGACGAGCTGGAGATTCCGGTGCAGATCAACGGCAAGCTGGCCGCGGTGGTGCGGGTGGCCGCAAATGCCGATTCCAAGGCCATTGAAGAGGCGGCCATGGCCGCCGAAAAAGTTCAGGCCCGCATCGCAGGCAAAACCGTGGCCAAGGTAATTGTGGTGCCGGGTAAAGCTGTGAATCTGGTGGTGAATTAGCCGTGGGTGCGCCCTTGCGCGGAACCCAGTCGCTCGTAGGTCAAATGGGTTGGGTCTTCCAGCGGCCCTGGCTTACGGCGATCGAGGTTGCCTGGCGCTGGCTCTTCGGCATTCCGTTTCTGGTTGTTTGTTGGGTGCGGGCGCAGCGGATTCTAACTGTTCTGCCGGTCGAATCCACTGGGCTGGCGTCGCTCGACCCGCAGAACCCGTGGGTCGCGGCGGTGCAACTGGCCCACGCGTGGGCTGTCTACCAGCCGCACGCGGCAGGCGTGGCGCGCTGGCTGCTGCCGGTGGCCGCGCTGGCCTGGGCGGTCGTCTCCGGGCTGGGCCGGGGACTGGTTTTGATGCGCCTGGGAAGAGACGGGGAATCGCGGCTGCCCTTCCGCCCTGTGGCCATGATCGTTCTCCAGGCGGTATGGCTGACCCTCTTCGCTGCGACCGCCTGGGGATGGTTCCGGCTGATTGTGTGGGCCGCGGCCACACATATCGCCGCTGCCGGCGAGCCGGATCTCGTCGGCTTCTCCTTCTGGGCGATCTTTCTTTCGCTGGGATTCTTCACGGCGTGGGCGCTGGTGAGCTGGCCGGCGGCAATCGCTCCGATCCTGATGCTGCTTGAGGACTGCAACCCGGCCCAGGCTCTCAAGCGCAGCCTGCGGCTGGGCAAGCCGTTCACCGGCAAGCTGGTCGAGATTAACCTGGTGATGGGCATCGTGAAGCTGGCGCTGCTGGTGCTGGCCATGGTGCTCTCCGCAGCGCCCCTGCCCTTCAGCGACCAGCTCGGCTCGGATACTCTGCACTGGATCGCTGGCGCAGCGGCAATCCTCTATCTTGTCGCCAGCGATTACTTCCAGGTGGTGCGGCTGAAGGGGTTTGTCGAGTTCTGGAAGATGTTTCGCGGGCATCGCGTGAGCGAGCCGGCGGATTAGCCGGAGCTTTGCTTCGATAGCTTGTGCACAGTATTGCTCAGACTGCGACGATTCGACTCGCTAGTGTGAATCACGGTGGGGTAGATGGATAACGGCCCCGACCTTAGTGAGGAGAATCGATGAGCGGATTTAGAATTCTTGCGTTAGCTGCCGTTGCTGGTTTCCTGTTTGCGGCAACCCTTCCCAAAGCAATGGCTCAGGTCAAAGTCGAGATCGGAGTCGCCCCGGACTGCCCCTACGGCTACTATGACTATGCCCCGTACAGTTGCGTTCCCGACGGTTACTACGGCCCGGAATGGTTCACGGGCGGCGTCTTCGTCGGTGTGGGCCCGTGGTTTCATGGCCCTGAAAACTTCAGTGGGAATGTAGACAACTCATTCGACCCGCATCACGGCTACAACGGCTCGGCGCCGAAGGTCGGCGAGAAGGCCGCCGCACAGCGCAGAGACCCCGCGCAGTTCAAAGGCAATGAAACGCGCGACGGACGCGGCCATACAGGCGGCGAGAAGCGCTAAGCAATAGCAGTTGCCGGTAGTAGCGAGCCCCTGGCGCTCACGCGCCAGGGGCTCGCGCTGTCTTGCGCGGCTGCGCTGGAGCGCGCGGTTTTGTGCGTTCTTTGGGCCTGAAAACCGCGTCCAGCGCGCAAAAAACGACAGAAAATGATTACCAGTCAGTTACCTGGTGAGATTCTTAGGTTATTCATACATTGAGGTTTATTGGAAACGACGGGTTGGAAAGTGGCTCCAGGGGGGGTGGGGGGGTGGGGGTCTTGAGAATCGAGACTAGGGACCAAGGACCCGGGACTAGGGACTAGAGACTAGAGACTCCGGATCGGGCAGATTCCTGACAGATCATCCCAGGTCCTGGCCAGCTCTTCCACTACCTATCCATTGTGCGCCGGCGGAGGGGAATTGAGCGCAAATGGGAATTGTGGGCGTGGGGTCCCTCCCAGGTCCGTCCGCCGCGGCGGGCGGACCTGTGGCGCCCTTGATTTCGTGCTGAGTCGAGACCCCAGGGCGTGGGCTTTCCGCCGCATCGATGAACACCGATCGACTTGCGAGGACAAAGCCTGGGAATTAGTCGCTTCTTGGAATCCCGTTGGTCGCGTTGTTTGTTGAATTTCGGAAGCTTGCTTTCAACTCGGGATCGGCATACTCCCACATCCGAAGAGCCGTGGAGAGGTGGTCCTGGGCTTCCGATTCTTGCCCCGACTTCCGATAACAAATGCTGAGGTCGTACTCAGCCAAAGGGATCGGAGACGCCACCTTGTCAGTGAAGACTCTGGGTCGGTTTCGTGGAAATGAGCCGCCGGGACCCCTAAAAAGCCTGCCGAAAACTCGTTCACGCATAATCCAGGTCAACAGGTTAAGTCATGAGTATACTTATGCACAGATGGAGGACGATCCCATGACCCGGCTCTGGAAGATCCCGCTCTTCTTCGCACTCGTCTGTGCATGCGCCATTCCTTGCCTGGCTCAATGTGGCTTCGAAGTTGAACCGGCCGAATTTACACATTGGTACAGAAATGAAGGATGGCCGCTGCCGGGATTAACAGATGCGAAAATGATTCGGCCATTTAACATTACTGTCGGTGGGAGACAACAACCATGGCCCGAAGGGATCGCCGCCTCACTCATCGAACATGACAAGGATTACCAGGTCAAATTCCCCACAATGGTTTTTGACGATAATGGAAGCCGTAAGAAACTTCGGCATGGGAATTTCTATCTCGAACAACTGCTGCGTTGGAGCTATCGCGGCAGAACCTATGCGTACTCCTATTATCTTTATCCACCGAACTCGGCTTGCGATTCCATGGTCGAAATCATCGATGATCGCGGAGACGGAAAATTCCGTTCCCTGATTCCGACCATGCTCTCGATCATGTCCGGCAATCCCAGGCCGCCTCCAGTTCCCGAATGGCTGAACAGACCGAAGTTTTGATCGGTTATAGCAGTTTTCCCTGGGAGAAAAAGCTGCAGGGATCAATCGATTCCTGCGCTGCTGGCAAGTATGCCTGGACGGCCAGTCCTCACTCCCACTCGATGGTCCCCGGCGGCTTGGAGGTAATGTCGTAGACCACGCGGTTGATGCCGCGCACCTCGTTCACGATACGGCTGGAGATGCGCTTGAGCACCTCGTAGGGCAGCGGGGTCCAGTCGGCGGTCATGCCGTCTTCAGAATGCACGGCGCGCACCGCAGCAGTGTAGGCGTAGGTCCGCTGGTCGCCCATCACGCCCACGCTCATCACCGGCAGCAGCACGGCAAAGCTCTGCCAGATGGCCGAATAAAGCCCGGCCGCCTTGATCTCCGCGACCACGATCTCGTCGGCGTTCTGTAGCAGCGCCACGCGCTCCGGCGTTACCTCGCCCAGGATGCGCACAGCCAGGCCGGGGCCGGGAAAGGGCTGGCGGCCGAGGATCTCCTCCGGCATTCCCAGGTCGCGGCCGATGCGCCGGACTTCGTCCTTGAAGAGATCCCGCAGCGGCTCAATCAGCTTCAACTTCATTTTCGCGGGCAGCCCGCCCACGTTGTGGTGGCTCTTGATGGTCTGGCTGGGGCCCTTCACGCTGCTGGATTCGATCACGTCCGGATAAAGCGTGCCTTGGACGAGCCAGTCCACGCCGCCCGTCTCTTTCGCAATGCGCTTGGCCTCATCGTCGAAGACGGCAATGAACTCCGCGCCAATGCGCTTTCGCTTGGTCTCGGGATCGATCACTCCGGCCAGTTGCGCCATGAACCGCTCGCTGGCATCAACGGCGACGATCTTCAGGCCCAGCCTGTCGCGCAGATTCTTCTGCACGTTGGCAAACTCGTTCTTGCGCAGGACGCCGTTGTTGACGAAGACGCAGGTCAACTGGCTGCCGATGGCCCTGTGGACCAGCACCGCCGCAACCGACGAATCCACCCCGCCGGAGAGCCCGCAGATTACGTGACCCGCGCCTACTTTCTCGCGGATAGCGGCTACCGTGCTCTCGATGAAATGCGCCGGAGTCCAGTCGCCCGCGGCGCCGCAGATGGAAAAAACGAAGTTCTTGAGGATCCGCGGCCCCAGCGGCGTGTGGTGTACCTCGGGGTGAAACTGCACGGCCCAGATGCGGCGCTCCGAGCTGGCGATGGCGGCCAGAGCGTTGGCCGAGATGGCGGCGCGATGAAAGCCGGCGGGCAGCTCGGCGGCCTCGTCGCCGTGGCTCATCCAAACGGTCAGGGTTGGCGGCAGCTCCGCGAAGAGCGGCGACGAAGTGTCTTCGATGGTCACTTCCGCATGGCCATACTCGCGTTTCTGGCCCGGACGGACCTTGCCGCCAAGGTGATGCACAATGAAGTGCAGCCCATAGCAGATGCCGAGGATAGGCACGCCCAGCTCCAGCAGGCGCGGGTCGGCGGCCGGCGCGTCCGCGTCGTAAACGGACGACGGCCCGCCGGAGAGAATCAGCCCGAGCGGCCGCAAGGCCTGAATCTCAGCGAGGGGCGCGGTGCAGGGCAGCACGACGGAGAAGACGTTCTGCTCGCGAATGCGCCGCGCAATCAGCTGCGTATACTGCGAGCCGAAGTCGAGAATCACGATTGTCTGGGTGGCCACTCCCTAGTTTGGCAGGGCCAAGGGCGGGATGTAAAGAGCGGGAAAAATGGAATATCGGCTCCTCCAGGGAAGCCGATATCGAACTTTGCGCATTCTCGCTCTCTGCCTGGCGAAACGCGCTTCAAAAAGACTGATTCCCGCAAGCGTACGGCTATCTGTTGAGCGCTGAGCCTCTTGCAAAACTCCTTTGAGACTGCAAGAAGTGTCAGGGCACGACTTCAGTCGTGCCGGAAGAGCCACAGTATCATGTTGGGCTTTAGCCCCTGTAGTGTTGCCTTCCGCAATTTGCAATTCCGCAGCGGCTAAAGCCGGATACAAACTGGCCATTTGCGGCACGACTAACGTCATGCCCTGACACAATTTGTAAACTGAAGGCAGTTTCGCAACAGGCTCAGTTGCATAGCTAAAAGACCTGGGCCAGCTTTGCGAAGGAATCGAGTTCGAGCAGATGCTGGCCTGGGGGCGCGGGGTCGAGGGCGGCGTGTTCAAGAACCCAGGTGTCTTTGTGGAAGAGGAAGACGGCGTTTAGGCCGGCCGCAAGCGCGGGGTTGATGTCGCTCTTGATGCTATTGCCGATCATCCAGAAGCTCTGCGCGGCGCTCCCTTCCCGCGAGGCCGGTCCATGCCGCCGGACAACCTCGCGGTAAGCGCCTGGGTGCTTCTCCTCCACGATCTCGACGGCTGAAAAATGACCTGCGAGGCCGGAGCGGGCGAGCTTGTCGGCCTGCTCGGCATGGTTGCCTTTGGTCATCAGAATGAGCCGGTGGCGGCTGTCCAACTCGGCAAGGGTCTCGGCAACGCCGGGGAGCAACTCGATCTCCTGTTCCGCGATGGCGCGGGCAAAGCTCTGAATGCGCTCTGCCTTTTCTTCGGTGACGCGCACTGGGCTGAGCCGCTCGAAACAGGTAGCCAGGGAGCGGGCAAAGCTGGTCAAGCCGTAGCCGTGGGCGAGGATGGTCTCGCGTTCAACGGCATTGAGGGTCTGGCGGACCTCGGCTGGGGTGTATTCATGGTGGTTCAGATAGCCGATGAAGGCGGCAATGGCGCGCTCGAAGTAGATGTTGTTCTCCCACAGCGTATCGTCGGCGTCGATGAGCAGGGTCTGGCCGGGAGGAAACTGGGGCATGAACCTATGGTAACGAACGGAACCCGACGGGACGCAGCCTGGCGGCCTCCCATGTCTGAGAAACCAGATTTGACGATTAATGCATGGATCGATGTGTTCAATTCTCGTGCCGTCTCTACGACTTCGATGTGGTGTGACTCAAGGTGTCCGCACGGAAGGGGAACTATTCCTGGAATGCCACAGGGGCCGGGAATCAACTTTTTGCGGCTTGAAGCAGATCGATAAGGTGATGGTAAAGACGATTGCGCACCTCGGTTCGTTCGGCCGCGCGCGTAATATAGCGCACATCGATCTCAATTCCTGCCGAGGATGGGCGCAAGCTCAACACCGATGCGGTGCTCAAGCCACGAAGGCTATCGCCGCGCGCCCTGCGTTCCAGCTCCTGTTTGGCTATGCGAGCGTTTTCTTCCGTTTCTTCAAGAACCGCTTTGTGGATTCTTTCGGCCATTGCATTGACATCGCTGGTCGCTGGCACGCTTACAGATATCTCATCCCACATCCATTGCCCGACCGTGGAAAAGTTGAAATACTGCCCTCGAATCGCAAAATTGTTGAGGAATGTTATGCGGCGTCCCGTTAGATGCCCGGTATCCGAGGTCTTGCCCGTTTCGAGCATCGTCGTGCTGAACAGGCCGACCTCTGTCACCTCGCCGCTCACTCCGTTGATCTCAACGCTGTCGCCCACGTGAATGCCATTCTTTCCAATCAGAAGGAACCAGCCGAAAAATGCGAGGATAAAATCCTGCAAGGCAATGGTAAGGGCTGCCGTAGCCAGACCGAGAATCGTAGGCGCTTGCCGCGGGAAGCCGAAGATCATGAGCAGAATGAGAACGGCGCCAAGAAGCTGAACACTCAGTTCAAGGATGCGACGCAGCGTTTGCGATTGTCTGCTGTCAAGCGCGGGATGGGCCGTCAGGCGGCTTACGAGCATATCGCCAAGAACCATGCCGATGGCAGTCAGAAAAATCCACGCCAGCGATTGCAGAATCAGATGAAACACGATGCGGTGCTGTAGAAGCACCTGCGCCGACCATTTGCCATATACGGAGGCAAGCTGCTGTTCGGTTTGAATGCGGTCATCGTAGATGCCCAGCATCTGGCGCTCCGCACTTCGGTCCTTGACGCTGGCCAGCCATGCGGCATGATCCAGAGCATCCTTCGATGCCGTGGACGCATGAACGTTGGCCTGTGCTTCGAGTGCGTTGTGTTCCCTCGTCAAAGAAGCAGTATCGCTCTGCGTCTGCCGCAGAGCCTGCTGAATCAACTTGTAGCGGTCTCGCTGGTTGAACCAAGCCGCGATGCGCCTGGCCAGCGTCTTCTGCTGCTTTGCGGAGAGGATGGCTACCAGACCATCTCCATCGGACTTGCTGTCATACTGGCGCATAGCAGCTTCATGAGTGGCCAGCTCCTCTTTGATCTTGGAACTGTTGTCACCGGACGCTCGCTCAAGCTCCCGCTGAGCGTCGGCAAGCTCATCCGAATCAAGTCCCAACCGTGCCTTGGCAACTTCAAGATCGTCAACGCTGTCGGCTGGCTGCGCGCCATTCTTCCCAGAATCGGCGCTCGACTTCGCAGTCAGTTGATCAACCTGCCTCCGGTCTTGCTGAATAACCTGTTTTAGTTGTGTAACCTTCTCTAGGAGCGCAAGCGATTCTCCCGAATATGTGCGCTGCTGGTCCTGCAAGCTAGCCATGCGCAGTGCCAAGGCAAAAGCCTGATCGACCTCATGATCGGCTAAACGCTCTGCATCGTTGGCATACTCCCTCTCTTCCGCAGTCGTGGCCAGTGGCGCAAGCGCTTGAATTGTCTGCCAGGGGCGCAGATCGACGATTGTATTCTTGGTGCCGGTAGAACTGACGGAGCCATTGCGCGCCCTGAGAAACTGCAGGTGAGCCATGGCGTCCCGCGTAGTCCAGGAAAATGCCAGGCACAGAATCAACAGAGCCGACAGTGCGAGAAGAACAATCGCTCTGGTCTTGCCAAAAACTCGCGCGTGAACGGAGCTTATTGGAGCAGAAGCAGAGTGCCGATTTGCCATGTCGCAATTATGACAGAAGACCAGGAAGCTATCTCATCAACCGGTTCTGAAAGGGGCGGGCGCCCACGTCCCAAGGCTGGCAAGTCAACCTGCTTGGGTGCCCCAGATTCTTTGCTCATGGGAGCTGCGCCCCCGCCGAAGAGGAGGGGGCGCAGAAGTATTCCCGGCTGTTGAGCGCGCGCGGGTTACGGTTTTGGTTGCGCGGCGATCCACAGCTTGAGGTTGGGCTCCTGAAGGCTGCGTAGCTCGATGCAGCCGTCGATGCGTTCGATGGCGTGCTTGAGGGCCAGATCGGAGGCGGCGACCTTGTGCCCGGCGAAGAACTGCTTCACGCTGTCGCGGTCGGCCGCCGTGCAGAAGCTGCCTGTGGCGCCTACTAACATGCCGCCCATCTCGGTGGTCAGCTGGGCCTGGACCTTCTCCCAATTGTCCTGGATGTACTTCCAGGCCAGGTCGCGAGTTTCATTGCTTTGGAGGGCGTTGGCAAACTGGATGGCGGCGTCCTGGTTGCGCACCTTGCCGGAGGCAGCGTAATCGAGCGAGCGCAGCTCAAGCGCGGGGTCTTCAAACTGGGCAAGCAGGCGGAGGGCGCCGATCTGAAACTCGGGATTGGTCGAGGTTTCCGCGACCTTCTGTAACTTGCCGAAGAGAACGGCGTCGCCGTTGTGGGCCGAAATGGCCAGGGCGGTCTGGCCGAGTGTGGCGTCGACGGAGCCGGGATCGGCGAGATACTTCTCGACGATTTGACCGGCCTGGGCCACAACCGCGGCATCCTTGCCGTAATGGCCCAGGACGCTGAAGAGATCGGCGCGCAGTTCGCGGGTGTTGGGCGAATCGGAGTCGGACGGGGGGCCGATCTTGGCGAGTTCCGGCGCAAAAGTGGCGCGTATCCAGGCTGAGATGGCAGCCTTCTCCTCAGGGGTGGAGGCAACCCGCTGGTAGATGGTTCTGACCCCTGCGAGAGCTCCTTTGACAACTTCATCGTTGGAGTCGCGCTTCAAGGCTGCGACGAGGTTAAAGTAGTCGCCGGCAGTGGCCTTGTTGGCACGCAGTTGCGCCCATTCGTCGCCGATCAGGCTTATTCGCTCGGCGGGCGTGAGGCCGGTTTCGACGCTGGCAACAAGAGCCGAGTAAACGCCGGGCGAATAGGCGCTGCGATAGTAGCCCTTGCCGCCGGCATTGGCGAAGAAGATACCGGCCTTGGGAATCCGAAGTGTGGCGGTGTCGGGGCTGAGCACCTGGCACTTCTGGCTATTCTCAGTCTTCCACCCCGGCGACGAAGACCTGTCGCCGGGGACCCCGGTCTTGAAGCAAACCGGCAAGGTCCATTTCTGGGTGGGATCGGGTTGGATGCTTGGGCTGAGGAAGAAGCGCTTCTGGGCCACCTGGACCTTCCCCTTGGCCGGGTCGCCGAAGGTAAGCAGCGGCTCGCCCGGCTGCGCCACCAGGCTCTCCATGATCTTGTCCACCGGTTTGTGGCTGGTCGCCGTCTGGGCGTTCCAGAAGTCCTCGGCGGTCGCGTTTCCGTACTCATGGGCTGCCAGATAGGCGTGAACTCCCTTGCGGAAGGTTCCCGGCCCGAGATAGTTCTCCACGGTGAGCAGCACATCGCTGGCCTTTCCGTAAGCGATGCCGTCGAACATCTGGTTGATCTCTTGAGGAGTCTCGGCCTTGGCGCGGATAGAGCGCGTGGTGGGCTGCGCATCCAGGTTCAGCGTGCTGTCCTCGTCGCTGGCCACGGTCTGGTCCATATTCCACTCCGGGTGCATGGCGGCAACGGCCTTGTTCTCCATCCAGGTGGCGAAGCCCTCGTTGAGCCAGAGGTTGTCCCACCACTGCATCGTCACCAGGTCGCCGAACCACTGATGGGCCATCTCATGCGCAATAACGATGGCAACCAGCTTCTTTGCGCCAACGGAGGCCGTCTTAGGATCGATGAGCAGCAGGGTTTCGCGGTAGGTGATGGCGCCGAAGTTCTCCATGGCGCCGGCTTCGAAGTCGGGCAGAGCAATCAGGTCGAGCTTCTTCAGCGGGTAGGGGATGCCGAAGTAATTGTCGTAGTAGTGGAGCACCTACTTGGCTACATCGACGCCGTAGGGGGTGAGGGCGACCTTGTCCGGGGTGGCGCAGACGCGGATGGCCACGCCGTCCGACTCGCCGGCCGTGCACTGGAAGTCGCCGACCAGGAAGGCGACCAGGTAGGTGGACATCCTGGGGGTGGTGGGGAACTTGAGGGTGTGTTTACCTGCGCCGGGGCCGGGCGTGTCGGCTTCGATGGGGCTGTTGGAGATGGCGGTGTCGGCGCTGTCAACCACCAGTGAGATGTCGTAGGTGGCCTTGAAGGCCGGCTCGTCGAAGGATGGAAAGGCGCGGCGGGCGTCGGTCGGCTCGAACTGCGTGACGGCATAATTGCGCCTCGCTGTTTTTGAGAGATAGAAGCCGCGCAGCTCGTTGTTCAGAATGCCGGTGTAGGCGATGGTCAAGGTTGCCTTGCCGGCGGGAAGCTTCTCAGCGAAGGTGAATGTGGCCTGCTCCTTGTCCTTGTCGAGGCTCACGCTTGCGGTTTGCTGCTTGCCGTTGGCGGTCGCGGTGACGGATTGGAAGGCGATCTCAGCGGCGTTGAGCATAATTGCGCTGGCTGGCTCGGCGATCGTAAGCTCGATGGACTCGACGCCGCTGAAGGTTGCGGCCTTCAGATCGGGCGTGAGTGTGAGCGCATAGTGCTCGGGGACGACGGTCGATGGAAGCCGCTGCGCGGTTGCCGGGCTGGCGGGCGCCAGGATGAGGCCAATGAGCAGAGTGAATAATGCGAGAGTAGCTAGATACGAAGGCGCAATAATGCGTTGATTCATGCAATCCTCTTAGGGTCGGTCGGAGTATGCGCACCTCGTTCAGGTGGAGCATTTCAGCCGTTGGGTTGGACATCCCACCCAGGTTTCAGCAGGTCTTCCAGCGCCGGAGAACCGACTATGACATTCTAGGCCAGCGGAAGCCGGGAGGGGAGCGCGGCGCGGAACCCGCCCTGGAGACGGCACAATGAGCGGAGGCGCGAAAAGAGCCTTCCCCTGTCCCGCAATGACCTTCGCCATGGGTTGAGTTACACTGTCGAAGCGGTTGGCCTCGCAAATGTCTACATCCAAAGGAGAACTTCCCTATGCTCCGCAGATGCCCTGCCCTCGTCAGCAATACGAAACCGGTTGAGCAACAAGAAAAAA
>CAWCWQ010000172.1:0-6130 GCA_963799145.1 uncultured Acidobacteriaceae bacterium | reverse complement strand
CCGGCAATTCGTGCGATAAGCTGATGCCTAGGGACTGAAAAGGAAGAAGATGCAGGCTGTTTTGGGAATTGACGGCGGAGGAACGCGGACCCGCGCTTCGATCATGATCGGTGAGCGGGTTCTGGCCCACGCGGAGAACGGCTCTATCAAGCGGTTGCGGGTGGGCGCTGAGGTAGCTGAAGAAAACTTGCGCGCGTTGCTCAAGGATGTCTTCGCGCAGGCCGGCGTCCCAGCCATCGGTGCGGTTTCTGTTGGCGTGGCCAGCGCCTCCATGCCCGGCACAACAGAATGGATCGCCGAAGTCCTTCATGATTTCGGCGTCGAGCGCTTTGAAGTGGTGGGCGACGAGGTGATCGCCCTCGATGCCGCCTTCCGGGGCGGGCCGGGAGTCCTCCAGATCGCCGGGACGGGGTCGAATACCATTGGCCGCGCGCCAGACGGTGGCCAGGAGAGCGCGGGCGGCTGGAGTTCGCATCTGGGCGACCAAGGCTCAGGCTACTGGATCGGGCTGCACGGCGTGCGCCGGGCGCTCCGGGCCTATGACCGCGAGGAGCCCACGCAAGTTCTCGCCAGGGTGGGCGAGATCTGGGGTACGCCCCGCCTGGACGACTTGGTGAATCTGGGCGACAGCACGCCCGGGCCTGACTTTGCCGCGCTGGCGCCTGCGATCCACACTTTGGCCGAGGCAGGCGACCCGGTCGCGCTCGATGTCGTCCGGCAGGCAGCGGCCGATCTGGTGGATTTTGTGTTGCTGGTGCGCGCCAAGCTGCGCCGCAAACATGGAATCGTGGGCGAGGTTCCCGTGGCCTGGACCGGCGGCGTAATCGAGAAGATGAAGCTGGTGCGCGAAGCCTTCTTTGCCGGCCTGTATGCCGCCGCGCCTCAAATGCCCGTGGGAAACGTGCCGGTCGTCCCCCTTGAGGGCGCGCTTTGGCGGGCCGCCAGGCTCGCGGAATCCAAAGATCGAGCGTAGTAAGCGGAAAGCGCGCCGCCGCTCCGCAAGACTCATGCGCCGTTCACGATACAATGGGCAGCAACGAATCACAGCCTGAATTCATGACGCAAACCGATCCCAGCATCGCCAGCGATGCGCTGCCACCTTCCGCTGAACCCGCCCGGAGCACCCGCGGCTTCTGGGCGCTGATCGCCACCCAGTTTCAGGGCGCTTACAGCGACAACATTCTGCGCAACCTGCTGCTGTCGATGATCGTCGGCATGGGCCTGGCCGAGAACCAGCGCGAGAGCTTTGTCTCCCTGGTCACGCTGATGTTCTCCGTCCCCTTCGTGCTCTTCAGCATGCCGGGCGGCTGGCTGGCAGACCGCTTCAGCAAGCGCCAGATCACCATCTGGACCAAAGTGATGGAAATCGGCTCCATGGTGGTTGCCACCATCGGGCTGGCGGCGCACAGGCTGCCCGTTTCGATCTTGTGCGCTTGCCCTGGTGGCCACGCAGGCGGCGCTCTTCGGGCCGTCGAAGTACGGCCTGCTCCCCGAATTGCTGCCGGCCAAGCGCTTGTCGTGGGGCAACGGCGTCATCGAGCTGGGGACGTTTCTGGCCATCATTGTCGGCACGGTCACCGGCGCGACCATGGCGGAGCAGCTTCCGCGGACGCGAGGTCTATGCCGGCTATGCGCTGCTCGCGCTCGCGTTCTCCGGTCTGCTGACCAGCCTCGGCATCGATCGCGTTCCCGCCGCGGCGCCCGACCAAGAAGTTCCACGCCAATATCGCCGGCGACCTCTGGCAGCAGATCAAGCTGATGCGCCGCGACCAGCCGCTCTTCCTGGCCGTTGCTCGGCAACACCTACTTCTGGTTCCTGGGTTCGCTGCTGTTCTCGACCATCGTGGTCTACGGGCCGGATGTGCTGCACATCGGCCAGACCAAGACCGGCTATCTGAACGCCACGCTGGCCATGGGCATCGGCATCGGCAGCATGATTGCCGGCCTGGTGAGCGGCAACAAGATCGAGTACGGCCTGATTCCGCTGGGTTCCATCGGCATGACCGTCACCGGCCTGCTGCTGGGCAGCATCGCACTCACGGCCTGGTGGGCTCGGCCGTGCTGCTGGGAATGCTGGGCTTCTGGGCCGGATTCTTCGCCGTGCCGGTGAACGCGCTCATTCAGCATCGCCCCAGGGAAGAAGACAAGGGCGGCATCATCGCCGCCGCCAATCTGCTCTCCTTCGTGGGCATCGCGCTCTCGGCGGGCGTTTACTACGTCTTTACCGCATTCATTCACCTCGATCCGCGCGGAGTGATCGTCGCCGCCTCGGTCATCACCGCCGCGGGAACCGTGTATGTGCTGATCCTGCTGCCGGAGTGGTTCGGGCGGCTGATGCTCTTCTTCGTCACGCACACCATCTATCGCGTCAAAGTCATCGGGCGCGACAACTTTCCCGACAAGACCGGCGCCCTGCTGGTGTGCAACCACATGTCGTTTGTGGATGTCGCTGTTGCTGATCGCTTCGACGGACAGGCCGATTCGCTTCCTCATGTACAAGGGCATCTACGATCACAAGATCGTCAAGCCCTTCGCCAAAATGATGAAGGCGATTCCCATCTCCAGCGAACAGCGGCCCCGCGACATGATTCGCTCGCTGCACACCGCCAGCGAGGCTCTGCGCCAGGACGAAATTGTCTGCATCTTCGCCGAGGGGCAGATCACGCGCACCGGCCAGTTGCTTCCCTTCCGCCGCGGCCTGGAGCGCATCATGAAGGGCGTCGATGTCCCCATCATTCCCGTCAATCTCGACGGGGTGTGGGGCAGCATCTTCAGCTTCGAGCGCGGGCGATTCCTGTGGAAGATGCCGCGGCGCATTCCGTACCCGGTAACGGTGAGCTTTGGCAAGCCCATGCCGCCAACGTCCACGGCCATTGCAGGTGCGCGCGCGCGGTGCAGGAGCTGCAGGCCGAGGCATTCGCAGCGCCGCAAACGGCGCATGAAGACTCTCGATCGCGCCTTCGTGCGCACCGCCCGGCGTCACCCGCTGCGCTTCATGATGGCCGACGGCAAGACTCCCAGGGTCAGCTTTGGCGTCGGCGCTCACCAAGACCATGTTCATCGCGCGCCGGCTGCGCCAGCAGATCGGCGAGCAGCACATGGTGGGCCTGCTGCTGCCGCCATCGGTCGGCGGAGCGCTCACCAACTACGCGCTCATGCTCGCTGGGCCGCATTCCCGTCAATCTGAACTACACCTCGTCGAGCGAAGCCATCGCCTCCTGCGCAAGGCAATGCGGCGTGGATGTGGTGATCACCTCGAAGGCCTTCGTCGAGCGCTTTCCCAATCTCGCCATTCCCGGGCGGACTCTCTTCCTTGAAGACGCGGTGGCCGCTCCGCGCATCGGCGAGAAGCTGGCGGCGCTGGCGCTGGCGTGGCTGATGCCCGTACGCGCTGCTGCGAAGCGGCGCTGGGCGCGCAATCGCGCGCAAGCTCGCTCGTCCCGCGTTCCCAGAACGGACGAAGGCCGCGCCGCCGATCGATCACCTGGCGACAGTGATCTTTTCCAGCGGCAGCACCGGCGATCCCAAGGGCGTGATGCTCACCCACTTCAACATCATGTCAAACATCCAGCAGGTCTCGCAGGTCTTCATGCTGGGCGGACGCGACAAGATCCTCGGCATCCTGCCGTTCTTTCACTCCTTCGGATTCATGGCCGCGCTGTGGATGCCCGCCGTCAACGGCGTGGGCGTGGTCTACCATCCCAACCCGCTGGACGCGCAGGTCATCGGCGAGCTGGTGGAACGGTACAGCGTGACCTTCCTGATCGCCACGCCGACCTTTCTGCAGGCCTACATGCGCCGCTGCTCGCCGGAGAGCTTCGGCTGCCTGCAGTATGTTCTGGTGGGCGCGGAGAAACTGCCGGAGCGCGTCGCGCTGGCCTTCGAAGATACGTTCGGCATTCGCCCGCTGGAGGGCTACGGCTGCACCGAGTGCTCGCCGGTGGTGACGGTGAATGGCCGCGACTTCCGCGCGCCGGGCTTCCGCCAGGTGGGCGCGCGCCGCGGCAAGATCGGCCATCCGCTGCCGGGAGTGTCGGTGCAAGGTGGTCGATCTGGACACCGGCGAGCCGGTTGCGCCGGGAACTGCGGGCATGCTGCTGGTGAAGGGTCCGAACGTGATGAAGGGCTATCTCGGCAAGCCGGAGAAGACCGCCGAGGTGCTGCACGACGGCTGGTACACCACCGGCGACGTTGCGATGATGGAAGAGGACGGCTTTCTTACCATCACCGACCGCCTCTCGCGCTTCAGCAAGATCGGCGGCGAGATGGTTCCCCATATCAAGATCGAAGACAAGCTGCACGAACTGGCCGGAGTCACCGAGCAGGTCTTTGCCGTGACCGCGCTGCCCGATGAAAAGAAGGGCGAGCGCATCGTGGTGATCACCACACTTCCGCGGAGAAACTTGCTCCGGTGCTGGAAAAGCTGCCGCAGTGCGATCTTCCCGCGTTGTGGAAGCCGCGCGCCGAATCAGTTCTTCCACGTCGATGCGCTGCCCATGCTGGGCACGGGAAAGATCGACCTGCGCGGGGTAAAGGCGCTGGCGGCGGAACTGGCGCAAGCTGTGGAAGCGTAGGCGTCCGCCCCGCTGAATACCGGCAGCAAGCCTCTCAAACGGAACCGCCGCCCGCCAGGAAGCTCACTCCAGGCGGGCGGGGGCAGCGCGAAGATCAGAAATCCGTCCCTGGGATGAGGTTGGGGTTGCTGACGTAGGAGTACTTGTTGGGATTGGACTGCACCAGGCCTTCGGCGGCGTTGTTCCAGAGCGTGCCGTGGGCGCCGGTAGAGTTATTCTGGACGACCGACTGATCGAGCAGGTAATTGCTGAAGCCCTGGGCGTTCTGGGCATTGGCGGTCTGGCCCGCGTTCCAGGAGGCGTGCTGGGCGTCGTTGGCGGCCTGCTGAGCGGCAAAGTTCGCCTGCGCAGCCTGGCCCTGTGCGCGAATCCGGTCGGATTGCTGCTGTCCCCAGGCCAGCCATTGCTGGTCAGACTGCTGTTTCTGCGCCAGCTTCTGTTGCATCTGCTGGTTCATCACTTGCTGGTTTACCTTGACGCTCTGGTACATCGCCATCACCGTGCTTTGCTCCGGCTCGGACTGGGCGTCGGTCATAATGTTGAAGGTGCGTGTGATCGTGTACGCTCCCCATTGGGCCGGCGGCGATTGGCATATATCATCGATCATCTTCTTCATGCCTTGCCCATCCGCGTCGATGTGCCCCGTGACAAGGACGCAGTTGCTTGCCCCCTTGATCGGCTCAATCTTGTCCACTTGCAGCTTCGCCGGAGGCAGGTTGTTGGAGCTCCGCCAAGCCTGCAACAGCTCCGGATAGGCCTTCCCCAGATCCGGATGGTAGGCGTAGAGCATCGTTCCCGACCCTTTGTAGATTCCGTACCGCACCGCCTGCACCTGCTGCGGGTTGTTGGGATCAACCGCTGACTTCATTGCAGCGTAGACCGCCTGTTCGCCGTTCGGCCCGATCATGCTCATCGTACCGCTGGCGCTGTGCGGATCGAGCTGCCAGCCGTCGGCTATGCCGATGCTTGCCGAGTTGTCTGACGCGGAAACAGTGTGCAGCTGGATTGCCGAGGCAGAGTGACCATTGCCGGAAGCCGAGGCCGTGTTTGCGCCAGCCGGCGAGGAACCGGAAGCGCCCGCTTGGCCGCCCGGCTGCCAGACAGTGGATAGCTGCTGGAGCATGGGGTTTACGGTCTGGCCAAAGCGCGAGGCGACGTCAAAGATCATCGCCCCTTCCGCCTGGTTGGGGCCGGTTGGTCTGGCAATCACCATGCCCGCAAGCGGAATGTTTCCCTCCGGATGATCCGTAACCGTGAAGAAGACCCCGACCGAGTTGGTTCCGGTGAACTGGAAGACTCGCCCGATCTGCGGCTTCTCGCCGCAGTTGTTATGCACATAGCTCAGATACTTGGTCATGACCGCCACCTCGGTCGAGGCGCCGCTCATGGCGCCGTACATGATCTTGCCCCCTTGCGGAGCGGTGATGGTTGTC
The DNA here is from genome assembly GCA_963799145.1 of uncultured Acidobacteriaceae bacterium. Classification (GTDB taxonomy): domain Bacteria; phylum Acidobacteriota; class Terriglobia; order Terriglobales; family Acidobacteriaceae; genus Telmatobacter. The sequence goes on along the minus strand of CAWCWQ010000172.1, from coordinate 123 downwards.
AGCGGGGTTGGCGCCGGCGCTTGCGTTTGCGCCTTGCATGCGCAAAGAGGGAGGATGAACAACGATAGGAGCGCGGAGAATCGACTGAATGTGAGCATATCGGTAGGAACCTGACCTTTCCGG
>CAWCWQ010000171.1:0-10903 GCA_963799145.1 uncultured Acidobacteriaceae bacterium | reverse complement strand
CTGTTTTGCGTGTTCCTTCGGCCCCGTTACGTATTGCTCGGGGGGGCTGGAGGCGGGGGGGCTGGGGCCAGCGGAGCGGGAGCGGAGGGCAGGTTTGTCGCGCCGGCGCCACCCCTCATGGCCACCTCTCGCATCCGGGACGCATCCAGAATCCGCGTAAACTCGCTCGGTCCAGACGACCCGGTCGGATGCACGACAGGCTCGCTGGGGCTGGCGGGAAATTGAGCCTCGCGCACGGGCGGAGCCGCCGCGGGGGGCGGCGGCGCGGACCAGGCGGGAGCTTTTGCCGCCGGCGCGGCAGGCTCAGTGGGCGAGGAGAGGGATGCAATGGTCTGCGTCCAGACCCCCGGCCGATTGCCCGCCGGTGGGGCGACCGGCGCCGCCTCCACTTGCGGCGTCGATGGCTTTGCAGGCTCATCCAGCATCTGAATCAAGCGCGTGATGCCAAATCCCGACCCAGGCGGAGTAGTTTCGACCGGCTTGGCCTCCGCCACCGGCGCGGCAAATGGATCCCGGACTGGCGCGGACTGCCCCGGCATTCCAGGCGTAATTCCATAATTCACGCTTCCCGGCAGGGGCTTGCGCTCTTCCTGAAAGGCCGGCTGAGCGGCGGGAGGTTGCGGTTCAAGCGACATCATCCGCGTGAAGGCCCCTGGACTTCCAGGAGACGAATCTCCGGTCGCGCGGCCGCTCGCCGCCGCAACCGGTGGATTCGCCTCGCCACCGCCGAAGGTGCCGAACAACTGCGTGAAGGACCCCGGCTGGTTCCCGGCCTGAGCTGCAACCGGCGGAGCCGCCGCCCCGAATACCGCTGGCTCGACCGGCCGCGACGGCGGCGTCCCAGGAGCGCTTCCAGTGTAATCACCGCCAGTCGTTGTCCGAAACAACTCGGTGAAGCCGCCTGATCCTGAGGCCACGGGGGCTTGCCTCGGCTCTTCAAGAACCGGCCACGCGGCCGGCGGCGGGGTCTTGACGGAGGGTGCGGCCGGAGCTGGCGCCGCTTCCGCTGCGTCAAGCGTCCGCAGCAAGGACGTGAACCCCGATGGCTGCGCGGGACGCTCGGGCGCTGGCGCCGGCCGGACAGGAGGCGCAGGCGGGGCCGAATCGCTTCCCAGCGTGCGAAGCAGCTCGGTGAAGCCCCCGCTACCTGGGGCGGCGGGAGGAGCCTTCTCCGCGGCGGCTGCTTTCTCCGCCGAGGCCCGCCTCATGCGATCCAGCAATTCCGGCGAAACCTCCGCCCCGGCCCCAAAGACCACCTTGTGGACCACCGGCTCTGGCAGCGGCTTTGGCTGCTGCGCTGGAACCGGCATTGGGGCCTCCGGCGCGCGATATTCCGGGAAGAAAGACTCCAGCCCAGCGCCAGCCGCAGGCGCCGCTGCCTCAGGCGTCTTCACCACTCGAAAAACGCCCGTGGCGCCAAAGCCCTGGTCGCTGGCCGATTCCTCTGGCCACGGTGACGCGTTCGATCCACTCGGTGTCGTCGGTTTGTCCATGCGATCAAGCCTCCGGTGCAATGCCGGTAGCATAAATCATTCCATCGCGTCTCGACCCCTATTTACCAAGAATCATTTTGCGTATAATGCGGTTGCGCGCTTCCACGCCGGGCGAATAGACTCAGCGAAGGTTCCTGGGGGAAGTAACGTCCGGACAGACAGCATCTACCATAGATCGAGGTCAAGCTGCTCTCGCTGGAGTCTTGCTTTCGATCGACTTGTAAAGCAACCCGATCTTCAACTCTCGCCCTTGGTGGTTTCCCTACTATGAAGTTCCTGTCGCGGGTCGTCTGGTCTGAAGGCATGCATCTCGGTCCCCAACACTTCCAGACACAGAGCCGGTATTTCGAAGACACGCTCTGGTTCCTCAGATCCAACCTTCGCCAGGAACCGTGGGGGCTGCTCCATTTTTCCATCGACAAGGAGGCGCTCTGCGCGCCCAGGCGGACATGCGCTACTTCTCCATCTCGCTCAGCGACCCCTGCTGGCAGCACAGACTCCAGACCAAACAGGTTGGCGTCTATCTTCCCGGCGGCCTCGGCGACGCGATTCTCGAACTCACCGTCATTACGGAGACCTAAGTATGGCTTCTGCTCCTGTTTCCCCTCTTCAAGCGACGAAGACCAACAATCTGGCTATGGCTTTCCAGGAGGTCTTCACCGTTATCCTTCGCACCCGCTTCTTCGTTCAGCGGGTTGAGAACGCGGAAACCTTCCGCGCCACGCTGCGCAAGATGATCTCCGCGGCCGTCAAGGACGCTTCAGCAATGGGCTACAGCGATGAAGCCTCCAAGATGGCCATCTACGCCATGATCGGATTCCTCGATGAAAGCATTCTCAACTCCAAGGATCCCACCTTTGCCGACTGGGCCCGCCGTCCACTACAGGAAGAGATGTTCGGCGGACACTTCGCCGGCGAGTACTTCTTCCGCAACGTGACCGATCTGCTCAATCGCCCCGAATCCGCCGAAGTCGCGGACGTGCTGGAGCTTCATGCCCTTTGCCTTCTGCTCGGCTACCGAGGCCGCTTTGCCTTCGGAGATGCTTCGGAGATTCACGCCATCCTCAGCAGAATCCGCGAAAAGATCACTCGTATCCGCGGCGCCTACGCGCTCTTCCGCCCCCCCGAAGCTCCGGCTGCCCCTCCCCGCCGCAAGGGCGATCCCTGGGTGCTCCGCCTGGCGATAACCGCCGTCGTCCTGGCTGTCTTGACCCTCCTGGCTTACGTCGGATACGTGCTGGTCCTGGGCCAGGCGATGCCCACAGCCGCTCGCGGCATTGAGCAAGCTCCTTTAACTCCGGCTTATGCAACTCTGGCGTCTCACCCGGCAACCAGCCCCGCGGAGATATCCCTGTGAAGCGCATTCTGATTGGGATTCTGATCTTTCTGGTCTATTTGGCTCTGGTGATCGTGGGGGCGTTCGCCCTGCACTTTGAAGGCACGCGGCTGGTGCTCTTCTGCGTGATTCTCGGCCTGCTGGGTGCTTTGGCCACGATCTTCGTTCTTTGGTATCTGCACAAGTTGAGCAAGGCCTCGGCGCAGGCGCCGGGCCCGACACTCCGGATGCGATCAACCTGGGCACATTGCTCCGCGACGCGGATGCGCGCATTCGCCAGGCCAACCGCGCCGGCGTCAAGTCGCTCGCGGCGCTGCCCCTTATCTATGTGGTTGGCGATGAAAACTCCGCCAAGACGCAAACCGTGCTCCAGTCCGGTCTGGACCCGGAGCTGCTGGCGGGCAACGTCTATCGGGACGGAATCGTCGCTCCCACGCAGCTTGCCAATGTCTGGCTCGCAGGCAACTTCGTTCTGGTGGAAGCCGGAGGAGCGCTCCTGCGCCAGCCCCCGCTCTGGCTGAGGCTGGTGAAGACCACGATGCCCGCCCGGCTGGGCTCGGTCTTCGGCGACAGCCGCCTGCCGGCGCGCTCCGTGGTGGTCTGCGTCAGCATTGAGCGCATCATGGCTCCCAATACCTCTGAGCAGATTCGGGCCCTGGCGCAGAATCTGAATGAGCGTCTCCGCCAGCTTTCGCAGACTCTCGGTATTTCGCTGCCCGTCTACGTGCTTTTTACCAAGCTGGACAACGTCACTCCCTTTGCAAATTACGTCAGCCGGCTCTCGGACGAGGAGGTGAAGCTCCCCATCGGCACGCTGCTCTCCGCCCTCGACTCCGGCAGCGGCCTCTATACGGAACAAGCCTCTGCCCTGATCGGCTCCCGGTTCGACCAAATCCTTTATGCCCTCTCCGAATTTCGCCTCGATATTCTCTCCCGAGGCGGAGAGCTTCAGGATCTGGCGCGCGCTTATGAATTTCCGCGCGACTTGCGCAAGCTTCGCGCCGGCGTCGTCTCCTTCTTGGCCGAGGTCGCCCGTCCGAGCCAGATAGGCGTCAATCCGTTTCTGCGCGGGTTCTTCTTCGCCGGCATGCGCGCCCACCTGGTCGAGGACGTGCTCGAGATCGGTCCGGCGCAGCCGCAGGCTGCCGCCGCGCCCGTCAACGCCGGAGCTACTCGCATCTTTTCTCTCGCCGCTCTCGAGCAGCAGCAAGCGCCGACGCCGCAATCCCGGCGGGGCGGCACGCGCAAGGTTGCGCAGTGGGTCTTCCTGCCTCACTTGTTCTCGAAGATCCTGCTCGCCGACAAGTCGGCCCTGGAGGCCAGCCGCGCCAGCACCCGAACCAGCTTCCTCAAGTGCGCGCTTCTCGGTTGCGTCAGCGCAGTGATTCTGATCCTGCTCACGCTGGCCACCATCTCGTTCTTCCACAATCGCTCGCTCGAACGGCGCGTAGCCGAAGCCGCCGCCACGCCGATTTCGCCTGTCCCTGCCGACGCGTTCGCTTCATCGGCCGATCTTGAGAACCTGGAGCGGCTCAGAGCGGTTTTGGATGAACTCGACGGTTATCGCAAGAATGGCTCACCCTTCATGGATCGCTTCGGCCTCTATCGCGGCGACGCTCTTTATCCCGTTGCGTGCCAGGCCTACTCGAACAGATTCCGCGCTCTTCTGCTGGCCCCGGCGCAGCAGAACATTCTCGCCAAGCTCCGCGCCGTGCCGGCTGTTCCAACGCCCGACGCCGACTACAGCGCGACCTACAGGCCGCTGAAGGCCTATGTCATCACGGCCACGAATCCCGATCCCGACTCTCCGCAGGATACGGTCGATTTCCTGCCCACTGCCTTGCAAACCGAATGGGCCGGCAGCGCGACCCCAGCTCCCGACCTCGCCCAGATAGCGCAAACTCAGTTCGCTTTCTATGCCACACTGCTTGCCGAACCATCGTCGTGCATGGCGCAGGCAGGTGCTCCTCTAAACGACGTTGTCGTCGCCCATGCCCGCCTCTATCTCAATGGCTTCCAGGGATTCCAGCACGTCTACCAAAGCATGCTGGCCGCCGCCAACCGAAAGGTTCCCGGGGTGAATTTCAACAGCAAGTTCCCCGGCTCCGCGCAAGAGATTGTGGACGGGTACACGGTTCAGGGCGCCTTCACCAAGGATGGCTTCGCCTTCATGCAGGATGCCATCCTCCACCCCGATCCATACTTCCGTGGGGAAGAGTGGGTTCTTGGCCCAGCGTCGGGACCGCCCATCGACCGCGTCGCCCTCTCGACGCAGCTGAGATCGGCGTATTTTGCCGACTACATCCAGAACTGGCGAACCTACCTGACCAAGGCGCAATTCCGCCCCTACCAGAAATTCGCCGATGCCGGAACCAGGCTGAGCGCGCTCGACTCCAACACCTCCGCCATGCTGGAGCTTTTCTCCCTAATCTCCATCAATACCGGCGTGGCCGCGCCGGAGATATCGACCGTCTTCCAAGCGCCACAGTCCGTCGTTCCTCCCTCCAACCCGGACAATCGCTTCATTGCCACTTCCAACCAGACCTACATTCAGTCGCTTCAGGGTCTTGAAGGCGCCGTGAAGAACCTCACCCTAAACGCCACCAACGCCAACGACCCCGCCGCCGCCGCGCCCGTGATTCAGGCCGCCGTCGCCGCCGAGCAGGCTGCCGAAAACCTTCGCAACGGCTTTCTTCCCGACCCAACCGGAAGCATGGACAAGACCAGTTTCACTCTGCTCGAAGCGCCCATCGAGTCCATCAAGAACCTGGCTGCCCAGGCGCCTGCCAACGCCGCCGGCGGCGGGGCCAAGAGCTTCTGCGCGCAGATTGGGCCTGTGCTTTCCAAGTTCCCCTTCGATCCCCAATCCTCGACCGAGGCCACTACCGATGAGGTCGCCCAGGTCTTCGCCCCCGGATCGGGATCCTTTGCCCAGTTCACCTCCTCCATGCATGCGCTGGTGGCGCTACAGGGCGGTCAGTATGTGGCGGCGCCCGGCTCCTCGGTTCATATCAACCCGGCGTTCCTCAACTTCCTCACCCACGGCCAGAAGATCTCGTCAGGCCTCTATCCCGGCGGCGGCAACCAACCCTCGCTCGACTTCACGCTCTCCGAGGTCAAGGGGTCCGGCAACGCCGATGCCGTGCTCAACATCGATGGCAAGCAGATCGGCGCGGGCGGTCAATCGGCCACCTTCCATTGGGTCTCTCAGCCTTCCAGCAAGATTACCCTCGCCACCCAGAAGAACACCGCGCCTGTCATGACCGGGCCGTGGTCTGTCTTCCACTTTGGCTTCGCCGCTCCACAGATCGCTCCCAACCGCCTGAAGTTCTTTTTCAGCTTCAACAACCAGGCCCCTGAGATCGTTCTCTTCGACGCATCTGGGCCCGGAGCGCCGCTGCTCAACCCGGACTTCATGAAAGGATTCCACTGCGTCTCAAACGTGGCTCGCTAGATTAGTGACCGATTGTTGTCCTTCGATTTTGGGTGCCCCATCCTTGCGGCGTATTTGTTCTTGCCGCAAGGGTGGGAGACGCGCAATGCGCGCGGGAGAAACGGTTACACTTGGAAGAATCAAGGCTGGAAAATGACCGAAGAACTCACCAACGATCTTCCGCAATGGGGCGAACCCCTTGGAGGGCCGGCCGAAGCCGCGGCCCACGCAGATGCCATGCCCGATCTCGAGCCGGAACCGGCCCAGCCGCAAGCGGCAGTGCCATCGGGAGAACCCGCGCCCTCCAGCGAGCCGGCGAGCACTCAAACCGCTCCAGCCGAACCTGCTCCCGCCGCCCCGCCCTTTCGCATCGCGATCTCGGCGCTCAGCGACGTTGGCTGCGTGCGCTCCAATAACGAAGACTACTTCGGCTACGACGAGTCCTTGGGCATCTACGTGGTTTGCGACGGCATGGGCGGCATGGCCAGCGGCGAGGTGGCCAGCAGCCGCACAGTCGCGGCCATTATCCAGAGCTACGCGGCCACAGCGGCTTCCGGGCTGCCGGTGAGCAGCAGGCTGCTCCAGGCCATCAACGCCGCCAATCTCGACGTGTGGGAGAATGGGCAGATTCCGGAAAACAAGGGCATGGGGACCACCGTTGTGGTTGCCGCGCTCGATGGCGACAAGTTGATCCTGGGCAATGTCGGCGACAGCCGGGCCTATATCCTCCAGGACGACAAGTGCGCGCAACTGACCGTCGACCATTCTTACATTAATGAACTTATTCGCAACGGAACACTGACTATCGAAAACGCCCATCTGGCGGATTTGCGCGGCATGGAGTCCGTGATTACCCGCGCGGTCGGCGTGGGCGTCGAGGTGCAGCCCGACTTCTACTCCGTCGATCTCAAGCCCGGCATCGGCGTTCTTCTGGCCACCGACGGCTTGACCCGCTACTTCAACGAAGACGGCATCGCCTCGATCCTGGCAGCATCGACCTTCGAAACGGCCTGCTCCAACCTCATCCACATGGCCAAACAGCGCGGAGGCGTGGACAACATTACCTGCATCCTGCTGGTGGCGCTGGCCGCCTGACTGTTTTGGAGCGAAACCAGAGTTACCGCACCCAATTCGATTGGGAAAACCCGCGGCTTTGCCGGGGGTGACAGTAGAGTTTCGGCATTTGCGGGAGTCGCTCCCGGCTTGTTCGTTACATTCTTCTGGCAAAAACGTTAGGAGGGCGCGGAGCATGAGCGCCGTCCCGATGGGACTCCGGGTGAATTATTGGCTTCGCCAACCCCACGCTGAAGCGCAGGGCTAACAACCACTGCGCCTACGGCGCGGGCGTCAGGCTGCTTCCGGCATGGAGCACTTCTACACAGATCCCTTTGAGGGGCCACCGACCATATAGCCCCGGCTTTGCCGGAGGATATTTACTTGCGCGAACGAGCAAGCGGCTTCATCTTTCCGGACTGGCTGACCAGGCTCTCCCAGCTGGATTTGGCCTGCGGACTGGCGTAGGCGATCACCCCTGCGACCTGACTGGCCAGCTCTCCGGCTCCTACTTTGTCGCCGCTGCCGATCGTGATCTTGTACTTGGCGGTCAGATCGGTAGCTGTACGGTCGGCAAAAGCCCGCATTCTTCCGCGGAAGGCCTCCGTGACCGAACCAGAAAACCTGGAATTGCCCATGGCCGCCGCAACGCGCCGCATGGTTTGCTCACTGGCCGCAAGGCCGGTCTCAAACTCCGCATACGCTCTGCCGATGCTCCGGAAGATCGCCTGCTGCAGCTCATCCTCGAGCGCCGCCTCGGCCGCCCGCGCGCGCTCCGATCCCCGGACGGCGGGCGGCAGCGCTTCAAGAAGCTGAATGGCCGCTGCCTGCTTTCCCTCGCGCGCCAGCCTCCCGGCATTTGCCAACTCCGCCTCGATCTGCCTCGCGAGCAACTCGCGGCCCTCCAGCGCCTGATCGCGAAGAAAGCGCAGAGCAGCGTCGTCATTCTCCTGGAGCGCGGCATCCAGGAGCGCGATGGCTTGTTCGAAGGCCGATTCGCCGATCATCGCCTGCGCCTGCGCAACGCGGCTGCGCATCAGGGCCTCGCTGCGATGCTCCGCTTCTTCGTGATGCGCAAACTCCAGCAGCGAACGAATCTCCTCGGTCGCGATGCCTTCCGCCTGGCAACCTTCCAGGATGCGAACCGCATCGGCGAATTGGCCATTGGAGATCGCCTCGCGGGCCTGCGAGACGAACTCCTGACGCCGCTCCTCGACCGTCTGCCGCTTCACCCTGTCGGCCAGCAGCTTTTCCAGGCCCTGTAGCCGCTCATCCCCAGGAACGCGCTGCCGGGCCTGCTGAACCACCTCCAACGCCTCTTTGGGGCGAAGGTCGCGGCATGTCTGGATGGTCTCATCGACAAAGCGGCGGCTCTCCAGCTCCCTGATCTGCCGGTCGATCTGCGCGCTCAGCCGGATCAGCGTCGACTCCGCGGGCATTGAAGCCATCGCCTCCTGAATCGACTGCGCACACTTCTGAAGCTCCTCGAAGGTGGCCGCCGCGAAGGCCGCGGTCTCAAGCCGCGCAACCAACTCCTTGCGCCGCATCTGCTCCATCCCTGAGTTGGCGTCCGCAAGCAGAAGCTGAACCTCGGGGTTGGTCGGATCGGTCTGCTCCGCCCGCTGCAATACGTCGACCGCTTCCTTGTAGTGGCGGACGCCGAGTTCCCCTCGGGCCGCCTCCAGCAGAGCCCTCACCGCAGCCCGCTTTTCAGCCTCCTCCGCCTCCCTGGCCAAAAGGCTTACGAGCAAAATCCCCTTGGAATTCGACTCGTCAACGCGCAGTGCCTCCCTGGCCGCCGAGATCGCTGCCTTGTAATCGCCCGCCCGGCGCGCGGCATCCGCGCGGCGCAGGTACTCGCGAACCCGCTCCTGCTTCTCCTTCGCCTTCGCAATCCGCTGCCGCAGTTCGGTGAGCTCCCGATTCGCGGCATCCAGCTCCAGCGCCTCATCCACAATCGCCAGGCTCTGGTCGAACTCTCTGTCATCCAGCAGGTTCTCCGCCTGCCGCCGGAGCTGCTGGATTCTCTCCTCGCGCTGCCGCTGGCTCAGTTGCCGTTGAATCTCCCCCAGCAATTCGCGCGCTCCAGTGTGCTTGCTCTGAATCTTGAGCAGTTGCTGGAGCGCTGCCCGGGCGCGCAAGGGCTCTTGCGCTTCTAGCAAACGCTTGGCCTCCGGGAATAGCTCCTTAGCCTCTTCTTCCTGAATCTCGGCGATCGTAGCGCTCAAATCCGCGGCCATCTCATCGGCCGTATCGTAGCGGTCTTCCGGTTGCTTGGCCAGCGCGCGATCGACAATCGCATCCAGCGAAGGCGGGCAGCCTTTGATCTTGGCGCTTAGCGGCACATGCGGCTCATTCAGAATCTTCTGCATCAGCACGACGTCGTCGCCGGAAAACGGAAGCTCGCCGGAAACAAGCTGATACAGCACCACTCCCGCGGCAAATATGTCGGAGCGGCGATCGAGGGGCTTGTCTCTCAGCCGCTCCGGCGCCATGTACGGCACTGTTCCGATGATGTGGCCGGGCCGGGTGAGGCTGAGATCCTGGTCCTTCTTCTCCTCGAGCCGCGCGATTCCGAAGTCCAGCAGTTTGACGCGTCCGCCGGGCTGCACAAAGATGTTTGCCGGCTTCACGTCGCGATGGATCACATTCTGGCGATGCGCATAGTCGAGAGCGGAGCATACATCCTCCACAATGCGCAGGCGTTCGGTCAGGGGAAGTGGCTCTTCAGAGCCGATCAGCTTCTCCAGCGGATCGCCGTCCACCAACTCCATCACGATGTAAGGAATCCCGTTGTCGTCGCCAAGTTCGTAGACGGTGACGATATTCGGATGCTTGAAGCCGCCGGTCTTCCGCCCCTCGTCGTAGAAGCGCGCCAGCATTCCGGAATCGCCCTTGATTCCCTCGGTAAGCGTCTTGATTGCCACTTCGCGTCCGAGGTGCCGGTCGATGCAGCGGTAGACCACACCCATCCCGCCGCGCCCCAGCACGCTAACGACGTCATACTTTCCGATCCGAGTCAGTTCGCCTGCCGGTTTGTTCTCAGGTGAATCCACGCTCTCGCTCCGCCTCTCTCAATCATCGCCGCTGACGTGCGGACTTGCGCCGGAACGAGCAGCCGGCTACTGGGAGTCGCCTCCGGCCTCATATTGAACTTCTCCGCCAGATACTCCTTGGCGTGCCGCCGCTCGGCCGATCCATCCTCCGCGGTGCAGCTCAGATACCGCAGGTAGTACTCGCCCGCGCCATCCACGTTTTCTTCCTGCTCTCTGGTCTTGCCCGCGTCATAGACCGCCCGCGGCAGTTCCTGCACCTTCAGCCGCACCTTCTGAACCAGTTCATCGCGCGCTGAATTGTCCAGCGCCGTCTGCATCTCACTGGTGTTGGGAGTGGTCCCGCCCAACTTCACGCCTTCGGTATCGTCCGCCTTCACTTCATCGAGCGATACAAACTGCCTGGGATCTACCTTCTCCTCGACTACCGCGTCGCCCATCTGCCCGGTAAGTGTCTCGCCGATGCGAAACTGCAGCTTGATCGTATTCTTTACGTCGATGGTCTTGCGAACGTATTGGTAGGGGCGGATTACAC
>CAWCWQ010000170.1:0-4771 GCA_963799145.1 uncultured Acidobacteriaceae bacterium | reverse complement strand
CTGGATCAAGCTGGAAGATCTGCCCGGCTACGACTTCCTGGCTGCCGACCGCACGCTGATTCGCGACCTGGCCGCGGGCAAGCTCCTTTAGGGCTACAGCGGTTCCACAGTTCAGGTACACAAAAGTCACTGCTCTCAAGTGGCATTTCCTTAAGAAAATGCCCCCTCGCACCACGCGGGAAAGGGTACGTGCATTCTGGAATCGCTCGAACCCGCAATCCTCAGTGGCCGGGAATCATTCCCCAGAGCATCACCATGGTCATGCCGATGACGATAATGCTGGTGCCCCAGGCAATGACGTTCCAGAGCGCGCGAGTTCTTGTATTCGCCCATCAGGTCATGGCGGTTAATCAAGCAGCAGCATCAGGATGATGACGACCGGCAACAGAACGCCGTTCAGCACCTGCGAAAGAATCGCCACGTTGATCAGTTGCGCGTCAGGCAGCAGCAGCACCGTGAGCCGCGCCGCCCACGATCAGCAGAGTATAGAGCCAGTAGAAAAACGGCGCTTCCTTGAATCGCTTGTCCACGCCGGATTCCAGCCCAAGGCCCTCGCAGACCGTGTAGGCCGTGGAGAGCGGCAGGATTGAAGCGGCAAAGACCGAAGCATTGAAGAGCCCGAAAGCGAAGAGGATGAAGGCATAATCGCCGGCCAGCGGGCGCATGGCTTCGGCCGCATCCGCGGCCACCTGGATTGCGCCCATGCCATGCACGTAGAGCGTGGCCGCGCAGGCCACGATAATGAACCACGCCACAATATCGGTGAAAAAGCTGCCGACGATCACATCCAGCCGCGAGGCCGCGTAATCCTTGACGCGAATGCCCTTTTCCACAATCGACGATTGCAGATAGAACTGCATCCACGGGGCAATCGTGGTGCCCACCACGCCGATGGCCATGTACATATAGGCCTTGTCGCTCCACACGACTGTTGGGCGGCAGCTGCACCGTGGCCAGCAGCGCATCGTGCCAACTGGGCTGCGACAGCACCCCGGCAAAAATGTAGGCAATGTAAACCACCGAGGCGACGAGAAAGATCTTCTCCGTGCTCTTGTAACTGCCCTTCACCACCATGTACCAGACCAGCGCCGCGCAAAAAGGCACGGAGATGAACTTGGACACATGGAACAGGTGCATCGAGCCGGCAATGCCGATGAACTCGGTGACCACGTTGGTGTAGTTGACCACCACCAGCAGCACCATCAGCACAAAGGTGAGCCGCAGCCCGAACTCCTCGCGGATCAGGTCGCTGAGGCCCTTGCCGGTGACCACGCCCATGCGGGCGCACATCTCCTGCACCACGATCAGGGCGATGGTGATGGGAAGCATGGTCCACAGCAGGGTGTAGCCGAACTGCGCGCCGGCCTGCGAGTAGGTGAGGATGCCGCCGGAGTCGTTATCGACATTGGCGGTAATAAATCCGGGGCCGAGAACGGCCAGGAACAGCAGTATCCGGATTCGCCAACGCTTCCACATGCCGGAGGTTTCCTAAGGAGGATTCATGAGTTTCCTCACTGACCATAACAGGCCGGACCAGGGTGCGCGAAGCCCGCCGCTCTGCTTGCAGTTTCGCAAAGTGTCCTCGGTTGGAGTTGCCCTCAATTTGTTACCGTGGTACATTGGTACCAGATAGACAGGAGGAAACAATGACGCAAGAATCGCAGAATCGCCAACCCGTGGAAGTCGAGCGCGTACAGACCGGCGTGCGCATGGAAAAACGCATGTTGAAAGTGCTCAAGGCGTCGCCGAACTGAAGGACATGACCCTCGGCGACCTGCTGGAGGGAATCGTGCTGCACGCCTTCGAGGGCAAACTCGTTCCCTTCTCCGCGCAAACGCTGAAGGAGATCGAGCAGTTCAAAGCGCTCTACGGAATGACCCTGAAGGCTGCCGACAGCCACAACCTGAAAGAACGAAAAAAATGAGACGCCGCGCAAAAGAAGCCAGCCATGCGCACCGGCTAGACGCGCGCCACAAATGCTGCGATGCCCCATCCTTGGCACGTTCTTGTTTTTGTGCCAAGGGTGGGAAAGCGACTCCGCCCAACCAACCCTTTTCCGATGAGCCTTGACAGTCCGCAGCGCGCGCGACTACAACTCGCTGTCGTCACTCTCCGGTCTGGAGGCTCCACGCTATGAATCCATCCAACGCTAACGAATTGATCCCCGCACGGCGCAGGCTGCTCGGCGCCATCGCGTCCGCTGCGGCGCTGCTGGGCCTGAACGCGGCGGGCGCGGCTGCCTCAACAACTGGAAAAGCCCCCGTAGCCGCTGCACCCGCACCGCCCGAAGCCGCCGCGCCGGAAGAGCTTTTCGCCCTGGCCCGCCTGCGCAACTACAAAACCCGCCGCTCTTCAAGCTGGGACCGCACCGGCGGCAACGACGACGCGGTCCCAGTGGAACCGGGCGCGACGGCAACGCTGCTCGATGTCACCGGCGCGGGCGTCGTCACGCATCTCTGGTTCACCATCAACTCGCCGGACCCGATGCACCTGAAGAACCTGGTGCTGCGCGCCTGGTGGGACGGCGAAGCGACGCCCTCGGTCGAAGCGCCCATCGGCGACTTCTTCGGCCTGGGCCTGGGCGAGTATTTCGTCTACCAGTCGGCGCTGCTGGCCGTGGCGCCCATCAAGGCGCTCAACGCCTATTTCCAGATGCCGTTTTCCACTGCGGCCCGCATGACGCTGACCAACGAGGGCAAGGTCCGCACCGACAGCCTCTACTTCGCCGTCGATTACGTGACGCTGCCGAGCCTTCCCGCCGACGTGGGCCGCTTCCACGCGCAGTACCGCCAGGCCGCGCCCTGCAAAGGCTGGACCGACGACTGGACCAACGAGTACGACCCCAGGATCAACGACCGCAAGAACCTCGACGGCGAGGACAACTACGTCTTTCTCGAGGCCGCGGGCAAGGGGCATTTTGTGGGCGTCACCCACGCCGTGGAGCAGAACCAGGACGGCTGGTTCGGCGAGGGCGACGACATGATCTTCATCGACGGCGACGCGCTGCCCACCATCAACGGCACCGGAACCGAGGACTACTACAACGGCGCCTGGGACTTCGGCGGCCAGCCCTTCGCCTACCAGCACAACGGCGCGCCCTACATGGTGGACCCGCGAGCGCATCGGCGGCCGCTATTGCCTCTACCGCTGGCACATCGAGAGCCCCATCACCTTTGAGAAGTCGATTCGGGTGACCATCGAGCACGGCCACGCCAACCACCGCTCCGACAACTTCTACTCGACGGCCTACTGGTACCAGACCGAGCCGCACGCGGCCTTCCCTGCCTTGCCGCCGCCGGCGGATCGCGTTCCCAGGGTATATCGCGTGGGCGGAGCGGGCGCCGCGCCAGTGCCTGCGAGCAAGGCGGGCTGAAGATCGGGGTCGCCCGCCCTTAGCGCTGGAGCGACGGGGGGATGGGCTCCCGGCTTGTACCCCTCCCCCCCGCATTTTGGGAATAAAATCCTTGATTTCAATAGGATGCAGCGGGGGTTCCGCGCTAAATTATTCTTATCATTGGAGTTATCCGCAACATCTTCTGAGCAAAGGGGTTAGTGGCGGAATTTCCTGCTTGTAGAGTCCAATGAGCGCTTGATTGCTGGGTGCATTGGAGTCCTCCTGCACCATGACCCAGAACCAATGTGCGGCATTGGGGAGTAATTCTATGCAAAGACTGAGCAATCTCCGAATCGGCGACGAGACGCTCGCAATGCGCGTTCGGCGCCGTCATCCTCTCCCCACGGCAGTGTCTTCTTCTTGGAATGCCGAGCTTGTATTCGTGGCATTGTGTCGGTTGCCTCTTGCACACTTGGTTCATCTGGAGTTCCTATGCCTTCGAACTGGGAATTCAAAGGATGGAAGCTCTGCACCACGGCCGCGACTTCATTTGCTAGCGGATCGCTTATCACAGCTCATCTGACCCAGGTGCGAGATGTGAAGGCCGACTGCAATCGCGTCTTTGAGTTGATGGTCTATCACGCGAAGCCAAGCAAGGTGCCTGCGCTTGAATCTGTCTTTAAGGATGTGTCCAAACTACAGGCCAAACACGGACTCAACGTCATTGGCTATTGGGTGCCGAACAACGACTCTCCCGCTTGGAAGGACACATTTGTTGGCGCGCGAGCTTGCGCGGCGCACGCGGGAGAGCGCTCCTTTTCAGTGGCTGTGCGGCGGGGTGACGGTCAATCATCGTCTTCTGTCCGATTTCCGCACCGCTCTCGGCGCGGCGGCGGGCGGCGCGCAAACGGGCGGCGACCGAGCGGTTGGAGCGGGCCGTAGCACAGTTGCCGGAACTGAAGCGGAAGCAGGCCGGGGCAGAAAAGCGCGCGGGACAAGGCAAGCAGGGCAAGAAGGTCCGCGCGTGAGCACTACCGATGCCGAGGCGCGGAGGCATCTAGCCATTTTTGGGGCAAAGCCCGCTAAGGAACGCTCTCCTCAACAAAGCCCTCTTTCTGCAGGCTGCAACGGCGGCGGGGCTGAATTCCCTCCAAACGAGAAAAAGGGCGGATCTCTTTGCGGAGACCCACCCTTTTCTGTTCGAACAACTTGGCCCGATTCAGGGGTCAGGCAGTGGCGGCCAGGACTCGCTCCTGGGCCACGTCTGGCTGGTAGCCGGCCGCTTCAGCACTCAGACTGAGGAGGGACTCGACCACCTCTTGGGCGCTGTAAGAATCGCGGCCCGGCGCCAGGAACTGCGCCACTGAATTCAGGTCGTCGCCCACGGTGACCAGGGCTGGCTCAATTTCACCGGTCTTGCGAATCTGCGCGTGGCCA
>CAWCWQ010000169.1:0-72622 GCA_963799145.1 uncultured Acidobacteriaceae bacterium | reverse complement strand
AACCAAATATTGCTCGGCGTTGCTCTACCACCTGAGCTACGAGCTCGTTCAAGGCCGCTGATTCCAAATTATCACAGGGCGAGATTTGCTGCTCTCTCTGAAGCCATTCCGGCCGGGTCTGGAATCGGGCGCCAAGGTGGGAATGCGGCGCCGTGTCCCGATCGGACCAGCTCGCGGATGCGAGTGCGAAGCGTCACACTGCCGCTGGCGCGCCCATGCTATCGTGTTCTCAGCCCTGGTTTGAACTCTCATCGGGCGCAAGCGAAGCCGGATGACGCTCTGCCGCGATCGGGCTTGCGACTTCCGGCATCCTTGGAGTTGGCTTGCATCCGCGGGGAGAGAGTGGGCGACCGCCCGCCCAAGCGAGGATTGCCGAGAAGCCGTGCCGGACATTGCCCATCCAGAGACCGTCCAAACGAGCAGCCAAACCGAGGGAATGTCTCCAGATGCCCAGCCAGAGCCGAAGTGGTTCGCGGTCTACACAAATTCGCGCCATGAGAAGCGTGTGGACCAGCACCTGAGCATGAGGCAGATCGAGCACTATCTCCCCCTCTACCGGGCGCAGCGCAAATGGAGCAACGGACTGAAGGTCACCCTGGAGCTCCCGCTCTTTCCCGGCTACATCTTCGTCCGCATCCAGCGGACGGAGCGCGTGCGGGTGCTGGAGGTGCCGGGCGTGCTGGCGGTTGTGGGCGGGACGGGGGGCGAACCGGCGCCCTTGCCTGAGGCCGACATCGAAGCGTTGCGATTCGGCCTTCCGCTGCGCCGCGTGGAACCGCACCCGCTGCTGAAGGTGGGGCAGCGGGCTCGCATTTGCTCCGGCGCATTTGCAGGCATGGAGGGGGTCGTTGTGCGGAAGAAGAACAGCTTCCGCGTGGTCCTCACCATGGATACCATCATGCAGAGCTTCGCCGTGGAAGTTGACAGCAAGGAATTGGAGCCGGCCGGCTCCGAAGGCCTGGCCTGCGCCTGAGGCTCGAACCCACGCCATCGAGAGAATCTCCGCCGCACCCCTCCGCGCCACGCGACCGCGGGGGCCGCTCTTTGAACTCCGTCCCCGATGCCGAAGTAGAATGCAAGAGGGCGCCGGGGTTGGAAAGGAAGATTCAGAGCACGGAACAAAGCAAGCAGATACGCGAGGTTGCCGTCGAAGAGCTGCTGGGCCGAAGGCCGGTTCACCTGGATCAGGAGAGCATTCGGGAGCGCATTCAGGGGCGTGTCGTCCTGGTGACCGGCGCGGCGGGCTCGATCGGATCGGAGCTCTGCCGGCAGATCGCTCGCTTCAACCCGCTGGCCTTGGCCGGCTTCGATTGCGCGGAGACTCCGCTTTTCTTCCTTGACCGCGAGATGGGCGCCACCTTCCCCAATCTGGTATTTCATCCGGAGCTAGGCGACATTGGCAGGCCCGACAATCTTGAACGCGTGATGCGGCGGCATCGGCCTGCGATTCTCTACCATGCGGCCGCCTACAAGCATGTTCCGCTACTGGAGAACCAGGTCTTTGCAGCCGTCGAAAACAACATTCTGGGCATGTGGCAGGTGGCGCTGGCGGCGGCTCGGCACGGGGTAGAGGACTTCGTCCTGATCTCCACCGACAAGGCGGTCAGGCCGGCCAGCATCATGGGCGCTACGAAGCGCATGGCGGAGCTGGCTATTCGCGCGCTCCAGAAGGAGCGGGGAACCAGATTCGTCGCGGTGCGCTTTGGGAACGTTCTGGCCAGTAGCGGGAGCGTCGTCCCAATCTTCAAGGAACAGATTGCCGCGGGCGGCCCGGTGACCGTTACCCATCCGGAGATGCGCCGCTATTTCATGACGGTTTCAGAGGCTGCCCAGCTTGTTCTGCAGGCCTTCTCGATCGGCAACGGCGGAGAGATATTCGTTCTAGATATGGGCGAACCAATCGGGATCGTTGACCTGGCGAGGAATCTCATTCTGCTCTCCGGGCTACAGCCGGACCGGGAGATCGCGATTCAGTTCACGGGAGTGCGTCCGGGAGAGAAGTTGTTTGAAGAGTTGAATCTTAGCGGCGAGCACATGGTTCCCACCTCGCACGCCAAGATCCGGAGCTATCGCTCGCCTTACGATGTCGATGCAAAGCAGATCGAAGCGTTCATGCAGGCTCTCGAACGGGCAGTGTGCGGGCAGGACATCGGCAAGATCGTCCTGCTGCTCAAGGAGCTGATTCCGGACTACAATCCTGGTTCGCAGCTTCTGGAGGCAGTCACGCCGGCAGGAAAGGCGTAAACAGGCATTCCGTAGGCGCGGCTGGCAGATGCGGCAAACTGCGGCGAGGTTTCACAGCCTGCGGAAGAAGTCTGAAAACTGGCCGGGAAATCCGAAAGGCGCACTGCAGGGGCTAAAGCCAGCGTCGATTTTCCTGCATCTATGGCATGACTGAAGTCATGCCCTGACACTTCTGGCGGCCCGAAAGAAGTTTTTCGGCAGTCTGTTCCACCGCGCCCAAGTCAGTAGACGCCGCGTTCGTTCAGCCAAGGGCCATACTCGCGGTCCAGGCCTTCGATGTGCTCGACAAACCAGTCGCGCAAGAAGGAGAGCAGCGGGCGCATCTGGACTCCCTCGCCGTATTGCACGCGATGGGCCGACTGGAGGATCCGCGCCAACATGCTGCGATGCTCGGCGCGATGCTCTGCCAGGCCGGGAAAGCCGGTCTGCTCCATGAGTTGCTCTTCGCTCCAGAAGTGCATGCGGGTGAACTCGATCAGCCGGTCGAGCAACTCGCTCACCTGTTCGCGGCCGGAACCGCGCAGCACAGCCTGCCGAAGTTCGTTCATCGCGTCCATCAGGATGCCGTGCTGGTCGTCCATAGCTCGAACGCCCACAGTGCAGGACTGGTTCCAGGTTAGAAGGGTCACATGTGTCTCCTTCAACCGTATCGGTCAGGTCTGTCCGGAAGTGAAGGGGAATCTCTTCAGCTTCGGTGACCAAGGTTTGGCGCGGCGCACAAAAAGCCTTGGCGGCAAGGGCGCACAATGGAGTTGAGCCTCATGATTACCCCGGCCAATCTGATCGCAGCCCTGCTCACACTCATCCCGTTTCTGGGCGCGGCGTTCTTTCCGGAACGCGTAGCCGGGGGTGTGCGCAGGCTGCCGCTGTGGGCGAAGATCTTCATGCCTGCCGCGTTGAGCATGCCCTATCTGCTGGTGGCGTTTGGCGCGGGCGTCTTTCGGTGGGGCTGGCTAGCGTTGTATGCCGCGCTTCCGGTGGCGATTGCGGGCCTGCTGGAGCAGGCTCGGCGCATCGACTCGGTCCCCGGCGGCCTGCGCGGCAACTGGCGGGATTATCTGGTTCTGGCGGCGCTGGGCCTGGCCGTCGACCTGCGCTGGTTCGAGGGCGCGTGGCCGGCGCACCTGGCCATCTTCAACAAAATGCTGTTGCTCGATGCGGGCATCTACGGCTTCATCTATGTGCGGCAATTGGATGGGGTGGGCTTCGATCTGCGGTTGCGCCTGGCGCGATGCGGGCATCGGTCTGCGAGAGCTCGCTTGGTACACGCCGATCGCCCTGGCGCTGGGCCTGGGGTTGGGCTTTCTGCATTTGCATCGGGCCTGGCCGGGGTCCCCAGCGACGGGTCTTGGTCGCTGGGGTGGTTGGCCGGGACTGGCGCCGATTGCCGGGGCATGGTTCTTCACCTTCTTCTTCATCGCCGTGCCGGAGGAGCTCTTTTTTCGCGGCTGGCTCCAGAATCTTCTGGAGCGGCGTATCGGCCGCACCGCGGCGCTGCTTCTGACCGCCGTCATTTTCGGGCTTTCCCACTTCAACAAGCGGACGGCATTCTTCAATTGGCGTTACGTGCTATTGGCCGCGGTAGCGGGCGTCTTCTATGGGCGGGCATGGCGGCAGGAGCGCCGGGTGGGCGCATCGGCTATCACCCACGCCTCGGTAGACGCGATCTGGTCTCTATGGCTGCGGTAAGGCAGCCGGCTTGTGCGCGTGCCCGTAGGTCAGGTAACCCAGGCCAACCCGCATGTTGTGGACCACCGGTCCGGGGACGGCGATGGCGATGGTGATGCCGAGGACCGCATGCGCCAGGGCCAGCGGATAGAGGTTGCGGTAGCGCAGAAAGATCAGGCAGGACGCAAAGCCCCAGAGAAGCGTGACCGAGGTGAGGATGGGGCTGGGCAGATGGGCAGCCGCGAAGATGACCGCGGCCGTGGCTGCCGCGGTTCTTGCGCTTGGCAGAAGCCGCAGCAACCGCGGCAGGAAGAAGCATTGCAGCAGGAACTGCTGGACGCCGGCCCAGAGCGCATAGGCGCAATAGGTCTTGAAGAACAGAACCAGGCTGCCTGGCATGTGTAATGTATGGAGCCCGCTGGCAATGGCGACGGCCGCAGTGGCCAGGGCGAGCGCGGCGCCCACCACCCAAAGCGAACGAAAGAAGTTTGCTCTGCGCAGGCCCATCGCCTCCGCGCCGTCGAAGCAGATCGCGGTGACGGCCACCACCGAAGCGGCTGCCGCCAGCCAGAGATATCTCTGCCAGGGACGGGGCGTCCAGCAGACGAGCAGGATTAGCGCGTAGGGAATGGCAAGCTCAACCAGATTGCGCCATTTGCCGCGCGCGGCGACGAGGATTTTCCTGCCGGAGGGTGACGCCCTGCCCGCATCCATGCAAGAGATGTTAGCAGCCCACAGTGAAAGCCGGGTATTGAAAGGGCACGGCTTTACAGGCTGCGGAAAAACCCAATCCGGAGGGAGGCGGGGGTTTCAACCCCCGCATAAAGCCAGCAGAATCAAGGCGGGCTTTAGCCCCGGAAGGGCGCCATAAGCCAATTTCGCCAAGAATCCTGAGTTTTTCCGCAGCCTCTTTAGCCGTGCCGTAAATGGTTGATATGAAACGATTGGCTTTAGCCACGGAGGGATGTTTTCCGGCAGTTTTGACTTTCACTGTGGTCTGTCAAGTCAATTCGCCGCGCCTATTCCAGAATGACGGCAGGATCGGCCCATCCCGGCTCATGGCCGCGCGTGGTGAGCGTGATGGCGGCGGCCAGAATCAGCGCGCCGCCCACCCAGGCGTAAGGGCCCAGGTGTTCGCCGAGCAGTTGAACGCCCAGCCAGGAGCCCAGCGCCGGCTCGATGTTCAGGAAGACGCCGGCGCGCGAGGCCGGCACGTGGTGAATGCCCCAGTTCCATAGCAGCGTGGTGGTGGCCGTGCAGAGCAGGCCGCTGATGGCCAGCGCGGCCCAGGCCGTGGGGCTGACGTGGGCGAAGGGCGGCGGATGGAACTCGCGTCCCGTGGTGCGACGCAGCAGCGGATTGCAGACCACGGCCCGAGAACCACGACGGCCAGCATCGCCGTTCCGGAGAGAATGGTGTAGGCCGTGACCACCGGCGGGCTGTGGGTCTCCATCAGCTTCTTGCTGAGCAGAATCCAGGCCAGGGCGACGAAGAGCGAGGCGACCACCAGCAGGTCGCCGGCGAGCGACGGCTGACCGTATTCGGGCGCGCCGCGGCTGCCCGCCCAGCACCACCAGCGCCGCGCCCACCGTGGAGCCGCAAAGGGCCAGCCAGCCGATCCAGTCGAGCCGTTCGCCGGCAAAGAGCACGGCGGCGGCGGCCAGCAGCACCGGCATCGCGCCCACCATCAGCGAGGCGTGGCTCACCGTGGTCAGCGCCAGGCCATGGAACTGCAGCAGGAACTGGATGGGAATGCCGAAGGCCGCCGAGAGCAGCAACAGGCGCAGCTCGCCGCCGGTCAGGCGGAAGCGGCCCAGGTTCATGAAGCACAACGGGCAACATGCCCAGGCAGGCAAAGAGAAAGCGGTAGAGCACCATGTGCTCCACGCTCATCTCGTTGAGCGCCAGGCGGCCCCAGTAGAAGCCCGTGCCCCACAGGCACCCGGCCAGCGCGCAGGCGCCGTACCCCAGGAACCTGACGCGCGGACTCGTTGTCGCGTTCTGCCCCATCCCTCTTTTACTGTCGCACATGCCGCACTGCCAAACACCTGCCGTGATTGGATTGTCTTTGGACGATCACTATGGGCTGTTGGCGACAGTTGAGGGTCGCATCTCGCTGCTTTGTTGAGCCATCTGAGCTGGAATCGGCAAACTAAAATTCTTCTTCACTAACCGCACCGTGTTGGTGTAAAGTGGTGCATGATTTGAAAAGGGAGATTTTACTTTGCGCCAGACCAAAAGGGAACCTTCGACTCGAGCCTCTGTAACCTTTCCTGCAGAAGTTTACGCATCTCTTGAGATGATTGCTAAACAAAAGAAGGTCTCAACGGCTTGGGTGATTCGTGATGCGGCAGAAAAGTATGTTTCCGAACTTTGGCCTCTTTTCGCAGGTGCAAAACATGAGTAATATCAGAGAGTTCTCTGCGAATGGCCGGCTCGAATCCGCCATCGGCACCACGAGCCGGGGCCGTTTCAGCAAGCAGATGATCGTCAAACCAGGCCGGTCTCTGAGTATCGCTGGCGAAGATCTCTTAAACTTTGCAAATGGCCGCGAGTTCGGCACAATCCTGGCGGACCCGCCGTGGCAGTTTCAGAATCGGACCGGAAAGGTCGCACCCGAGCACAAACGTCTGGCCCGCTACGGAACAATGACGCTGGACGACATCAAGGAGCTTCCGGTTGCCGATTTGGCTGCGGATACTTCTCACCTGTATCTGTGGGTCCCGAACGCTCTCCTTCCCGATGGCATCTCTGTCATGCGCGCCTGGGGCTTTCAGTACAAGAGCAATTTGGTATGGCACAAGATCAGGAAAGATGGCGGTTCCGACGGTCGTGGCGTCGGGTTTTACTTCCGCAATGTGACTGAATTGATATTGTTCGGTGTAAGGGGCAAGAACGCTCGAACTCTTCAACCGGGCCGAACCCAGGTGAACTACCTATGTAGCCGAAAGCGTGAACACTCCCGCAAGCCTGATGAGCAATACAAGTTGATAGAGGCTTGCAGCCCAGGTCCATTCCTCGAGTTGTTCGCCCGTGGTGACCGCAAGAATTGGATCAGTTGGGGAAACCAGGCCGATGAGTCCTATGAGCCCACCTGGAAGACGTATTCCAATCACTCGCAAAATGGGAGGTTGCTGGCAATCGGCGACTAGAAACTGCCATCATCTGCCTCTATGGCTTGGACCGGACCGGCATCAAAGGATACGATTGAGGCCGGCAGACCTATCAGCAGCAGAGGACAAGGATTTCCAACTCCCCTGCTAATGCGAGCAATGAGCTTGTTCCAGTGCGTAGTTGCTTCGCCATACTTATTTGAAACGAAATTGTCAGTCCAGGCATTTGCAAATGCGATGGGGTTTTTCTCCCGCTCCACCCGCTTGGATATTTCCGCTCGCTGCTTTGGTGTCGGGACGATGCCGAGGCGTTCGAGATCAGCAAAAGAGTTGACGTGCTGATCCGTTGCAAAGCGATATACGAAGTCCCAGACCCCACTGTGTAGCGATGTGCCACGGGTCACGATGACACCTACGCTGATTGCGCCCTCAGCGTGGAGCCGTTTGAAGTTCTCTAGGTCGCGGTCATAGAACGGGTCTTTATTGTTCCACTCGATTTCGAGCGCGACTGTGTTGCCATCGAACTGTTTGGCATGATCGACTTCGTGAGAGACGGACTCGCGCTCGACGCCGTTGATTGTTTTCTTAATTTCAAAATGAACCTTTTTCCAGCCGAGATCGCTCAGTGCATGGCGCATTCGCTGCGTGCCCTTGGTTTCTCCTCCGCCGGAACCGATGATTTCAGTAATGGGGATCTCGAAGCCGGACAATGCGGCGTCGAGTTCATTCAAGGCTACGGGAAAGTCTCTTTCGAGAATAGCCGCGGCGTGGGACACGAATAGAATTTCGAATCCTTTTCCTCTCAGAATGTCTAGCATGGTTCACCCACAGTTGTGCGTATAGCCCATGCTAAATCACTGAGCCGGGCACTCCAGGTCTCGATTCCTAGGCCTGGGGCAACACGGACACAGATCCTCAATTTCGTAGGGGACTCCAGCCTCGATTTACGCAAAATCGTCTGTGTGCTTGCCGAGCCTTGACCTCACAGGCTATCGAGAAAGACATGTACAGTCCGCTCATACTGCACCCTTGCACTGATGGATGTAGATGAATGGGTCTTTCCCGCGCCGTGTCACTGACCAGAACCAGCCGCATCGGCGAGAATACTCTTCGATGGTGAAGCGGCTGCGCGGGACAAGTTTCGGGTTGCGGGCGAGCCTGTTGCTGGCGGCTGGCCGGCCTGGTGCTTGCCGCGCAGCCCATCGCGCGGGCGCAGGACGGCTCGCCGTTCGTGCCAGCTCCGTCTCACCCGAAAAAGCCGAGCCCGCTTCCCGACCGCCTCCCAAGCAAGCCTTCGCCGCCGCCCGCATTCACCATTCCCGTCGGCCCGCTGGGCTTTTCCGCGCCCGGACCCAACTATCTGGGGCTGCGCAACAGCCTGGTTTCACTGGACTTTCTCGATGAAGAGCATCTGCTCTTTACCTTTCGCGTTCCGGGATTGATGCGCCGCGACGCTGTCGCCGGCACGAGCGGCGACGAGCGCCAGATTCGCGCTGTGACGCTGGCGCTGCCGGCGGGGACGGTTGCCTCCGAGGCTCTATGGACCGTGCGCGACCGGGTGCGCTACCTGTGGATGCTCAAGGACGGCCACTTCCTGCTGCGCGACCGGGATGGCCTGGCGCAGGGCGACGCCACGCTGGAGCTGAAACCGATACTGCAATTCCCTGGGCCGCTGCTGTGGCTGGAACTCGATCCTTCCGGGCAGTATTCTGGTGACCAACTCCCGCGAGCCCGCGCCGGCAGCGCCAGCCAAGGCCGGCATCGTCCCAAGCCCTGAGTCCGCCTCGGCCAGCCTGGCTGTGGATGGGCAGCCTGTCAAGGAGTCCGATCCGCCCCCGACCGATCTGGTGGTGCGAATCCTCCGCCGGGACTCGGGCCAGGTGATGCTGGTGAGCCGCACCCGCTCGACCGTCCATCTGCCCATCAACGGCGAGGGATACCTGGAGAGCCTGCGCGGCAACGGCCAGCAATGGCTGCTGAACCTGAACTACTTCACGGGCGGCAGCAAAATCCTGGGCAGAGTGGAGTCGGCGTGTTCGCCGGCCTTCGACTTTGTCTCGGAGCGCGTGGTGCTGGTGACCGCCTGCGCAGATGGGGGCGGCCGCAAACTGGTGGCGATAGACACCGCCGGACACCGCCTTTGGGAAGATATGACGTCCGCGATGGAGGCTTGGCCGCTGATGGTCAGGTCGCCCGATGGATTGCGGCTGGCGCGGGAGACTCTGGCCGTCACCCGCGAGGTAAACGCCTCCTCGCCCCTCGACAGCGAAGATGTGAAGGGGCAGTTGGTTAGGGTCTTCGACGCGGCGACGGGGAAGGTGGCGCTTGAGGTGTTGGCCAGTCCCGCGCTCGATGCCGGCGGCAATGTGGCCATCTCGCCCTCTGGCCGGCGCGTGGCCGTGCTGAACGCGGGGGCAATTCAGGTCTTCGATCTGCCCCCGCCGCCCCCATTGGCGGACGCTCCAGCGGGCCAATCTGGCCGCTGATATGCAACTTTCGCGCACTCCACAACCTTCCCTGTCCCGTGTACATTGAGCGATTGAAGTACACTGCTGATGGGGAGAATTTCCTTGGATACGGCGGTCCTCCACTACACGGCTGCGGCGGCTAGCGATCGCGGCCGCAAGCGTTCCTCGAACGAGGATGCATTCGGCTACTCCGTCGAGCATGGGGTGTATCTGGTCTGCGACGGGATGGGCGGCGCCGCGGGCGGAGAGGTAGCCAGCTCCCTGGCGGTGGAGGAGATTCTACGCCTGCTCAAGAGCCGCGACCGGGCCGTGCCGCTGCCTCAGGCAGCCGAGGAGGCCGTCCGCGCCGCCAACGATGCCATCTTCTCCCGCTCCCAGCGCAACGCCAGCCTCCGCGGCATGGGCACTACATTAGTGGGCCTGCTGGTGGAGGAGCGGAACGTGTGGGTACTCAATATCGGCGACAGCCGCTGTTACCGGCTGCGCAACCGCCGCCTGGAGCAGCTCACCGTGGACCACTCCCTGGTGGACGAGCAGGTTCGCCTGGGCCACATGACCCTTTCCGACGCCCTGCGCTCGCCATTCAGGAGCGTCATCACCAGGGCGCTGGGCACGCAGAGCCTTGTAACGCCCGATATTCTGGAGCTGGAGGCTGAGCCCGGCGACATGTTTTTGCTCTGCTCCGACGGGCTGACCCGCGAGCTTCCCGACCCGCTTATCGAATCGCTGCTTAGCGTCAACTCTCCCGGCGATTCCTCACTGGGCGGTCTGTGCGCCCGCCTGGTGAGCGCCGCAAACAAGGCCGGCGGAGGAGACAACATCACCTGTCTGCTGGCGCGAGCCGGATAGCTTTTGGAGCAGCGCGGATTCGAGGGCGATTCCGGGTCCCGATGCGCGGAAGAGGCCTGTCGCCTACTGCTCATGCGGTCTGTGCGGACCATCCGGAGCCGAACAGCTTCAGCAGGCTGGACGTCGGGCACACCGGTTTCCACTCGCGGCGAACCTTGACCAGGCCACGCAGGCTGAAGCGCCGGAAGCCTCGTCGCTCCCCGATCTGTCCGAAGACCGGCTCGCCGGTGGTCTCGATAGTCTATTGGAGTTTGTCGCGCCCCGTAGCGATATGCAGGTCGATGCCCGCCACGCTTCCATCCGGCGCGTATGCCGACAGGCCGCAGCCATCGCCGGCTTCATCCGTGGCGTAGATCGCGCTCCGATCCGGCGCCGGCGCCACGCCCACCGGAGAATGCGCCAAATGGCCTTCTGGAAGCCAGTCGGCAACGATGCAGGGAAAACAAGGACTGGTTCACATCGTCAGGAAAAAACTCTTGCCCATGCCCAGCATCGTAAGCCCAGGCGCAAGATTCAATCTTGAAATCAACCGCTGAGAGAATCTATTCCCGGCTCACTCCTAGTGTGCAAGAAGGCTGGACTCGGGACATTGTCACCGGATCTTGAGTCTATCGGCAAGCGCTTTTGAGCTGGCGCATAACTCGAAATCTGTGCTCCATGCGGCGACGGCAGGACTGCGGTTGGAGGCTGCGAGGAGCCGGCATCGGGAGACTTCTCCTCCGGCGGCGGATCGAACCCGGTAAGCACCCGCGCCTCCCCCGAAACAGGTGGTAGTCCGTAAAGGTAAAATCGTCCAGCATCGTCTCAAAGGGTCCATAGACTCTGAAGCTCCGACCCCACTCGTGGACGGCCACTCCCCTCCGCCCGCGCCAATAGGAGACGCTGCGCGCCGGGCAGATATATGTACTCCCGCCGATGGTTTGCGGGCCGTACTGGACCATGATGTCCGACCGGAGAACCGGCATCCTCGGCGGCCAGTCAGCCTGTACGGTCAGGCGCGGGATGGCTCCGCTCGCCGGATCGATCGCGATCTCCCCGTGATACCCGGACTATCGCGTGAGAACCGCCCTTCCGTCGCCGCCGACAAGGCAGCAATAGGTCTGCTCATAGTGCGATTCCGCCTGCGGGACCGCATAGCGGAAGACCGCCCGCGTTGCGCCCGCGTCCGCTTCCCAGCGGCTCCAGGCCAGCTCACCGCGGGCAGCGTCCCGAATCACCGTGCTGAGAATGGGGCCGAAGATCCCCTCGGTATTCAAGCTCGCATCTTCCCACTTCGGCCTCTCGGCCGCCGCGAGGCTGACGCCTGGGATCGGTGCTCCATCCTGGTTCATGTTCACTTGCTCCCGCTTTGGCTTCCTTCCTTTCAGGGTCTCGGCATTCACGACCTCGTACCCATTGCGGTAGGTCACGGATGCGATCGAACTGTCCGCCCTGTGCAGCGACCGGTCTCCAGTCGCGGTCTTCCAGACCTGCTGATCCTCTTGCGCTGTCTCCCGGTAGCGTATCGTGGTTCGCGTTGCAAAAAAGTCCGGCAATTTTGGAGTCGTCTTGCTGAGATATTCCACCGTCTTTGCGATCATCTGCCGCCGCGCGGCCAGGTCCGGCGGCGCAATCGAGGGAATCCTTGCCGCCGGCGGATTCAGGAAGGCCGAAGCGTCGGCCAACGCCACCAGCGCGGCCTGGGACTTTGCGCCCAGCAAACCGGCGTTCCATTGCGCAAGCTGCGCGCCGCTCATCCGCTCAGTCAGATCCATGCCCGTGAGCTCCGCGGCCAACTTCGAATCCGGCCCGTGGCGAGCCGCCCCAGCTTCTGCTCCAACTGCTCCACCGTGACGCGTTCGCCCGCAGGATACGGCTGATCGTAGAAGACCGGTTGATCGTAGTACCCGGTCCGGGCGTGGGCCTCGTGTCCGGGCTTGCCGATCTGTACATTCAGTTTGTGATACTCGTCCGGAATATCCGTATGGGGAGGATCGAAGGTGACGGTGTAGAAGGCGTTTGCATTCGCTATGAGTTTCTCGATCTCGCCCGAAAGGCCGTCGCTTGCGTCCACAACGCGCCCACCGCTTTGCAGTGCAAGCACCTCCAAACCCAAGTTGCCCGGATACGCTTCCTGGGCGGATTTCACCTCTGTCAGATACTGTAAATAGGGAAAATCCTTTACCTTCGGGGTCCAGGCATTGAGGCTGAAGAGCTCGATGCGAGCCTCGCGCATACGGGTCGAAAACTCGGTAATCCAATCGAACGACTTCTCAGCCAATCCTGTATCCGGTTGTCCAACCGGCCAGCCGCCGCCCAACCAAAGCAGCAGTTTTCTGCCCGGCGCTTGCCTTTCTGCAAGAACCAGGGCGCCCAGCGCCCTCAGCGATAGCTGGTTTCGGCTGAAGGAAGCCGCACTGTATTCAAGCCGGATGGGATCGAAGGAGCCACCTTCCTGGATAAACGGAACCGGGCGCAGTTCGCTCTTTCGAGCGATCTCCGCGGCCAGCAGGTTTCCATCGGTGGAAGGCTGGGGCGTAACCGACAAGCCCGCCGAGGAAAACCTGTAAACCGACACCGGCTGAGCGAGATGCCCGCCGTTCCGGAGCAGAAATGTGCCCACCACTTGCTCAACTTCAAGAACCCGCCTATTCGACAGGTTGACTGAATCGATGACAAGAATCACCTCGACCGGCGGATCGGGCTTGGCCGTGGTGCCTTCGAAGGCCTGAAAGGAGACGATCTCCTGGGGCTGGCCATTGTCCAGCAGTGTGAAGTCTTCGACGCCGAGGCCGGTCACCGGTCTTCCCGAGTTATCCGTCACCGTAACATCGAGATGGATGAGGCCGAGCGACGGGTCGGGCCCGGGGGATGTGCGCGCAGCGTTCGCCGGGTCTTCCAGCGCTGGCAAATGCGCCCCGATATCCTCATCGGGCTGCGCGGGAGCGGGATTCTGCCGCGAAGCTGCGAAAAGCGGGAAACAAAGAACAAGAGCGAGACAGCCGGTATGGAAGTTGCTCATGGGATTCGCCTTTCAGAAACTTGCGCCTGAATCTCCGCCGCCAGTCTACCCCTCGAACCCAATCGAGTCATAATAGGAGCAGCTAGGACCGGGAGACGATTCCGCGGACTGCGGGATTCGTCGAGGCGGTTGTGCGCGGGCGTTGAATGGCTTAGGCCCATCGGCTGGCTCAAATGAGAATTGATGATTTGACAGTAGTTTGATGGCGGCGGTTAGGTGAAAAAGAGCGTCCAGTACCGCGCCTTGATGATTTAATGATTTCCCAGGTTCCCATATGCGAGGGACCTGGGGCACCCAACTTAATACCTACAGGAGAAGTGCTCTAAGGAACGGTTGGAGGAACTTCAAACGATGATGGGGCGATTGGCAGAGAGAGGAAGATTGGCGGAACGGCTTGCGTTGAGCCTGGCGGTTTTGCTGGCGGGCTGGACCTTTGCGCAGGCGCAGGACGCGGCTCCGGCGGCTTCGCCTGCCCCGGTAGAAGCGCGGCAGCCTGCCCCTGTGGACAGCGCCGCTCCATCACCTTGGCCGGTCTACCCGCATTGGCAGGAAGACCTTGCCGCCTGGCGCGCGGCGCGGGAGCAGGAGATAGGCGCCGCGGACGGCTGGCTCACGCTCGTGGGCATGGAGTGGCTCCAGCCGGGCGTCAACTCCATAGGCGGGGCGGCGGACAGCAAAATCCGCGTTCATGCAATGGTTCCCGATCACATCGGCGTGCTGATTGTGATGGGCAAGAAGCCACAGAACACCGCTCCCGGCGAACAGCCCCAGGAGGCCCAGACCGTTCAGTTTTTGGCCCCGTCCGCCGGCTTTCCACCCGACCTCAAGATCGACGGCAAACCGGCTTGGGAGGGCCAGTTGACGGTCGATGGCCCATCCCCATCGACGATTTCATGGCACAGCGTAACCATGGTGGTGCTTCGCCGTGGAGATCGCTTTGTGTTGCGCGTCAAGGACGCCAATTCACCGGCGCGCGCCGGGTTCAAGGGCCTAAACTGGTTTGCTCCCAACCCGCGCTACCGCGTGCAGGCGGCCTGGACTCCCTATACGCCGCCCCGCACGGTCAAGATTCCTACCGCTCTGGGCACAACCATCGATCTGCCGTCGCCGGGGTTTGTCGAATTCGTGCTGGACGGCAAGCCAGTGAATCTTGAGCCGGTGCTGGAAGACCCGGAGCGCAAGACCCTGTTCTTCATCCTCAGAGACGTGACCAACGATATTGAGACCTATGGAACTGCGCGCTTTCTGCACACCGGGCTGCCTGACCATGGGCTCGACAAGCCTGGCACGCTGATACTGGACTTCAACCTGCTGGAAAACCCGCCCTGCGCGTATACCTCCTATGCCGCCTGCCCGCTGCCGCCGGATCAGAACCAGCTGCCGGTGGCGATCGAGGCTGGAGAGAAGTTATACGCGCCGCAGTGAGATCCGAGCTGTGCCTGGTTTGGAGGGAAGACACATCGACGGCGCTCAAGTCCTGCCCCGCAGCGTTCGCTGGTAGATTCTGAACAGGGCCGCTCGATCTCGTCGTTCCAGGTTCTCCGCCCGGAGCGGGGCGCGGGCCGCAAGAAAGAGAGACATGTTCCACACCACCGAAGACATTCGCATCCAATGGACCAAGGTCGTTCTGCCGCCCGTCTTTCTGGAGGAGGAATACCCGGTCAGCGAAGCCGCCTCGACCACCATCTACGACGCGCGCAGTGAAATCGTGGATATTCTCAACGGACGCGACCCACGCTTGCTCGTATTGGTCGGCCCTTGCTCCATTCATGACACCAAGGCCGCGCGCGAGTATGCGGCGCTGCTCCGTTCCGCCATTCACGAGTTCGCTGCCGATCTGCGTATCGCGATGCGAGTCTACTTCGAGAAGCCGCGCACAACGGTTGGATGGAAGGGACTGATCAACGATCCGTATCTCGATCAGTCGTACAAGATCAACGACGGGCTGCGCCAGGCACGGCGCCTGCTGCTGGATCTTGCCGAAATGGGCGTGCCAACGGGCACTGAGTTCCTGGACATGATCTTGCCCCAGTATATTGCCGGGCTGGTGAGCTGGGGCGCCATTGGGGCGCGAACCACCGAGAGCCAGATTCACCGCCAGCTTGTCTCCGGCATCTCCTGCCCGGTGGGATTCAAGAACGCAACATCCGGCGACGTGCAGGTGGCCATTGACGCGGTTCTGTCGGCCGCACACTCGCACACCTTCCTCGGGCACACCCATCATGGACAATCAGCCATCTTTGTCACCAGGGGCAACCCCGATTGCCACATCATCCTGCGCGGCGGCAGAGGGACCGTGAACTATACGGCGGAGAGCGTGGCCCAGACTGCGGAGCGCATGAAGAAGGCCGGCGTCGAGGCGCGCATCATGATCGACTTTAGCCACGCCAACAGCGGCAAGGATTACCGCCGCCAGGCGATCGTCTGCCACGATGTCGCCCGGCAGATTGCCGAGGGCGACCGCAGGATCATCGGTGTGATGATGGAGAGCAACCTGGTGGCCGGAGCGCAGAAGCTGGTTCCGGGACAGCCGCTGGTCTACGGCCAGAGCATCACCGACGCCTGCATCGACTGGGCGGAGACCCATACGCTGCTGAAGGAGCTGGCCGCCGCAGTGCGCGAGCGGCGCGGCATGATTTCGGCACAGTATCTGGAACCTTGCTCGTGCTAAGTCTCCAAGGCAATCGCATTTGAAATTCAGTTGAAGCACGGTTGGTACTTCCGGTAACCATTGGGAAGCCTGAGGGTTGTTGCAGGAGGATTTCATGTCCCGCAAAGAAACCCTGGAGCAATTCGGTTCCTGTTGGGAAGGGCTTGAGGACCCGCGCTGCGGCAATGCCGCCTTACATGACTTTCACGAACTGCTGATGATCGCTTTATGCTGCGTGCTTTGCGGCGGCCAGGGCGCGGTGGATATGGCTGTGTTTGCCGAGGCCAAGGAGCCTTTTCTGCGCAGCTTTCTTACCCTGGCCAACGGCCTTGCCAGTCACGACACCTTCAGCCGCCTGTTCCGCAATCTCGATCCGGATCAGTTTCGCGATTCGTTTCAGCGGTTTATGGCGCAGTTCTCCGAGCAGTTGCAGGGCGTGGTGGCCATCGACGGCAAGGTGTTGCGCCGCTCGTTTGATCGCGCCAGCGGCAAGTCGGCTCTGCACATGGTCTGTGCCTGGGGCTCGGAGCAGCGGCTGGTGCTGGCGCAGATCGCCACCGATGCCAAGTCGAACGAGATTACGGCAGTGCCCAAGCTGCTCAGGATGCTGACGCTCAAAGGCACGATCGTGACCGCCGATGCGCTGAACTGCCAGCGCGCCATCGCCGGGCAAATCGTCGAACAGAAGGGCGACTACGCGCTGGCGCTGAAGGGCAATCAGGGCACGCTGTATGACGATGTGGTCCTGCTGCTGGATGATCCGGAGTTGAAAGCGAGCGCCGCAGCGCCGGTTGTCGAGGCCGATCACGGACGCATCGAGACGCGCACGGCGACGGTGTCAACCGAGATCGACTGGTTGCAGAAACAGCACCAATGGCCGGGTCTGAAGGCCATCGGCAAAGTGGTTCGAAGGCGTGAAACCGCAGACAAAACCACCACCGAAACCGCTTATTACCTGCTCAGTACGGCCTTGTAGCCGGAGCGGTTCAACGAGGTTGTCCGCCAACACTGGGGCGTAGAAAACAGCCTGCACTGGCGTCTGGATGTGGTCATGAACGAGGATCAGGATCGGACGCGAATGGGACACGGGCCGCACAATCTCGCCGTCCTACGCCACATGGCCATCAATGCCATGCAAAGAGAGGGATCGAAAGGCTCGCTGCGCGGAAAATTCAAACGCGCCGGATGGGACAATGCCCTCCTCTATCGGCTACTGGAGCTGTTTTGAAATGCGATTGCCCCGACGTGAGCCGAGCCAGGGTAGAGATCGACGATCAACGCAATCAAGCGCGGAGAGAGGTTTTCGTCCAGCAGGAGTTTCAAGCGGAGAGAATCTCGAATTTGCGTTCGCGATCGGCGGCAAAGGCCAGGCAGGCGCGAATGTCGGACTCGCGCAGAAGAGGAAAGTCGGCGAGAATCTCAGCCTCGGTCATTCCGGATGCCAGATAATCGAGCACATCGTAGACGGTGATGCGCAAGCCGCGAATGCGGGCTTGCCGCTCCGCTTGCCGGGTTCTATCGTGATGATGCCCGCATAGTCCATGCACCCTCAGGATAGGACAACCTCCGTCCCGACGCAATCTGATTTCTTTGGGATTGGGTCTGCGGCGGGACTTCGAGGTCTCGCTTGCTTGGAGCCTGCCACAGGGGGCGGCCGGGCAGGTGGTTGGTTTTGTGGGCATGATTGAAAGGCCCGTGGCTAAAGCCGCTTTGTTTTCAGGCCTGCTCTCATGGGCCTGAAGGCCCATGCTCCCTCCGACGGTAGCCGAGCCCGCGGACGCCGGGCGAATGGGAGAGACCCGAGGGCCGGTGGTTGGGTTTTGTGGTCTCCCACCCTTGCCGCAAGGTGCGCGGCAAGGATGGGGCACCCGGCTGGCCGCATGAGGCTGCCTCGCGAAAACCTGTTCACACATCTCGACTGAGAGTCTTTCTCATGCCAGCGGAGGGAGCGGGGCCTTCAGGCCCCTTAACACAGCGCCGAAGCTGCTGGCCTTTAGGCCCGGGTCTCCTTTCACCGCAGATGAAGAGGCATCGGGTCCATCGCTCTATGGACGGCGGAACTGAAGGGATACAACTCAGGCGTCGCCACCAGCTCGCGGCGCACCGGGTTCTGCTCGATATATCGACGACAGCTCAAGAACTTCTCTCTTGTTGAGACCTGGCTTTCATTGAAGCTGCGCATCCACACATCATGCTTGCTCTTCAGGCGGAAGGAGAAGCCGCCCTTGACAAACTGCATGGCCTTTTCCAGCGACACATCTGGAGCGGGGGTGATCAGAGCGTGGAAATGGTCCGGCATGATGACGAAGGCGTGCGCCAGGAATCTCCCCTGGGATCGATAATCGAGGATCGTTTGCAGCAGCAGTTCGGCCGTGGAAGTGACTTGAAAAAGGCTTCGGCGCTCAGCCGTCGCGGCAGTGACGAGATACGTTCGGGTTTCCTGGGGCGCAAGCCGCATCTCGGCTGCATGATTGAAATGCCGTGGCTAAGGCTAGGTTATTCTCAGGCCTGCATTCATGGGCCTGAAGGCCCATGCTCCCTCCGACTGTAGCCGACACTCGCTAACGCCGAGCGAATGGGATGGGCCCGAGGGCCGGTGGTTGGGTTTTGTGGTTTCCCACCCTTGCCGCTAGGTGCGCGGCAAGGACAGAGTGCCTGCCAATCGGTCAGGCAGCTGCACCCAAGAGTCCCGCTACGGCCTCGGGGCTGCGGGAGATTACGGTCAGGTACGCGCGGGCGGGGGCATCGGGAAGTTTGCGGCGCTGTTCCCAATCGCGCAGGGTTCCGATGGGAATGCGATAAGTTGCGGCAAAAGCTTCCTGAGTCAGGCCGAGGCGTTCGCGGAGCTTCTTCACGTTGACCACGCGATGCAAGCCGAGCTTTGCCAGTTCATCATCGGGGCCGCGTGGGATCGGCTGCGCATCGGGGTCAGCGAACGCCGCGGCACGAGTCTGCTCATCTGTCAGCGCAGCCACCGCATCCCAATCCGTATCCGTCTGGATCGGCGGATCGCCGGGCTCATGATAGACCGAAACCATACCGCTCAATTTCATTATCGTCCGCCTTTCTCACCGAAATGATCCGAATCGAATCCTCATTCAGCTCCGTTGAAACTACATATAGAACCTGCTTCTTCCCCATGCCCAGCGTGACGATTCGCTCTTCGCCGTAATCGAATCGGTCATCGATCCAGGATTCCCGGTCCGGGTCTTCGAGGGCTGGGATGCCGTCGGCGAGAGACAGGCCGTGCTTGCTCCGGTTCAGGATATCTTTCGCCGGATCCCAGAGGTACCGCATGAGACGATGGTACGGCTACGCCGTAGTTTCGTCAAGCAGACTCGATCCGGCCCTTCGGGACGGGGCGGACGGTTGGGAGACGGTGCCCTCCCTGACGGGAGAACGGAAAGGCCCGAGGGCCGGTGGTTGGGTTTTGTGGTCTCCCACCCTTGCCGCACAGTGCGCGGCAAGGATGGAGCACCCAGTTCATTTGTATAAGTAGAAAAAGCAAAAGAAGGGTGCGCCACCCGCCCATAACCCAAATATCGAGTGGACCAAGCTGAAGTGGTGTAACCTCAACGGTCTTTTTTCAGAAACTTTTCCTTCGAACCTCTTTTCATTCGTCTAATACGCCATCCAAGAGCGATTCCTGCTAGACCAATCACGACGGTAATTGCCATATCAAACTTCAACTCTCTGGCAAACTCAGGCACTGTTAAAGTCCACCCTCCGGGACTGCCTCCCCACACAAGCCAAGCAAGGAGGCATGCCAATGCCAGTGCACAACAGCCTAAGATCAGCAATGTCCAACCGATGATCGCGACGATTGACGATTTCATATTCACCTCACCGAAAACACCTGTAATACGGCCGGTGGCCCCGGTCTCATGCGGCATTTTATCAAGTTGAGGGTGCCCCCGGTCCCTCGCTTTAGGGGACCGGGGAGGGGGAGTCGAACTGCCGGTAACGCATCCACTCGGGCAGTTGCCAACCTCTCTCACGGGCTGTCCACTCGGATTCAATCTCCACGGTTTGACGCACGCCCGTTTGATAATGGCGATAGCTTGACCAAAGCCAGTCCTCCGGCTTCTCTGCCAACCCCCGGCGGACCGGGTTACGATGAATGTAACGCAGCTTCTCCATGAATTTAGCGTGCGCCGAGACGTTGAAATCATAGTAATGAGCCTGCCAAAAAGGCCTCTGCTGGCTACGCAATGAGACGGATAACTTGAGGGCCTGGATGGCCCTGGACAGAAGCCCGCGCCGTGGTTCGTTGACCAGTAGATGCACGTGCTCTGGCATGACCACGTAACCAGCGACCGCAAAGAGATAGCGCCGCCGTACGCGCTCTAAAGCATCTTGAAAAAGTTCCATGGCCGCGACCGTCGACAGGTAAGGACGACGGCGATAACAACTGAAGGTGAGGAAGTAAAACTCCCCCGTCTGCTGATAACGGATGCGCTCGCCTTTCATGCACCACGAGGATACTCCAATTGTGAACCCATCGGCAGTGAAATGTGAGTCTTACCTCCCCGGTCCCCAAAAGCGAGGGACCGGGGGCACCCTCAGATTGTTTGGATCAGAGATCAAGACCGGGACCGGGGGCACCCTCAACGTGGTTGGAATCAAAGATCAAGACCGGGAACCCGCCAAGCACGCGCTTTCCGCAGTTGGTCCCGATTTCAGCTCAGTTTTGGACAGGGTGCAAAGGGCAGTTCGGCGACTAAAATCATAGTCCTATGGCTGAATTTACGCATTTGCATTTGCATACGGAGTACTCGCTGCTGGATGGGGCTTGCGACCTGACCAAGCTTGTGAACCGGGTTGCGGACGCTGGGGCAGAAGTCCGTGGCCATGACCGACCACGGGAATATCTATGGGGCGGTGCACTTTTTCGACGCGGCCAAGCAGCGGGGGATCAAGCCGATTCTGGGCTGCGAGCTGTATATCTGCAAGAACGAGGACCACCGCGCGCCGGGCGAAGGGGACGAGAACAATCACCTGCTGGTGCTGGCGGAGAACGAAGAGGGCTACCGCAACCTGGTGCGGATTACCTCGGAGGCCTCGCTGCACGGCTTCTATCGCAAGCCGCGGGTGAGCAAGCGCTACCTGGCGGAACACTCGAAGGGGCTGATCGGCTTTTCAGGCTGCCTGAGCGGGGAGCTGTGCGAGGAGCTGATGGCGGGCAACTACGACGCAGGCGCGGCGCGTGGCGCAGCAGGTACGAGGACATCTTCGGCAAGGGCAACTTCTATCTGGAGATTCAGGATCAGGGGCTGGAGCAGGAGAAGCAGATTCACGAGGCGCTCTTCCGGCTGGAGCGGGAGCTGGGGATTCCGCTGGTGGCGACCAACGACTCGCATTACCTGTGCGGCGAGGACTCGCACGCGCACGACGTGATGCTGTGCGTGCAGACGGGCGCGAAGGTTCACGACAAGGAGCGCTTCCGCTTCGACAGCGACCAGTTTTTTGTGAAGAGCGCCGACGAGATGGGCGCGGCTGTTCCCGGATTCGCCGGCGGTGGTCGCAGCGGACGATGGAGATTGCCGAGCGCTGCAACTTCAAGCTGCACACGGTGGAGAATCCGTTTCCGGAGTTTGCCGTGCCGGAGGGGCACACCATCGACAGCTACTTCGAGGAGGTTTGCCGGGCGGGCTTGCAGAAGCGGCTGGAGACGGCGGTGCGGCAACTGGAGCTGCGCGGAGTGCTGCGGACGCAGCGCTGCACGAGTACGAGGCGCGGCTGGAGTTCGAGATCGGCATCATCAAGCAGATGAAGTACTCGGGGTACTTCCTGATTGTGTGGGACTTCATCAAGTATGCGCGGGACCATGGGATTCCGGTGGGGCCGGGGCGCGGGTCGGCGACGGGGTCGCTGGTGGCGTATGCGATGGAGATTACCAACATCGATCCGCTGCAGAATGTCGCTGCTCTTTGAGCGGTTCCTGAATCCGGAGCGCGTGACCATGCCCGATATCGACGTGGACTTCTGCCAGAACCGGCGGGGCGAGGTGATCGAGTATGTGACGCGGAAGTATGGGCGCGAGCAGGTGGCGCAGATTATCACCTTCAACACCATGGCGGCCAAGGCGTCGATCAAGGATTGCGGGCGCGCGCTGGACATGCCGTATGGGGACGTGGACCGGATTGCCAAGCTGGTTCCGGCGACGGTGGGGATGACGCTGGACAAGGCGCTGGAGGATGTGCCGGAGCTGCGCAAGGCATACGAGAACGACGCGCAGATCCGGGAGCTGATCGACACGGCGAAGAAGCTGGAGGGGCTGGTGCGCGGGGCGGGGGTTCATGCGTCGGCGGTGGTGATTGCGCCGCGTCCGCTGACCGAGCTGGTGCCGCTGAACAAGACGAAGAACGACGAAATTGTGACGGCCTACGACATGAAGGCCGTCGAGAAGATGGGCCTGCTGAAGATGGACTTTCTGGGCCTGGCGACGCTGACGGTGATTGACGATTGCCTGAAGCTGATCGAAAGAGCCGCGGAGAAAAGCTGGACATCGAGATGATTCCGCAGGACGACGAGGAGACGTTCAAGAAGGTCTTTCATTCGGCGCTGACTTCGGGGATCTTCCAGTTTGAGTCGAGCGGGATGCGGGATATTCTGCGGCGGTACAAGCCGGATACGGTGGAGGAGCTGACGGCGCTGAATGCGCTTTACCGGCCGGGACCGATGGCCATGATCGACGACTTCATCGAGCGCAAGTGGGGGCGGCGCAAGGTGGAGTACATGCTGCCGGAGCTTGAGGGGATTCTGAAGGATTCGCTGGGCGTGATCGTCTATCAGGAGCAGGTGATGCAGATTGCCAACGTGCTGGCGAGCTACTCGCTGGGCGAGGCGGACCTGCTGCGCCGGGCGATGGGCAAGAAGAACGCCGAGGCGATGGCCAAGCAGCGCGACCGCTTCATGGAGCGGCGCGGCGGCGCTCGGGCATCCGAAGAACGCTGGTGGGCGAGATCTTCGATCAGATGGAGAAGTTCTCAGGGTATGGCTTCAACAAGTCGCACTCGGCGGCCTATGCGCTGGTGGCGTATCAGACGGCTTATCTGAAGACGCATTATCCGGTGGAGTTCATGGCGGCGCTGCTGACTTCGGAGACGTCGAAGCCGGAGAACGTGGTGAAGTATATCGGCGAGTGCAAGGAGATGGGCATCAGCGTGGAGCCGCCGGACGTGCAGATCTCCGGGGCGCAATTTACGCCGCATGGCGATGCGCGATCCGGTTTGGGCTGGCGGCGGTGAAGAACGTGGGCGGGAATGCGATCGAGTCGATCATGAAGGCGCGGGCGGAGGCTGGCGGGCGATTCGACAGCTTCTGGGAGTTCTGCGAGAAGGTGGACCTGCGGGTGATGAACAAGCGGGTGATTCGAGTCGCTGATCAAGGCCGGGGCGCTGGACTCGCTGGGCAAGCGCGCGCCGCTGATGGCCGCGGTGGACAAGGCGATGGAGCGGGCGCAG
Source organism: uncultured Acidobacteriaceae bacterium (assembly GCA_963799145.1). GTDB lineage: Bacteria > Acidobacteriota > Terriglobia > Terriglobales > Acidobacteriaceae > Telmatobacter. The sequence goes on along the minus strand of CAWCWQ010000169.1, from coordinate 49,163 downwards.
AAGGCGCAGAAGGACGCGGCGCAGGGGCAGACGGGGCTGTTCGGGCTCTTCGACGAGGGGCCGAAGGCGGCGCGCGGAGCGGACGATCTGCCGCGCGTGGCCGACTGGGAGGAGGGCGAGCGGCTGGCCAATGAGAAAGAGGTGCTGGGGTTCTTTGTTTCCGGGCATCCGCTGGATAAGTACGCGGAGAAGCTGCGCAATCTGACGGGAGTGATTTCGGCTGCGGAGGCGCTGGAGCGGAAGCCGCCGGAGAAGCGATGGGGCGCGCAGGCGGACCCGGCGGACGAGATTCAGGTGGCGGGAATGATTCTGGGGCTGAAGGTGCAGAAGACCAAGCGCGAGCAAAAGCTGTATGCGCAGGCGGCGCTGGAGGATGCGACGGGGAAGATCGAGCTGGTCTGTTTTCCGCGGGACTATGAGCGGCTGGCGGGGCAGTTGAAGATGGAGGCGCCGGTGCTGGTGCGCGGAGCGCTGACGGGCGAAGAGGATGCGGCGCCGAAGATTGCGGTCAGCTCGATCCAGGCGCTGGAAGAGGTGCAGGTGAAGCTGCCGGCGGGGGTGCGGATTCGCATCAACCTGGAGCGGGCGACGGAGGAGATGCTTGCGGAGCTGAAGAGCGCGGCGGATGCCGCGCCGGGACCGGGGAAGGTGATGCTGCATCTGGAGAAGAAGGGCGAGTATGCGGTGATTCTGGAGCCGGAGGGGATGAGCGTGGCGGCGGATCGCGGCTGGGTGGAGCGCGTGGAAGAGCTGCTGGGCAAGGGGACGGTGCAGGCGCTGGGATAGGGGAGCCAACAAGGCGGGCGTAGAAGGAGCGCGGCGATGCGGCGGTTGATTCTTCTTGTGGCTTTGGCGGCGATGACGCTGCCCGCGATGGCGGCGAAGAGCGTGACCGTGGCGCAACTGGAAAAGGCGCTGACGGCGGCAACGGCCGCGCGCAAGCAGGACGCGGAGCTGGTGCGGCTGATCGGCGGCATGGAGCTTTCAGAGCGGCTGACCGAGACTTCGCTGGGGCGGCTCGGCGCACATTTGCTTCCGGGTTCCAAGGCGGCGCTGGCCTTGCAACGGCTGGCTGATCGGTCAGTGTTCCTCGATCCGCCGGCAAGCGAATTGCCGGCTACACTTGCGCCCGGCGAGGTTGCCCAACGCCAGATGCTTGAAGCGATGCGAAGTTATGTGGCGCAGACGCTGCCGCGCCTGCCCAGTTTTTTGGCCACGCGGACGATCAACCGATACGACGACAGTCCTTGGGAAGTCACCCAGGACAGCTCGCCGGTTCGCGCCGGGCTGCACCTGGTGAGCAATTCGAGCCGCGAAGTGAACGTTTTCGACGAGCGCGAGAATAAGGCCCCGGCGCAAGGTTTGGCCGTACGGCTGGGCCAGAGCGGCCCGATGTCAGGCGGCGAGTTCAACGCGGCGCTGGGAATGGTGGTGGAAGATACGGCACAGGGCACGGTGACCTGGAGCCATTGGGAAGAGATCGCGGATGGCGCCTATGCGGTCTTCAAGTATTCGGTGCCTCAATCCGCCTCGCATTACGAGTTCATCGGCGCCAGGCCGGGCTACCACGGGGCAATCTGGCTGGACCCGGCCGCCGGGACCGTCTTCCGCATCACGATCGAAGCCGAACCGAAAGATATCACCGCGTTCAAACAGGCCGGCATCGTGTTCCAGTATGGCGCGGTGGAGTTAGGCAGCAAAGAGTTCATTTGCCCGATGCGCAGCCTGGCTCTTTCGGTGGCTGCCGTTGCCCCCGATCCGGCCAAAGACGCGCCGGGCGAGGAGCTGAACGAGACCCTGTTCACCGGCTATCAGCGATTCGCTTCGACGACGCGGATTCCTGCCGGCGCGCCTGCGCCGAAGTAAGCCGGAGTTACTTGCGGATGGACTCATTCGCGGGTTATTGAGGGTGGGGCGCCCGGCAAGGTCATAGTCACGATTTAGGTGGTTATATCTTCTTCCTTTTATTGATCCGGCCCTGAAGAGTGGAACCTATGCTGCATAGGCGGCATCCTTTTGGCCGAAGTAGCTTTCTACCCTGCCGGGCTGTTTCTGGATGCTGCGCAGGGCGCCTATGGCGGCGCGGGTCAGGGCGGTCTTGTTCCTTGGCGGAGCAGCTTTGGTCACATGCTGCTTCAGGCCGGCGTTAAGTAACTCATCCGGGTTCAGTTCCGGCGAGTAACTGGGCAAGTAGAAGACCTGGATCTTCTCTTCGTTTTCCGCAAGCCATTTCTTCACCGCCTTCGAATGATGCACCCGCAGGTTGTCCTGGATCGGGAAAACTCTCTTTTTGCGTCCATGCACAAGCCGCCTCATGAAGCCAATCATGATCTTCGTGTTCAGCGCGCCCGAGAAGACGTTCCAACGCATCTGGCCCTTGTTGGTCACCGTCGAAATCACGCTCAGCTTTGACCGATTGGCGTTGGCGAGTACGACCGGAGTCTTTCCCTTGGGCGCGTAACCGCGGCCACGCACGTCATCCGAACGCAGGCCTGTCTCGTCGCCCCACTGAATCTCCGCGCCTTCTTGCTTGGCCTGCGCAGCGATCTTCGGATACTCCTCGTTCACCCATTTACCAGCCGCCTCGGGCGACTGCTCGTAGGCCTTCTTCAGCGGCCGTTGCGGCGTGAATCCCCAACGCTTCAGATACTTGCCCATGTTGCGCACCGTCAGACGAACACCGTAGACGGCCTCGATCGGCTCGCTGACCGCCTGGCGCGTCCACGGCGCATAAGTCAGCTTCAATTGATCCGGCGTGCGGTCCTGAATCAGTTGCTGGATCTTGTTCTCCTGCTCCGGGGTCAACATGCGGCCCGAGCCGGCTGGGCGGCCCAACCGATGGATGTTGACCGCCGGCCAACCGCCGCGGCGAAATGCCTTGTGTGCTTCCACAACCGTGTGCGTCGACAGCTCGCACTGCCGCGCTGTCTCGCGCACCGTAACTCCGGCCTCGCGCATCTTCACCGCGCGCCGCCGGCGCTCATTCAGCGCCGACTCCGGCAAACGACGAGAATCGATCTTCTCCATGCCTGCTTAGACGGATAAACAGGCGAAATGGTTGCATACCATATGGGCCGGATCAGTAAGAATACAAAGGAGATGGATAACGAAACGGTTACGTAGCGCGCGCGCGGTTGACAGCGCCTTGAAGGGACGATACTTTTCACTCAACCTGCGCGCGGCGGCTTGATTGTCGCTTTGCGCCTGCTGCGCTTCCGAGATTCAAAGATGACGGTACGGATCAAGGGAGAGTTCCAGTCATAGTTTGTGCGCCCTTCCGCCATGTCACATTCTTCTTGGGCGGGGCATCAAAGAGGGCAGAGAGATGAAAACACAGCAAGAAATGAGGATTTTCTGGAATGCCTAAAATGAACGATTTGACGAGAAGGACTTTTCTCTTGGGCGCAGGGGCCCTGGCTGCCTCGCCGCTTGTGTCTCGGGCATCGCAAGGGAATGAAACCCCTTCCATGGGAGCATGGATCGACGATGCCTTCGGTCTGCCGGGCTATCGCTATACAGGGCCGCTGCGAGTTCCTGAAAGTACCCAGCAGGTCAATGGCGATCTGGAGTGGCGCAAGGCGGACGAGAACCGGTCGCTGTTGCCGGACGATCCGGTCTTCCTGCTGGGCAATTATCGCCTGACTCTGTTTGCCCATGCCAGCGGACTCTACCAGATGGTAACTGCCGAACGCGCCTGGGGGCGCATGAACGACGGTGACAAGCCCTGGACAGGCGCCAATGAGGCGACGGTCGAGTTCGCAGGCAAAGCGCACAATCTGATCGGACTGGACGCGCCTGCCGCTGAAGCCGCTGAAAAGACATTTGGCGTTGGATTCGCTCGTTATGGCTATGACCTTGGTGGCGGAGTGACGGTGGCGCGCAAGCTCTCTCTCCTGCCTTCAACCAAGCCGGGAGACGGGACTTCGGTATTCTTGGTTCAGGTGAGCCTTTCCAATACATCCAAGGCTTCGGTTGAGTTGCGCTACACCGAAACCACCCGCGCCCGCTATCGGCAATTGTTTGCCGAGTGGGCCAGGGAGCAGTACGAAGTCGATTACTCGCCGCGAGAGACGCGGCGGATGGGGACTGAGACGGTCGCAGTCGATTTCAATGTGCAGCCCAGGCACAAGATGGCTTTCCCTCCGGCGGGGCAGATGACTTGTTTGGAGCAGTATCCGCCGACATTGTTTGTGAAGACTGGCGGAGAGGGATTTCAGCCGTATTCGTCACAGGATTTGGCAGGGCACCCCGTCATTGGCGTGAGCGGCAAAGTGGTTCTTCTGCCAGGCGAAGAAAATGTTTCATCGTTTGTAGTTGGCTACACGCGCGATGTTACGCCTGCGGCCATCGATGGGCTGACTGGACGACTGATGGGTCGAGGGGCCAGAGCTTCTGTTCTCGGTTCGGCCTTTGGGGAGGGATGGCTCAAGGCGGTTCCGCAATTTGCCGGCGAAGCGGACAAGGAATTGCGCCGCGAGATGCGCTGGAATGCCGCAGTGATGGAGCAAGCGGCCACTTGGCGCGAGTACTACGACGAGACGATCATGCCCGAGGGAACGGTCTACGAGTACATCTGGGGCGTTGTAGCTTCGAGCCGCGACCAGGCGCAACACGCGCTTCCGCTTTGCCACATCAACCCGGCGCTGGCACGCTGCACGCTGCGTTACATTCTCAAGCGCACCCTACCCGACGGCGAGGTCAAGCTCAACGACCAGGGCTTTGGCTGGGTTCCCTCCGGAGCGCAACAGACCAGCGATCAGCAGTTGTTCTTCTTCCTGCTGTTGGCAGAGTATCTGCGCGTAACCGGTGATGCCTCCATCTTGACAGAGGCCATCGAGTACTATCCGAGGGATTGCGCTGGACATGACACCGGGCTGGCCCACGTGCGGCAGGCGTTTTTCTTCATTCGCGATCGCGTAGGCGTGGGGGCGCATGGCTTGATGCGCCGCTGGAATTCAGACTGGAACGATATGTTCTTTTTCTGGCCGACAACGAAGCCCTATGCGCGAATGTTCGACGCAGGTGAAAGCCTGATGAACGCGGGCATGGCGATCGTTATTCTCGGCGATCTGGCGAGCCAGATCGAGCGCCTGCGCATTGCCGATTCGGACGAACTGGTGGCGGCCATGCGTGAGTATCGCGGCGCTCAATACCAGGCCTGGCTGCGCGATTTGGGCTATCGGCCGTTTCCGCGGCGCGCCTGGGAGGACTACAACACTCCGCTCGGCGACGACAATATGTGGCTGGAGCCGCAGGGTTTCGCGCTGCTGATTCCGGAGTTCCCCGTTGAACGCAAGCACCGATTGTACGCCGAGTTGGAGCGGCGCCTGCTCGAAGGCGAACCAATGGGCGCGCGACAGATCGAGCATCCCGTAGACCAGCCCGGCACACCCCTGGGAACAAGAGAGAATGGCGGCTTCTGGTATTCGCTCAACGGGCCGCTGATCTTGGGCCTGGCTACCTTCGATCGAGATGCAGCCGAGAAGCTGATGCGAAAGATGACTTTTGCCAATTTTGCGCGCAGCTTCCCAGCCTATTGGACAGGACAATGGGCGGCATCGGACGCGCTTGACTCGGCCCGGCTTGCGAGCAGCGGACTGTCGTCCAACATCGTCTATTGCACCCATGCTCACGCTTGGCCGCTGTACTGCTATCTGCGGCTGCGGGAAAAGACAGCATAGAAATCCCCATGGAGCTGCAGCAGTCTAACCCGCGCCTTGTCAGGAATGGAGAAAGCGCGAACTACAGTCAATCGGTACCAGGAAAGAAACAGATGAAACGAAATCCCTTTGCACCACTGGCGCTCTGCGCGCTTCTTGCCATGGTTCTCCACTGTCCGGCGGGTGTCTATGGCCAGCCGACAAATGCGGTGAAAACTCTTCCGATCCTGAAGGTCCACTGCGATGGGCACTCGCTGGAGACCGCCGATGGCCGCCCGTTTTTCTGGATGGGCGACACGGCATGGGAGTTGATTCATCGCACCACCCGCGAAGAGGCCAGCTACTATCTGCACACCCGCGGCCAGCAGGGCTTTACGATTATTCAGACGGTGGTCTTGTCGGAGTTCGATGGCATCACCAAGCCCAGCGCCCTGGGGCTGCTGCCACTCATCGACAACGATCCGCGCAAGCCCAATCCGGCCTACTTCGATCGCATCGTCGAGATCGTGGACGAAGCTGCGGCCAACAGGCTTTATGTGGCGCTGGTTCCTATCTGGGGCGACAAGCTGACCGCGCCCTGGGGTACCGGGCCTAGGCTCTTTCGCAATGACAATCTTGCCGACGCCCGCTTTTTTGCGCACTACCTCGCGGATCGCTTGAAAGATCGCACCAATGTAGTTTGGATTCTAGGCGGCGACAGGCCTGCGAAGCTGAAGGGCATGAACAACGACTACCTTCAGGAGATGGGCAAGTCAGCGGGCTTTCAGCCCGATCAGGACTGGACCCCCATTTGGCGAGAAGTTGCGCATGGAATCGAAGAAGGTCTGGGTCGCAAGCCGTTGATCCTCTACCACCCTCAAGGCGGCCAAGAATCTTCTTCGGTTTATTTGCATCGGGAGCCATGGCTTTGCATCAACGGAATGCAGAGCGGACACGGTGGCGGGCACGACATTCCTGTGTGGGAGTGGATCGCGCGCGACTACGCGATGACTCCAGCCAAGCCCACACTCGATCTCGAACCCAACTATGAGGATCATCCATACAATCCGTGGCCAGATTGGGATCCGGCAACCGGGTACTTCCGCGACTACGACGTGCGCAAGCAAGTCTATCGTTCGGTCTTTGCGGGCGCCTGCGGCGTAACCTACGGGCATCATGCCGTGTGGGGTTTTGCGAATTCACGCAATGGAAGCATCAATCATGTCGATCGCGACTGGATCGATGCCATGCAGCGTCCCGCCGGGCGGCAAATGCAATACCTGCGCGCCTTGGTGGAATCGCGGCCCTTCTTTGCGCGCATTCCCGATCGGTCGTTGATTGTGGGCGGCGCGGGTCAGGGAGGCCAGCATATTCAGGCAGCGCGCGATAGCGACGGCAGCTACGCCTTGGTCTACTTTCCGGCCATCGACGTTTACAAGAGCATCGATCTGGATAAGCTGAAGGGCAAGCGGATTCGCGCCTGGTGGTTCGATCCTCGCACCGGCATCGGCACCTTGATCGATACCTTCGATGGCGGCAAACAGGTACAATTCCACACGCCCTCGTATGGGCCCGACTGGGTGCTTGTGCTGGACGGCGAAGCAGCCCACTATCCTCCGCCAGGGTTGAACCGCTGGGATAAATAGTCAGTATCAGGCCGCAAAGATCGAGGAGAGCCTATGAAGAATGAGAGAGCGATTGCCTTACTGGCGGTGCTGGCATGCACCATCCTCCCAGGATTGACGCAAACTGCTCCACCATCCGATGTGGTGAATGCGATTCCCATGGACGGCGCGCGTATTGTGCTCATGGGCCAGATCGACCTCAGCAACCCCAAGCGTCCCCGGCTGGGCTATCCTGGAACCGGTTTGCTGTTGCGCTTTCAGTGCACCTCGCTGGCCTGCGGCTCAGCAGCGACAAAGAGACCTCGGCTCTGACTGCGATTGTCGATCATGGCGCGCCAGCCTTGATGATGCTGCACAAGGGAGAGCAGCCGCTTGCAATAGCCAGTGGACTTGATGCTGGACCGCACACGGCCGAGGTCTACAAACGCACCGAGACCTGGCAGGGAATTGTAACTCTAAGCAGCATCGAAGTTGGCGCCGACGGAGCGCTTCTTTCGTCTCCGGCGCTGCCTGCGCGCAAGCTGATGTTCATTGGCGATTCGGTTACCTGCGGCGCGGGTGTGGACAACAATCCTACCTGCACGGAGACCCCGCAGCATCCCATCGGCGATGCCTATCACAGTTACGGCATGGATCTGGGCCGCCGCCTGGATGCCCAGACGCATCTGGTCTGTTATGGTGGGCGGGGTCTTGACCGCGACTATCGCGGCCTGGGCATTGCCGACAATGTGCTGAATGCGCCTCAGTTTCTTGACATGTCGATAGCCGGCGACGAGACCGCCAACCGCTCACCTTGGGACTATCGCCGCTGGACGCCGGATGGCATCGTCGTCTCGCTGGGAACCAACGACTTCAATCTGCAAAAAACCAAGCCGCTCGACGAGGAGACCTGGGTGGGAGACTATGCGCCCTTTCTTAAGTCGGTGCGCGCTGAATATCCCAACGCCGAGATTCTTGTCACGGAAGGCGCCATTGTCACCAACCCCTTGTTGCGCCGGTACATTCAAGAGGCTGTTGCGCGCATGAAAGATCCGCGCATCGAGTGGGCGCAAGCCGAGCACTACCCCGGCAACGGTTGCAATTCACATCCCACCGCAGCGCAACATCTGCGCATGGCCGATGACTTGGAGCCCATGCTGCGCAGCGCCCTCGGCTGGTAGTTGAGCATTTACTCATCGGTAAAGGAAAGGGATCACATCGATGAAAAGTATTCGTCTATGCACTGCGACGATTGCATCCGTACTGTCGATGAATTGCGTTGCACAAGGGCAGGCGCAATCCGCATCCACCTCGCAAAGGCCCGAGGATCTGGTGAACGTCTTCACCGGCACATCCAACTCGCGCTGGATGCTGTTCCCCGGAGCAACCGTTCCGATGGGACTGGTAAAGCTCAGTCCCGACAATCAGGGCAATGTATGGAACGGCGGCTACGAGTACACCATCGCCAGCGTCTCCGGCTTCAGCTTCCTGCACAGCTTCGGCCTCTCCAGCATGAGCGTGATGCCGCTGATTGGGCCTATTGAAACCGAACCCGGCCACGCCAAGCTGTTTCCAGGACCAGCCGATGGACCCTTTGGCGGCATGTGGACCGCGGGTTATCGCTCCCGCATTCGCAAAGAAACCGAGACCGGCAAACCCGGCTACTATGCCGTCGATCTGGTGGATGCCAAGACCCATGTCGAACTCACCACAACCGCGCGCACCGGCTGGATGCGCCTTCACTTTCCAACTGAAGAGCAAGCTCATCTGCTCTTCGATTTCGCCGCTCCAGCCGAAGAAAAGTCCGAGTTGATCGGCTTCACCGTCAACAAAGTCAGCGCCACCGAGATCGAAGGATCACTCACCCAGCGCAATGTGTACGCAGGTGAATTTACCGTCTACTTCGTCTGCCAGTTCTCGCAGGCATTTACCGCGATGAACTGGTGGCAGACCGGGGAGTACAACGGCACAGACACCAACTACGGCATCGAGTGGCGTAAGCCGCGGACCATCGAGAGCAACGTCATCGAGATCGATAGCAAGCAACCCGGAGGCATCTGGCTGGACTTCACGCCGGATGCGAATGTTCCGATCGTGGCGCGCACCGGCCTAAGCCTCACGGGGATCGCGCAGGCGCGCGAGAACCTGCGCGCCGAGTCAGCGCCGCATGGCTTCGACTTTGACTCAGTGGCTCGCGCAGCCAATGCGAGTTGGAAGACGCTGCTCAATCGCATCGATGTCGAGGGCGGCAGCCACGACGACCTGGTCAAGCTCTACACCAACCTCTATCGCATGTACTCCGCAAAGCCGATATTGGACGACATAGACGGCTCCTATCGCGATGCTTGCGGCGCAGTGCAAAGGATCGCCGCGCCCGCCGACCACCTCTATTCAAGCGATGCGGTTTGGGGAACGCAATGGACGCTGGGACCAGCCTGGTCGCTGCTGGCTCCGGAGGTGCTGGCCTCCTTTGACAATGCGCTGTTGCTTGAGGCAAAGCGCGATGGCTGGCTGCCGCAGGCCCCTGTAGCCTTGCGCTATTCACCGGTGATGGCCGCGCAGCATGAGGTTGCCTTGCTGGCCGGAGCCATACAGAAAAACATTCCCGGCGTGGATCGGGAAACCGCCTATGCGGCCATTCACAAAGTGCTGACCGTACCCGGCGAGCCTTACACCTGCGGCGGCACATACCCCCAAGGCATGGCCGGAGATCGCCATCTGGCCGCGTACATGAGCCACGGTTACATTCCCGAGGAGGTCGGCCCAGCCTCATCGACCTTTGAATACGCATTCGACGATTCCTGTGCTGCCACACTGGCTGCTTCCTTGGGAAAGAAGGACGATGCGGCTATGTTTGCCAAACGATCCGAGAACTGGCGCAACGGCTTTTCCCAGGCAACCTCATGGGCGCAGCGCCGCCATGCCGACGGCAGTTGGGTGGGACCAAACGACATTCATCTCTTCGGCACTACGGGTGGTTGGAACGGCCCTGGCTTTGTCGAAGGCACGCCTTGGATCTATAGCTGGTTCGTACCCCAAAGCGTCCAGGGTCTGGTCGAAACCGTTGGCAAAGATCGCTTCAACCAGCGACTGCAGGAGGGTTTTGAAAAGCAATATGTTGACCTGACCAACGAGCCCAACCTGCAGGCGCCCTGGCTCTTCAACTACTCTGGAAGGCCGGCGTTAACCCAGAAGTACGCGCGTGCCGTCTTCAGCGAGGTCTTTGACACATCGCCGCTCGACGGCTGGCCAGGAGAAGAAGACGAGGGCCAGATGGGCGCTTACGTTGTCCTAGCCGGCATCGGACTCTTCGACATGGAGGGCGGCTGCGCCGTCGAGCCGTCGTACGAGATTAGCGGCCCCGCGTTCTCACGGGTTGTTCTGCACATGCCAGGCGGAGACTTCGAGATTGTGGCGCACCACAACAGCGCGCAGAACATCTACATTCAGTCGGCTACCTTGAATGGCGTGCCCCTGAAAGAGCCGCGGCTGAAGCACTCGCAAATGTCCCGTGGCGGCAGGCTCGTGCTCGAAATGGGGCCGAAGCCAAGTGGTCTCTGGCAGTAGCGCGTATGCGCATACAGAAACTCAACTTATTTTCGCTGGAGTCATCAATGCCTTATCTCGATTCAGTCCAGAGAGGGAGAGACAATTGAGAATCTGGCCTCCAACAATATCGTTAGCGACACTCGCATTGCAGATGTTCCATGGTGGGGACCGGGAGAGCCGTTTTCAATTACCGTTGCTCGTTGGGCCTATCCGCCCTGGCAGTCATAGCCAGGTACAGGACACATCCGTCATCTTCGCTTCACCAGCATGATTGCCCAAACCCAGTCTCCATTGGTTCTCGTCAGCTCAGAACCAAATGGCATCGACGATGTCGAGTTCCGCGATTTGTCTCTGTCCATGCAAGCCAGCCCATTGCGGGAGACGCTGGGCAGCAACCTCGATTTGCAGCTTATTGATCCAGCCCTGAGGCATTGCTACGCGGCGGCATAGCAGACATTCTTGTGCTCGAAATAGCTTTCGGCCCGTTCCGGTTGTTTCTGGATGCTGCGTAGAGCGCCGATGGCGGTGCGCGCCGGGGCCAATTTCGTCCTTGCCGGAGCGGTCTTGGTCACCCGCTGCTTCAGGTCGGCGTTGAGCAACTCGCCCGGATTCAGCTCCGGCGAATAACTAGGTCTCTGACCGCATGAAGTTGTACCAACTCTGGGTGCCCCAGGTCCCGATTTTGGGACCTGGGATAGCTTGAACTCGAGGTACGAAATCATCTGGTCACAGACCTAGGAAGATAGAAAATCACGATCTTGTCCGCGCTTTCCATCGTGGAGGAGGTGCAGACGGCCGACGTACAGCAAGGGCGTCGCTTCCTGGGAGATCGGCATCTGAAACTAGCCATCCTGTCGTTAGCCCACCAACCATCCACCATGAATGCCGCCCGGAAGCCTTTCGCCTTCCGCGCTCTGGTGACGAATGTACTCGTCCGCATTGAACTTCCTGGCCGTCGAAGCCCCAGACATAGCCCGCACCAGCCCGAAGACCGGCCGATTGAACCAGGGACGGTCGTGCCGCCCCACAATGGCCCAGGCTATGCCCGCATATCCATTAGGGTCGCGCCCGTCAAGTTCATAGCGATCATTCAAAAAAACCGCCCACTCATAGGCCCTGGCTGGGTCTGGAGCCCATTCCAGAATCCTTTTCGCCCAGTACATGCGCATATGGTTGTGCATCCAGCCGGTATTCACCATCTCGCGCTGAGCCGCGTTCCACAGCTCGTCGTCGCTCTCGGCGCGCTCCAGTCGATCAAGTCCGTAGCGATGCGCCCGCGAGTCGCCGGTGTGCTCAATCAGCGTCTTCTTGGCCCACGGCGCGGCACATTCCCAATTGTCGTAGTTCGGTTCATGGCGCACAAACAAAACTGCCAGTTCTCTCCACCCGATCAGCTGATCCAAGAATCTCTCGCCCGCCTCTGCCGTCGCCTTGCCCTCGGCCACAGCTTTCTCGACCGCCAGCGCAATCGTGATGGGGCCGATGTTTCCAAAATGCAGATAAGGCGATAGCCGGCTGGTTCCCTTCACCTCCGGGTGGTTGCGCGCAACCTCGTAATTCTTCAGTTCCAGATTCACAAACTCTCGCATCCGCCCGAGTGCAGCGTGTGTCCCGCCGGTGAAGCTGTCCACTGGGCCAATTCGGCGGTCCAGCTTGCCGATGCCAGCTGTAATATCTTGTTCCAGCGAAGGGCTTTCCAGTCTCTTCCATGGTTTCCACGCGTGCAGAGGAGTTATATTTCGGGGTTCAACCAGATAGTTGGGCAACTCGGCCTTCAGATGCGGGCGGAAATGGCGCATCAGCGCATAGCTGCGATCGAAGATCCGCGAGGGCACCACCACATCCGCGTCCACAGTCCAAAAGGGCAGCTTCAATCGCTTCGTCAATACTTGACGCCATCGTTCCGGCTCACGGCATGGGTTCTCGTCGCCGATCAGAAGAGCTGCTTCCACTTCTTCGAGGAATGCTGCCAGGGAATTCTCCGGTGAGCGGCGCAGCACAAACCCCACACCCCGCTCGGCTGCGTCTTGCTCGACATCTCTCAACCCTTGCTGCAGAAAGTGGTAATGCCTCAGGTTCGCGCCGGGATAGTTTGGAATCACCTGGAAGCACACCACCACCGGCAGACCCAACAGGTTCCCCGCTTCGATGGCTACATCGAGCGCGTGATTATCCATAATTCGCATCGCGCGCTGCATCCAGTAAACGACGCACTTTCGGCCTTTGCGCGGTGCAAGGCTCCTGCGCACCAGCACACGAGGCTGGTTCGCAAGTTGCGCTAAAACGCCGCAAGTATCGAGATTGGCTGAAAAGGAATCCATGCGAGTGCGCCGATAGCTTTCCTTGATCGTCAGCTCTGCGCCGGTTGCTACGGCTCGCGAACCAAGGCAGCCACCTGGGCATGAAGATCCTTGTAAGCTTGTTCATCGAACGAGCCGGCGTGGCACCAGCGCACCACGCCGTGCCTGTCAAGCAGAACCAGATAAGCTGCATCCGGCGACTGGTAGCCCATGCGCTGTTTCCATGAATCGACGCCACCGTAAACAGTAATAACGTTTTCTCGATCCTCTGCGGGAGTTCCCTTGCGCATGCCGCTGTCGATGAACCACTTTCCCAGGCGCGCCATGCCGCCGATCATCGGGATCTCGTAGAAAGTTACCAGGGGATTGCTGCCGAAGTCCTTGCGGAAGCGGCCAATCCAGGCTTCGACCGGGAATCTCGAATCGTAAGTGAAGCCCAGCGCAAGCAAGGCGACGCGGCCTGAAGCCGCATCGGGAAGCTGAGCCTGACGGCCTATAAGGAATTCGCCCCGTAAAGGCGGCAGGGTCTCGCCGGGTTGAATCGCTGGGATCAAGGCGGATGCAACCAGAATCATTGGTAGAACACTCATCGAACTTGTCCTCCGATGCCGTGGTTGGCGGCATTCTCAAAGAGATAGTGGGAGACGATCCATTCGTTTCCGCCGGCAAATCCAAATAACTCGGCGCAGGCCATGAAGAAGACTCGCCAGCGGACAAGCCATCTCTGTGCCTCGTCCTTTCCATAGATGGCAGCGAAGAGGTCGAGTACTTCCTGTCTGGGGCGGTCGAGACGCTCAAGCCACGCCTCCGAAGTCTTCTGGTAGTGAACGCCGCCGAATCGCCAGTGCTCACGAATGCTGAAATGCTCCTGGAAGTAAAGCAGCAGATCGTCACTGGGCATGACGCCGCCGGTGAAGAAATGCTGCGCCATCCAGTCGGATGCGTCATGCACTTCGTACGGATAGGCGAAGCGGCCGTGCGCAAACACATGCGCGAAGAGCAATGCCCCAGGCCGCGACCAGGATGCGATTCGCCGCAGCAGTTCCGCGTAGTTCCGCATGTGCTCGAACATCTCCACTGAAACGATGCGATCGAACCGCGAGTCCGTGGTGAAATCGTTCATGTCCGCGGTGACCACGGTGAGGTTCGCGAGTGCGCGGCGAGCGGCTTCGGCGTCGATGAATTGTTTTTGCGAGTGGGAGTTCGAGACCGCCAGAATGCGGCTGTTGGGAAAGCGGCGGGCCATGTAAAGCGAGAGAGATCCCCAACCGCAGCCAAGTTCCAGCACGTCCTGGCCGTCTTCAAGACTGGCGCGACGGCATGTAAGATCGAGCATCGCCTCCTCGGCCTCAGCAAGATCCTTCGTGCCGGCGTTCCAAAGCGCGCAACTGTATTTCATTCGCGGGCCGAGAACATGACGGAAGAACTCCGCGGGAACTTCGTAGTGTTGAGCATTGGCGGCGTCAGGCCGAACTGCAATAGGACTCAAGCGCAATTGCGCGACAAACTGCATCAAGCGTTCCGCTTGCTCCGCAGGAGATCCCTGTTGTTCCTTACGCAGGCGCGCGGATACGAGACGCCGGATTCCGATGCGGATGAGCCAGTCCGGCAACAGGTCGCGTTCGAGCCAGGTGCTGTAACCCGCTTCAAGGACGGGCGAGGCGGTGAGTGTTTCAGTTTGCATGGTTTTCTTTCCTCTGGAACCACGGCACAAACGCGCTTGTGGTCTCTTGATAACGCCTGTAGTCTTCGCCCTTGGTGCGCAGGGCCTGCGCTTCGGTAGCGGGAATGCCTGTGACTCGGAAGAGGAAGTACAGCATTAGCGCGGGCGGGAAGAGCGCCAGATAGCCGAATTTGGAATCGATCGCGAAAAGGCAGAAGGAAGCCCAGATGAGCCATTCGAAGAAGTAATTGGGATGGCGCGAATACTTCCACAAACCAGCACGGCAGGTTTTCCCGCGGCTGGCGGCGTCGGACTTGAAGGCATTGAGCTGCATGTCCGCCGCGATCTCGCCTAGTATTGCCACAACCCACAAAACTGCCGCGGCATATTCAAATACCGTGAACGCTGGCGTTGGATTCTGCGCAGCAAGAAGGAAAGGCGCGGAAAGCACGATGCACAGCACGGCTTGAAACTCGAAGAACAAAAGGAACTTCAACGGGATGCTGGAACGCCACTGCTTGCGGAGCTCGACGTAGCGTCCCTCTTCGGGATGGCCGATGATGCGCGTTAGCAGCAGGTAGAGCGCAAGGCGCAGGCCCCAGGCCACCGCCATAAACGCAATTGCGATGCGGCGCGGCGCCCATCCGGCGCCCATGACTGCGTAGAGTGCGCCCAGCAAGGCCAGTCCTCCGGCCCAGCCGGCATCCACAATCGCCGCATTGTGCAGGGGAAAGTGGATCAGCCAGAGCAGGAGCATCACCCCGCAGATTGCAACCGCTCCGGTGAGAATCAAGGTCAGCATGATCGCTCTCCTGTCGCGATGCGCATCTGGTTGCGCATACGGCAGAACACTGGAACCAGCAGCAAGTAGAGCAGGCCGGTGGCGATGCTTCCGAGGATAAGCCACGCCACTACGGCATGGACGGTTACGGTCCAGAGCGTTGCGATGGCGTTGAGGAGATTCGTGCGGATCATCGCAAGGATATGAACCACGGAAAGCTCGTATGGTGGAGTTTTGAACATCCATCCGCCGATGCGATAGAAAGGAATCGGCAAAGCGAGTTGGAACGGGTACACCAGCCAATTGACAAGCTGAATCGCCGCCAGATTGAGCCGAAACGCGATTGCCGCCAGCGTGCACAACAGCACGGTAGAACCTAATACAGGAATCGCTCCAAGCGTGATCCCCAACGCAAAGGTGAAGGAGAGCTTCTCAGGCGTGAGGCCCTGGCGAAGGAACTCAAGGATAGGCCGTACAACCTTGCGGCGCCAAAGTGTCTCTGTCATGCCTCTCGCCTCAGCAGAATTGTTATGGCTGGTTCATCGGGTCCGAGCCGGAAGAGCTGAATCAGCACATAAAAGGACATCGCGATGTTGCCCAGCCCCACGATGAGCAGAAACCATAACGCCCTCGTCCACATGTTCCGTTCCTTATAGAAGACCCATACGTAAAACGTTACGAAGCCGAAGTATGCGTCATAGAGCGTGGCCATGGCCCAGGGGTTGGCGGCGTAGCTCGGCCACGCCGCACCGAGACTGACGGCAAGGCCGGTGCGGATGGTCATCGCGACCATGAAAATGAAGATTCCGCCAAACAAGAACTTTAGCAGTGATTTCATCGGCCCTCCTTTTTCAGTCTGGCCAGGTGGACTCCTAACTCCGAGAAGTCCTCCAGCGCAAATGCCCGCGCGCTTCCAATCGATGCCAGGGTCGTTTTCACGTTGCTCCCGCCCAGCCAAAGCTCCGCGGTCTTGGGCAGCTTTGCAGCGAGAATGCGAAGCTCTTCAATGGTTGCCGGGGTGGGCTCGCTTGCCTTGATTCCAACGACGACTGCACGCGCCGATGTCCGTTCGGCCGCGGCCACAATTTCAACAGCGGGAA
Source organism: uncultured Acidobacteriaceae bacterium (assembly GCA_963799145.1). GTDB lineage: Bacteria > Acidobacteriota > Terriglobia > Terriglobales > Acidobacteriaceae > Telmatobacter. Next base: position 32,527 of record CAWCWQ010000169.1, on the reverse strand, counting down.
GACTCGGTCCGAGGTAGAAAACTTCAAATCCATTGGCAACGGCCAGCATTGCGGACGCCAGGATGCCAAACTCGTGCAGCTCTTCAGACGGCGTGGCAAAGAGAATTCGCTGCGACGAAGTTGAGGATGTGCCAAGGCGAACCAATCCGCCCAGCAGGTTGCGTAGAATCGACGAAGTCATGTGCTCCTGGGCGATGCTCAAGGTGCCGCCGTGCCAGCGTTCGCCGACCAGCCTCATCAGAGGAAAGACCACCTCGCTCACCAGCCTGTCAACCGGCAGCAACGCGGCCAGCCTGCCTAGTTGGAAGTTGGCCTTTGCGCAGTCAAACGACTCGATGGCAGCAATAACGGGGAGCAGTACATCGCTTATTGGTTGATCCGTTCCGTTGGGTTCCGGAGTCTCCACGACCGGAACGGGTCCAAGTAGCAGCTTCTCCAGCTCACTGTCTTCCAGGCTGGCCACCTGCCCGATCGCGTGCCCGTGAGCCACAGCATCGCGCAGCAGAATGAGCCGCCGGATCTGTCCCTCGCCGTAGACGCGCCCCCTTTCCCCGCGGATTGGCGTCACCGCCTGGTAACGCCGCTCCCAGGCTCGCAGCGTATCAATGCTGAGGCCGGTTAAACTTGCCGCTGCCCGGATGGGATACTGGACCACGCTTTCGGAGCTCATATTGAGAAGATAACCGATGGGGTTTGATGTGTCAAGTATTTGTCATGGACAAATGCTTGACAACTAGACTACGCCTGGACTAATCTCGAAATACGGCACCCGGACGCGGGCGTATTGGAGATGGTCATGCGTATCGCCATCATAGGCAGCGGTATCTCAGGCTTAGCGGCAGGCTGGTACCTCAGCCGCAAGCACGAGGTCTCTCTTTTTGAGAAGGACTCGCGCCTGGGCGGCCACACCAACACCGTTATGATGGAGAACGGCGGCGATCCGATTCCTGTGGATACAGGATTCATTGTTCACAACAATCGCACCTATCCTAACTTGGTACGGCTGCTGTCTGAACTGGGAGTGGAGACGCAGCCCAGTGACATGTCGTTCTCCGTCGCCTGCCGCCAGACTGGATTTGAGTATTCGAGCCGGGGCATCAATGGCTTCTTTGCGCAGCGTTCCAATTTGGTTAGGCGCGAGCATTACTTGCTGCTTGCGGAGATCCTGCGTTTTAATCGCGCGGCGCCGAAACTACTCGATCAGCCGGGAGCAGAATCGGCGACTATCGGAGACGTAATCGATGAAGGACGATACCACAAGGTCTTCACCGATCGCTATCTATTTCCCATGGCCTCGGCGGTATGGTCCATGTCATTCGATGCCATCCGCTCTTTTCCGGCGTTGACGCTGCTGCGCTTCTTCCACAACCACGGCATGTTAGGCGTCAATACTCATCCCAAGTGGAAGGTGATCCGCGGCGGCAGCCACACGTATATTCCGCTGCTCGCTGCTCCATTCAAGGAGCGAATTCTTCTCGACGCGCGCATTACATCGGTGAGCCGGCAGGAAAGTAGTGTGGCCCTGGGCTTCGAAGATCGCCCCGCAATGGCATTCGATCAGGTCGTCTTCGCCTGCCACGGCGACCAGATCCTGCCACTGCTGGAGCAACCAACCGGCGCAGAGCGCGATGTGTTGGGAAACTTCAAGACCAGCCGCAACGTAGCGGCGCTGCACACGGATTCCTCGCTCTTGCCCAGCCGCCTCGCGGCACAGGCAAGCTGGAACTACAATCTGGGCCTGGGTGGAAAAAGCGCGGTCGCGGTGACGTATTCCATGAACCGGCTGCAGTCGCTCAAGACGGCAAAAGATTACTGCGTCACGCTGAACGGGGAAGAAGCGATCAATCCCTCCAAGATGCTTCGGAAGATCGTTTACCATCACCCGCTCTACACGCAGGACGCAGTTCGCGCACAAGACAGGTGGAGCGAGATCAGCGGGCGGAACCGGACGCATTACTGCGGGGCGTACTGGTTTTACGGTTTTCACGAGGACGGATTGAACTCCGCATTGCGTGTGGCCCGCGCGCTTGCGGTGGAGTGTTAGACCATGGACTCAGCCATCTATTTCGGTACCGTGAAGCATCGTAGGTTCAGACCTGTGCCGCACAGTTTCTCGTATGGCGTGTTCATGGCCTTCCTGGATATCGACCGTATACAAGAGCTGACCGGAATCTCCCGGTTCCTCGGCTACAACCGCTTCAACTGGGCAACCTACGATGAGCGCGATCACTTTGGCGATTCTCGGCTTTCGCTCCGGCAGAGGCTGGAGCAGGACGCTTTCGCTCACGGCGTAACTTTGCCGGACGGCCCGATTTTTCTGCTAACTCATCTCAGGTATTTTGGTTACAACTTCAACCCGGTCTCCTTTTTCTATTGCCATAACGCACAGGAGCGGCTCCAGCTTGTTCTTGCCGAGGTGAACAGCACCTTCGGCGAGAGCCACAATTACTGGCTTTCGCAAGACAGCGAATTGCTGTCGCCCAACGCAAGACGTTATCGCACCGCCAAGGCCATGCATGTATCGCCATTCATGAGCATGAAGCTGGACTACACATTCACATTCACTCCGCCCGACGACAAGCTTGTTGTTCACATGGACACAATCGAAGATGGCAAGCCGTTCTTCGATGCAACGCTGAAGCTGGAGCGCAAGCCGTGGAGCGCGCGCTCACTGCACCGCGCGCTTCTCTCTCATCCGTGGATGACGGCCAAGGTGATCTGCGCAATTCACTGGGAAGCCTTGCGGCTCTATCTCAAGAAAGTACCGGTATTCACGCACCCGCGCAACCTTCCCAATGAGGTCTGAAACAATGAAGGCTATCTTCACGCCGATCGCAAACAATCTATTTCTGTCCATGCTCGAAGGGCTTCAAGGGGGCTCGCTCGAACTGCTCCTGCCTGATCGGGCGCTCACCTTTGGAGACGCGCAGTCAGAACTCAGCGCGCAACTCGTGGTGCATCGAGAGCGGTTCTTCGCGCGTGCTCTGTTGGGTGGCGACACAGCGATCGGCGAAGCGTACATGGATGGGGACTGGTCCACGCCCGACCTAGTCTCGCTCATGCGGCTGGCGGTGCGGAACCTGGCGCAACTGGAGAAGTCGAACTCGTTCTTCTCATCGCTCAGCCGAATCGCTGACAGCCTCCGCCACCGCCTGAGAACGAACACAATAAAGGGCAGCCGGCGCAATATTCATGCGCATTACGATCTGAGCAATGATTTTTTTCGGCTCTTCCTGGATCAATGCATGGTCTACTCCTGCGCCTGGTATGAAACCGCTAAGGACTCTCTCGAAACTGCCCAGTTTCAGAAGTTGGATCGCATCTGCCGGAAGCTGGACCTGCAACCGGGAGATCGTGTGCTGGAGATCGGAACAGGGTGGGGCGCCTTCGCCCTTCATGCCGCACGAAATCATGGCTGCCGGGTTACGACGGCGACGATTAGTCAACAGCAGTATCAATATGCGCGCGCGCTCTTCGGTTGCGTGAACACGGGCCAACCAATTGAACTCCTGCTGAAGGATTACCGTGAGTTGAGTGGAAGTTTCGACAAGATCGCAAGCATCGAGATGTTCGAGGCCGTGGGTTTCAACCATTATGACGAGTTCTTCCGCGCCTGCGACCGGCTGCTGAAGCCGGACGGCTCCATGCTGCTTCAGACAATCACCATGAACGAGCAACGGTTCCCGCAATACGTGAAGCATAGCGACTGGATACAAAAGTACATCTTCCCCGGCGCTCAACTGGCTTCGCTGCGGGGGGTTCTCGATTCGCTCGCGCGCGCAACCCGGCTCTCGCTGTTTCACGCAGAAGACATGGGGGCGCATTACGCGCGCACGCTGGCCGCGTGGCGCAATCGCTTCCTCGGCCGCATCGCAGAGGTCAAGGACCTGGGGTTCGATGATCGATTCATCAGGATGTGGGACTACTACCTGGCCTTCTGCGAAGGCGCATTTCTCGAACGTCACATCGGCGATCTTCAGTTGCTGCTGACCAAGAACTACAACCCTCGGCCCTTGTTCCAGGAGCCGTGGCGGCCCGCGTCGATAGCAGGCAGGCAGGAGGCCCTGGCATAGAGCGCTCACACAAAGTGAGAGTTCTAAACGCAGTGAGCAATTCAATAGTCGAGGCACACTGCTGCTCCGGCCCGAATGAGTGAGACACTTAGTTCGACTGGACCGTCTCGCAAGCATGGGGAAAACCGAGGCACATAAGCTTCCGCGGGTTGTGTTGAATGAGCGCCGCCGTCGCGCCGTTAAGTTGCGCTTGAGCGGCGCCACGATCGCCGAGACTGTGGCGCAGTGCGAGTTAGGTCGATCGGCGGTCATCCGCGCCATGCAGGCCTACGAGCGCGGCGGCTGGAAGGCCGTGGCGGTTCCGATTGTCGGCCGGCCATCGGGTTCGGGCCGACAGTTAGCCGCCGGCCAAGAGAAGAGGATTCAGCAACTGATTCAGGACCGCACGCCGGATCAATTGAAGCTGACTTATGCGCCGTGGACGCGCCAGGCGGTCAGCGAGCCGATCGAGGCCGTCTACGGTGTTCGTCTGACGGTGCGCAACATGGGCAAGTATCTGAAGCGTTGGGGATTCACGCCGCAACGGCCGCTGAAGAAGGCCTACGAGCAGTCGCCCGAGGCGGTTGGTAAATGGGTGAACGAGGAGTATCCGAAGATCGCTGCGCAGGCCAAGCAAGAAGGCGCGGAGATTCAGTGGGGCGACGAGACAGGCCTGCGTTCGGATGACGTGCGTGGCCGCGGTTACGCGCCCAAGGGAAAGACTCCGGTCGTACTCGCCAACGCCAATCGGTCAAAGCTGAGCGTGGTTTCGACGGTGACCAACAAGGGCCAGATGCGTTGGAACGTCTTCTCGGGCGCGCTGAACACGAAGATCATGATTGGCTTCATGAGGCGGCTTGTGCATGGACGCAAAAAGAGAGTTTTCCCGATCCTGGACAACCCGCGGGTGCATCATTCGAAGGCGGTGAAGAAATGGCTTGCGGAAAACGAAGAGAAGATCCAGGTCTTCTACTTGCCCAGTTACTCGCCGGAACTGAACCCGGATGAGTTACTTAGCGCCGGCCTGAAGCAGCATGTGACCAAAGCTGCTCCGCCAAGGAACAAGACCGCCCTGACCCGCGCCGCCATAGGCGCCCTGCGCAGCATCCAGAAACTGCCCGGCAGGGTAGAAAGCTACTTCGGCCAAAAGGATGCCGCCTATGCAGCATAGGTTCCACTCTTCAGGGCCGGATCAATAGAATCCGCGGGGAGCAATCCCATGGGGGTTCAATTCCCCCTCCGGGCGCCCATAGATTCATTCACTTACACCATTCCCTCGATTAGAGATCGGCTCTCGGCTGTAAACAAACTGTGCTTAACCCGAAAAACTCCTCCCATCCAAGGCGAGCGTGTCGGGCTGCGGCGAACGGAGTTCAGCCCATAGTGGGATCACGAAAAATGACAATCTCTTCATGTTAGGGAAATTGATTGACTTTTCTCTTGTGCAAGGCCTACATTCATGGCCGTATTTCCATGAAAAGTCGGGAGAGGCCCATGTTCCGGAAGAGTCTTGCGTTCTCTGGTCTCAAGACCAGTGCGGCTGTTTGCCTGTTTTTTGTCACAATGATTGCGGTTTTCAGCCTTTCGGGTTGCGGCGGCAGTTCCAGCCCGGTGAGCGTTGCGGTGGCGGCTTCGACGGCGACCGTGGACGCTACTGATTCGATTACACTTACCGCGACGCTGACGAACGACAGCAACAGCAAAGGCGTTGCCTGGACTGTCAGCGGCGGTGGAACACTGTCGAATCAGACGACGACCGGAGCGACCTACACCGCGCCCGCCGCCTCCAATTCGGCGCTGACCGTGACGGTGACGGCCACTTCCGTGGCTGATACGACCAAGTCCGGAACCGCGACGATCACAGTGCCGGCGGCGCCGGCTATCACGACCGGTGCGCTGGCGGCGGGAGCGGTGGGAATGCCCTACACGCAGACAATGGCGGCTTCCGGAGGCATTCCTCCCTATGCTTGGACCCTGACGAGCGGCACACTGCCTGCTTGCCTGACGATGAGTTCGGCCGGCGTGATCTCGGGAACGCCCACGGCCTCCTGCGCTGGGACGACCAGCCTGACCTTCAAGGTGACCGATTCCGGCACGGCGACGGCGCTGAGCGCGACCAGCCCAGCGCTGGGCCTGACCATCAATGCGGCTCCGGCGATCGCCTTTACCGGCACTATGCCGGCCACTGCGACCTATGAATCCTCCGCTCCCTATGTGGGCTTTGCGACTGCCACCGGCGGCGCGGGCGCATTGACCTACAGCGTGTCCAGCGGCCTCCCCCCTGGTTTGATTCTGATGTCGACGAGCAATGGCCAGATCGGTGGAACGCCGACCGCTGTGGGCACCTACAACTTCACGATCAAGGCAGCCGACGCCTTCGGGGACTCGAACACCCAGGCTTACACGATTGTGGTCAGCTACCCTGCCCTGAAGGTCACGGCGGCCACGCTGCCCACAGGCTACGCTGGATCGCCCTACACGCAGACAATATTGGCCGCTACGGGCGGCTCGGGCGCGGGCTACAGCTTTGTGCTGGCCAGCGGCTCCTCGCTACCGGCGGGATTGAGCCTTTCCGCGGCTGGCGCGATAACGGGCAAACCCACGGCTCAGGGCACGGCAAACTTCACGGTGACGGTTACCGATTCGGCCTCGAACATCGGTTCAGGGAGCTTTTCTATCACCGTCAATCCGGCAGTGAGCGTAACCACCGGGACGACGCTGCCCACAGGCTACGTGGGATCGAGTTATTCGCAGACGCTGGCGGCAACGGGCGGCTCGGGCACAGGATATAGCTGGGCGATAGCCAGCGGCTCGACCCTGCCTGCCGGGTTGAGCCTTTCGGCGGCGGGAGTCGTTAGTGGCAGCCCCACGGCGGCAGGCTCGCCAAGTTTCGCAGTCACGGTGACGGATTCGGCCCAGAACACGGCCAGCGCGACGCTCACCATTACCATCAAGGCGGGGGTGAGCATCGTCACCGGCGCGACGCTGCCGACGGCCTACGTTGGAGCGAACTACTCGCAGGCGCTGGCGGCAACGGGCGGTTCGGGCGCGGGGTACAGCTGGGCGGTAGCCAGCGGCTCGACGCTACCGGCAGGGCTAAGCCTCTCCACGGCGGGCGTGCTGAGCGGCAAGCCCACCGCAGCAGGCACGCCGAGCTTCGGCGTTACGGTGACGGATTCGGCCCAGAACACGGCCAGCGCTACCTTCACCTTCACCATCAGCGCCGCGCTCGCCATCACCAACCAGAGCACGCTGGCAACAGGCTATGCGGGATCGAACTACTCGCAGACGCTGATGGCGGCGGGCGGCTCGGGCTCGGGCTACAGCTTTGCGCTGGCCAATGGCACGAATCCTCCGGCGGGATTGACACTCTCCTCCGGCGGAGCGATCACCGGCAAGCCGACGACCGCGGGAGGTCCCACCAGCTTCACGGTGACGGTGACCGACTCGGCCTCGAACACCGCCAACGGGACGTTTGCCATCACTATCAATCCCGCGGTGAGCGTAACCACGGGGACGACGCTACCGACGGGCTACGTGGGATCGAACTATTCGCAGTTGCTTGCTGCAATGGGCGGCTCGGGCACCGGCTATAGCTGGACGGTGTCAAGCGGCTCAAACCTGCCTGCAGGCCTGAGCCTTTCGGCGGCGGGCGTGCTGAGCGGCAAGCCCACGGCGATGGGCGCTCCAAGCTTCAGCCTGACGGTGGCCGATTCGGTTGGAAACACCGCCAGCGCGACATTCTCCATGACCGTCGCGGCAGCGGTAAGCATCAACTCGATCGCGCTGCCGGCCGGCTATCCCGGGATGGCCTATACGCCGACGACCTTGACCGCGACCGGCGGCTCGGGCGCGGGCTACGTTTGGAGTTGGGCGGCGGCCAGCGGCTCAACGCTGCCGGCAGGGTTGACACTCTCCAGTGGTGGCGCGATCACCGGAAATCCAACCAACTCGGGGACTACAAGCGTTGTGTCGAACGTGGTGGTAACGGTGACCGATTCAGTCGGAAACACCGCCGCTACCACCCTTTCGCTGGCCATTGAGGCCTCGCTGACCATCTCGACCAGCGCCACGCTTCCCGGCGGCGTTGTGGGAACGGCCTATTCGCAGACGCTGGCGGTAACGGGCGGTTCTGGTGGCTATGGCTGGGCAACCAACTCCGCGGGAACCGCCAGCCTTGCGTCCCTCGCCCTGGGGCTTTCCCCTGCCGGAGTGGTATCCGGCGCGCCTACCCAGAACGGATCCGCTACCTTCACCGCCACCGTGACGGATTCGGCCAGCCACACGGCAAACGTCACCTTTACGGTTACGGTCAGCAATGCGCTGACCGTCACCACGACGACTCTGCCCGTGGCCTATGCGGGGACGCTCTACTCGCAGCAGTTGGCGGCGGCTGGCGGCACCGGAACCGGCTATGCCTGGACGACCACGGGATCGAGCAACCTGTCCACATTTATCCTGACCTTGTCCGGCACGGGCTTGCTCTCCGGCACGCCCAGCACGACTGGAACCGCGAGCTTCACCGCGCAGGTGACCGATTCGGCCAGCCACACGGCGACGCAGTCATTCTCCATTCCGGTGTATGCGCCGCTGGCGCTGCCCGCGGCCGGCGCCCTGGCGTCAGCAACGATCAGCCAATCGTACAGTGCGGCCGTCAGCGCGACAGGCGGCAGCGGCAGCTATTCCTGGAGCGTTACCGGACTGCCCGCGGGCCTGGGCTTCAACCCTACCGGCAACCCGCTGACGATCAACGGAACGGCGCCCTCCACGACACAAACCATCACGCTCAACGTCACCGTGACTGACACCGCAACGACCAAGTCCACTGGGCCGATCCAATACACGATCTCCGTCAATCCGCCTTCGCCGCTGGCGCTGCCTGCCTCCGGCGCTCTGCCTGGGGCAACTACCAACCAGGCCTATAGCGGGGCGATCAACGCCTCTGGCGGCAGCGGCTCCGGCTACGTCTTTACCGTGAACGGCACACAGGTTCCCACCAGCGGGTCTGCCGTCGCCATCTCGGACGGCATAACCGTATCGAACACCGGCGGCAATACGTTGTCGATCGGCGGAACTCCGGCTACGGCGGGCACAGTGACGTTGACCAACGTCACTGTGAAGGACAGCGCGAACGATACCGCCGGGCCGTCCACATACACCATTGCCGTCACTCCGCCCACGCCGCTTGCGCTGCCATTACCCAGCACCAATCCCTTGCAGTCAGGCACTATCAACCAGCCCTACACCGGGTTTATCAACGCCTCCGGCGGCAGCGGGTCAGGTTATGTCTTTACGGTGAACGGCACTCAGATTCCCACCACCGGCGCTCTGACTGCGATCCCAAACTCCGACGGGCTGTCAGCCTCCAGCACGGGGGGCAACACGCTGAGCATCGGCGGGAATCCCACCACGCCGGCCTCGGTCACGCTTAACGTTGCGGCGACCGACAGCGCCACCGACACCGCCAGCCAGTCCTATACGTTCAGCATCGTCAACCCAAGCGCGGCCTACTCGGTCTCCGGCACGGTGAGTTACAGCGGTTCAAAGACCGGATGGATATATCTGAAGCTGAACGCCAGCAACTGCGGCGGCTGTAGCGGCCAGGGCGCGGCCATCGCCACGAAGGGAGCTTTTACCATCAACGGCGTGCCGGCCGGCACCTACACCTTGCAGGCCTGGATGGATGGCCTGGGCTATGGAGTCGAGAACGCGTCCGACCCATCGACGAACCTCCTCCCCAACGTGAACGTGACGGTCTCGACCGGGAACGTCACCGGCGTCGCGGTCGCGCTGGGCGATCCGGGGGCGGTGACTCTGAGTGCGGCGCCCACCATCGGCGGAATCAGCCCAATCGGCGGAGGCGCATTTGTCACGCTCAATGGACCACTCCAGAACAGCAACGGAGTGGAGACGCCGGCCTCCTACACCGTCCAATGGAACACTAGTTCTTCGTTCAACGGGACGGGCGGAAGCAAGAGCTTCGCGGCGAATGGCGGAAAGAACCCCTGGATTGTGACCGGCATCTCGAATGGCGGTCCCTACTACTTCCGCGTTCAGGGCGTGGCTGGGAGTTCAACCAGCAATTGGTCCACTACCTCTAGCGCCGTCACCATCGGTGCGCCCACTGGCGGTAACACTGTCTCCGGCACCGTCACCCTCCCCTCTTCCATCGCTCCAACCGGGATACTGTATACAGGCTTCTACGACCAGAACACGGGCAATATCTACGCCACGGCGATTGCCAGCCCGTCGAACACAACGCCGAACGCATACTCGGTTCAGGTGCCCACCGGCTCCAGTTACTACTTCTTTGGGCTCGTCGATCAATCCGGCAACGGCCTCTTCGGCCCGGGAGACATCTCCAACACCAACGAGAACAACATGAGCGCGGTCGCCATCAACCCGTCCGTTCCCTCCACGCTCACCCAAAACCTTACCCTGTCCGGCGCCTACGCCCTGGCCTCCGTGAGGACGCAGAGCAGTCAGCAGACGAGCCTGCTCGGCGCTACCAGCACCGGTTACGGCGTCGATCTGCGGATCGATGCCCTCTACAAACTGCCGGCGGCCGTACAGCTCTACTCGGGACCCAGTTATGTGGTCGTCCCCACGGACATTGCCACGGGAGCCTTCAACGGCAACGACTACGAGTTCGACTATTGGCCCGGCACCAACGGCTCAGCGCCCAGCCTCAGCGACGTCTTTACCTTTCATGTCACTTACAGCGACTCAACGCCGGGAACGCTGACCGCATCGCCAAACGCACTGCTTAGCGCATTCGCCACCAACCTGTCGCCCACCTGGAACACGAGCAGCGTGAGCACGACGCCGACGTTTACCTGGAGCTACCCAGCCAACGCCGGCAACTACACCTACCAGTTCCAGTTGGAGGACTCGAACTACAGCACGATCTGGCAGATCCCGGGCAACAACTCCAATTCGAACGGCTTTTCCAGCTCCATAACGCCGTCCATCGCGTGGGGCGTCGATCCGACCGGAGGCGGAAGCACGCCGTCTGTGTCCAGCCTGAATAGCAACTCGACCTATCAATGGCAGATTCAGGTCACGGACGCATACGGCAATGAAGCCATTACACAGGTCGCCTTCAAGACGCCCGAAGCGACTCTCTCGCTGCCCGCGCCGGGTACTCCGGGATCGGCGCTGGTTGGCGCGCCCTATGCGCAGTCCGTCAACGCCTCTGGCGGCAGCGGCAGCGGCTATGTCTTCACTGTGAACGCCAGCACGGTTCCCGCCAGCCCCTCTACCCTCAGCCTGACAGACGGCCTGAGCGTCTCCAGCAATGGCAACACCCTGACCGTGAGCGGAACGCCCACGGCTGTGGTGACCATCCCGCTCAGCGTATCCGTGACCGACAGCCAGAGCAATACCGCAGGCCCGGTCGGCTATTCCATCAACGTGGTCTCCGGACCCAGCGGCCTGAACAACGGCAACCTCAATGGAACCTACGCCTGCAAGTTCGACGGCTTCAACGACAGCGATGGCTCGCGCGTTGCGACTCTGTTGAGTTTCGTGGCCGACGGCAACGGCAGCTTCAAGAGCGGCAGCTTCGACTCCAATAGCCGCGACAACACGACAACAGTGGCGGGCACCCTCACCGGCAACTACAGCATAGGCGCCGATAACAACGGCGTTGCCACTTCAAACTGGGTTCTCACCTCCGGCGGTACAGGTTCCGGAACAAACCAGTACTCGATCGCTCTCACCAATGCCGTTTCACCGGCGCGGCAGTTCCGCATGGTCGAGACCGACGATTTGGGATCGTCGCCCTCCGGCAAGCACGGGACAGTCGATTGCTACCTGGCCGCAACCAGCGCCTTTGCCGCCAGCGTTATTAGCAACAACAGCTTCGCCTTCGGCATCCAGGGCGAAAACAACAGCAACCCCGGCGTGCCAAAGGCAACCGTTGGCCGCTTCAGCACCGGCAATTCAGGTGCAACCGGCGGAACCGGAGGCGCGCCCGGCGGGAGCGTCACCGCCGGTTACGCAGACGGAACGAAGGCCAGTAATTCCACCATCAACAGCGGAAGCATAACCGGCGGCAGCTACACGGCGCCGAATGGTTCGGCGGGACGCTTCACGCTCACGCTGAATATCAATGCGACCAGCGGACCGAGCACAGCGAACTTTGCCGGCTACGTCATCGACGCCAATCGCATGTTCCTTCTTGAGACCGACGCTCAAGAAGGCCTGCAGGCAGGCGACATGCGCACGCAACTGAACGCACCGTACTCCGGGACGGGCATCACCGGCTCGTTCGTTACCTATGAACAAGGGTACGAATACCCGAGCAGCAGTAACAGCGTCACGGGCTACGACTCCATGGTCGTGGTGGCGACCGTCAACGGATCCGGCGGAAGCACGGTCAACCAGATGTATCAGGACGAAAATGGAACCTATCGGGCTGGCCAGGGCATCGGCTCCACGTCCACCACCACCTTCGACACGAGCAATCCTGGCCGAGCCACGATCACAGTGTCTGGCAGCACCGATACGATGATCGCGTATTACTTCAACACAGGCAGCGCCTTCCAACTGGATTTCAACGCCAGCCAAGGCTACCTGGCGACCGGCTGGACGGAGCCGCAGTCTGGAACCTTTACCGGCGCGGCTGTGGCCGGCAACTACCTGTTTGGCCAGTTGCCGCGGCCGGAACCGGCGTCAAACGGTAATGTAGGAGAAATCGCCCTGAGCAACAGCGGGAATATCACCGGCGGCATTACCACCGCTGGCGCCGGAGACTTCTCCTACGATCAATCCACGAGCACGACCTACAGTTGGGATACCACCGCCGCCGGCTCAGGCTCATTCCTGATAGGAAGCGGCAGCAAGGGAATAAGCTGCATCGTCATCAGTTCCATCAAGGACGCCTGCATCGTCAACGCCGACTCGGGGCCGAGCGTGGTGATTCTACAGCAGTAAACAACGACGATTGTCTCGATACTTCGAGGGCGGCCAATTATCCGGTTCGCCGCCCTTCTTGTCGATGGAAGCCTCGACTGGCTTGAGGATTCTTCTGACAGGCATGCACTGCAGGACGGAGAGAAGCGACCAAAAGAAGCAGGTCGAGATTGTAGATGCGAATCCGGAGGATGAAGAGGAGTTCCAAGCAAGGCTTGGCTTTGACTTCGAAGCAGAGATCGAACCGCGCAGACTTGAAGATTTCGAGCATGCGAAGGAGTGTTAGCTTGCTTCTAGTTTTTTCAGCGCATCGGCAATATCCGCTTTCGAGACGATGGAATCGTGTTCAAAGACGCTGCACGTGCGCCATCCGCCAATCTTCAAAATGACACCATCGGCGATTCCCGCGCGACGCAGGTCGTGGAAGAGCAGGCTGGGAACACCGGCGGCCTTTGCGGTTCCTTGTAGGGCCGGGTTCGAGACGAATGGTGCGAGCTTCGAGATCTATTTGGCCGGCGCGCAGTCCGAGCAACTCGCCGATACGTTAACCATGGGCGCGGCCCATTTCAACCAGGGCGCGGGACCGGAGTTCAGGACTCGCCTCAAAGAGCTCGGAATACTGGGCGTCTTCGAGGAACCCCCTGCGGGCGTTGACTTCCGCGATCTCTGGCGAATCAGGCGGGCGTAGAGCTTCGGGCGGCGTAGCGTGCATGCCGAGCCGGAACATCCGCTTGAGCACAGCCATTTCCCGGTTGGCGATGGACTTGCGCCCGTTGATTCGGTGATCCCGCAGGAACTCCTCGGCCAGTTCCGCGACCGGAATTCGTCCCGAGCGCGGCCCCATGAAAGCGCCAGTGCCGATTTCCGCCAGACGTTACGCAAGGATGCGAGTTGCGCGGCTCCAATCGGTCGTCTGTGTGGATTCGCGAAGCGCTCTTCCGTTTCCGCCGATACAGGCTTCCGGTTCCGCGTGGAAGGGCCATTGGCGGAAAAGACATTGGACGCAATCCAAGATCGCCGATGGTATCGCGCTGCTTGTTTTGCTCAATGTATTCGTCAACGTCTCCGATTTCGAGCAGAATTGGCGCGCCCTCGCCGCCGTGCAGGCAGGGAAGGAATCCGTCCTGAATTGACCGGCGCAGATTCCATTCGCTCATGCGGAGGTATTCCGCGGCTTGCCTGGTACGCAGGAGGCGATGCTGGGAAACGTGCCGATCCAGCGCCGCTACTCGCATCCGGTAAACAAAAGCACCGGCGTACGCTCGGATCGGAGGGTGGTCCTGGCCACCGCTGGCTCGTCCACGGCGGGCACCCAGAGTTTTATCCTTCGCAGGCCTGGCGAAGCCGTCCGGAGACTAAAATGTCATCATGACCTCGCCATTATCCCAACGCCGCCGTTCCAAGACGCCACCGCCGGGCGAAACCGGCCAGGAGGCGCTCTACCTGCGCTCGCTCAGCGAACGCCAGATTGTCGTCCAAATCAAGCTGCGCGACGGGGAGACGGTGCGCGGATGGATCGAGTACTTCGACGACTCGATGCTGCGACTGACCCGCGAAGGGAAACCCAACCTCTTCATCTACAAGCATCAGATTCGGACCATCTCCGAAGCTGGCCGGAGCCGTTCGCCAAGGCCCGCGAGCGCTTCGCAACCGGCTGCGAATGGCGCGCCTTCAACCGGGGCTGCCTCTTGAGCGGCGCGGCTGAGCCGGAGCTTGCCTGGGTTCCCAAGGCCTCGGCCATCGCCGAGGAGGCGGGCGCGCGGCTGCGCGAGTTTCTGGCTGCCGGGGTCGAGACCGAGTACAAGGGCGATGTGGACCTGGTGACGGTGGCCGACCGCGCGGTCGAGAAGCTGATCCGGAAGCTGCTGGGCGAGGCATTTCCTGAGCATGGAATCTACGGCGAAGAGGGCACGCGGGAGCGGCTGGGGGGCGAGTTTCGCTGGTATGTGGATCCGCTGGATGGGACCACGAACTTTGCCCACGGCTTCCCGCAGTTCTGCGTTTCGCTGGGCCTGGAGCGGAAATCGCCTATAGATGCATCCGGCCACGACGGAACGCTGGTCGCCGCGGTCATCTACGACCCCATCCGCGATGAGCTGTTTACGGCCGAACGCGGACGGGGCGCGCGGTTGAACGGCAGCCCGATGCGGGTCTCGCGCGCGCCCGAGCTGGCCGAGGCGCTCGTGGCTACAGGATTTCCCAGCCACAAGCGGCACTTGAGTCCGAATATCCACTTCTACCACGAGTTCACGCTGCGCTCGCATGGCGTGCGGCGGGCCGGCTCGGCGGCTCTGGATCTGGCATACGTCGCAGCCGGGCGCCTGGACGCCTTCTGGGAGTTCAACCTCAACCCTTGGGATACTGCGGCCGGGATTCTGCTGGTCGAGGAGGCCGGGGGGTGCGTGACGGACTTCTCCGGCGACAAATACAAGTTGGACAGCCGCGAGATTCTAGCCTCGAACGCGCTGATCCATGCGGAGCTGCTGGGCCTCTTCGGCCAAATGTTTGCCGGGCGCGGGCTGACCCCCATTCCCACTCCGCGGGAGTTTGCCGAGCGCAGGGCGGCGCGGGCGGCCCATGATGCGGCGTCTGAATAGGCATCTCTGCGGACCCGGTGCGCCTCGGGACAGGCGATCGCGGAAATCGTTCTACCAGTTCCCGCATCGCAAAACGCAGTTGCCTGGGCGCGAGCCGGCCCTTGGGGTCCTGTGCTACTATCGGCTTCGAGAAGTCCAGTTCCCCGGAGAAACCAGAGATGGCATACGTCATTGCAGAACCCTGTATCGGCACCAAGGACACCGCCTGTGTAGACGCCTGTCCTGTCGATTGCATCCACCCCAAGAAGGACGAAGACGGCCACGCAGAGGCCGACCAGTTGTTCATTGACCCGGTCGAGTGCATCGACTGCGGCGCATGCGTCCCGGCCTGCCCGGTCTCGGCCATCTTTGCGCAAGACGACCTGCCGGAGAAGTGGGCCAGCTTTACCGAGAAGAACGCGGCGCGCTTCGGACGATAGGTCTCCGACCGCTCATTGTTGCACAAGGATTGGGTGCCCCGCCTGGGCGCCCTCTGGGCAGCGCGCCTCTGTTTTTGCGCCTAGGGTGCGAAGCCGCGGGACTCAATCGCCATGTACGAGATCACGCGGTCAGAGACCTAGCGGC
This sequence comes from uncultured Acidobacteriaceae bacterium, assembly GCA_963799145.1. GTDB lineage: Bacteria > Acidobacteriota > Terriglobia > Terriglobales > Acidobacteriaceae > Telmatobacter. Next base: position 16,398 of record CAWCWQ010000169.1, on the reverse strand, counting down.
TTCCGGTTCTTTTCACTATTTTGCTTATTCGCGGCGCGCATGCCGCGCGGAGGAATGCGCGTTGCCTTCTCAGCGCTGCGGGGGACCAATGGATTGTGCGCCCAGCGTCAGGCGGTTCGGCTCAGCAGCCTATTGCGCGGCTTCTTCCATAGCATCGGCGGTGGCGGCGAAGCCCAGATTGGAGATCCATCCTCTGGAATCCTCCGCCGATTCGGAGCGCGTTCCATTTCCCTGCGCGATCGCAAACCGGCCTTTTTCAATTTCTACAAAATCGACACTGTCGCCCGTCTTGAGGCCGAGCTGTTTGCGGATGTGGGAAGGAAGGGTGATGCGGCCATTGAAGGTGACAACTGCTGTGGGCATTTGATACCTCTGCATCTATTCTAACCTGCGGCCGGGCATTTTTTTCAACAGGGAGATAACGGACGGATGGGCGCGAGGGCCTATGCGATCGGTTCCATTCCCGCATCGCGCGCGGCAAACCGGTCGAAGGTGACGGTTCGGCTGCATCCGGCAGCCTTCGCCGAGGCGGCGATGAGGCAATCGGCAAAATCCGTCCGGCCCCTCCGGTATTGCTGCAAGGCCTTTTCGATGGTCTCGGCCCGTTCCAACACAATAGTCTCTCGCGTCAGCAACTCCGCAAGTATCCGTGCAACTGCATCGCGGCCAACCCCGAGTGTGCTTGTCATAACCCATACCAGCTCGAGAATCGTCGCCACTCCAACCCATCCCGGCTCGGCTGTTGTCAGTGAACTCAACACTGCTCTGGCTTTTGGAGTCTGTAACGGATCGTCTTTGGCAAAGAAGCGGACCAATATGTTTGTGTCGAGCCCCGTCACGCTGCCCCTCCATCCGAGAATTTCCCGTAAGCGTCACTGCGCGTGGCGGCATCGAGTATCGCGGCGCGATCGAGAATCGCCCCGTTCATTTCCTCAATCGTAAGTATGTGGTCGAGCTTCGGCAGACAGCCCTCCATCTCCATGATCGAGCCGGTCTTGGGCCGGAAGGCGTACTCGCCCTCTTCGACCTCATGGAAGTCGATCCGGACTCCCGGCTTCAAGCCAAGAGCCTTCCGAACCTTGATGGGAATCGTAATCTGGCCTTTGGAGGTCATGGTCGCTGTCGGCATGGGAATTCCTTTCAGGACTAATCATGCCTTACTTCTTGTAAGATTCCTTACTGGGCTGTAAGGAATACAACGGGAACCTCCTTCCGGAAGTCACGGCCGCAGTGCGAAGATAATAGGCAGATGGGCGTGCTCAGCTCGGAAGCCGTGGTTTTGCGCGCCTGGCCGGTGCATGAGGCCGACCTGATCGTGAGCTTCTTCACGCGCGATTTCGGCAAGGTGCGGGGCGTGGCCAAGTCGGCGCTGCGGAGCCGCAAACGCTTTGGCGGCGCGCTGGAGCCGATGACCGTGGCGCGTGCCTGGTTTGCCGAGCGGCCCCGCCAGGAACTCGTTCGGCTGGATCAACTTGAGATCGTCCGCTCACCGCTCTCGGCCCCCGTCGACCATGCCCGCATGACGGTTCTCAGCTTCTTTGCCGAGGTCCTGGACGAGGCGCTGCCCGACCACGATCCCCAGGAGACGGTCTTCCGCCTGCTGCTCGCCGTTCTGGAGCAAACCACCGTCGAGCAGCCGTGGATGCCGCTGACCTATTTCTCTCTGTGGATTACGCGGCTGATGGGCCTGTTGCCCGATATCGCCCATTGCACGGCCTGCGGCGAGGCCCTTCTGGCCGGCGAAACCAGCTTCAATGCGCTCGGCGACGGCCTCTTCTGCGCGGCGCATCGCGGCGGCAACACGAGCCCGCTCTCGGCCGACTCCTGGCAACTGGCGCAGCGGATGCTCCGCGCGCCTGCGGCGGCCTTTGCCGCGGAGGCATGGCCGCGGCGCCGCGGGCAGGATCTGCGCCGCTTCACCGTGCAGGCCCTTGAGCGCCATCTGGAGCGCAAACTGCGCTCGGCGGAGGCGCTGGGCCGTCTGGGTGGGTGAATCTTCTACAGTTTCACAGTTTTCGCTGAATCTCCACGAACTCATTTTCCAACGATGCAAACCAAAACACGCGATCAAGGGAGAATGGGAATCTCCAACCTTGTGCGCAAGCCGGAATCAGCATGCTGCGTGCGGCCGTGATGCCGCTGTAAAGCAGTAGCCAAACGCGTGCATTGTCTCCCAAGTTCGCCCGATAGGTTGGTACCAGCTTGTCCTTGGAACTGATTCGTTCGGCTAGTTGGCTGCGAGTGTCGGTCAAAACGTTATAGCCACCAGCTTCGCCGTTCCACCAATCCCCCGCTAATTGAGAATCGATTCCGACCCAGAAGAACCCATCAGGCAGTTCGCCCCGCTCTTTAAGGGAGACGAACGGATTCGCCCGATGGGAATTCCCTGCAACTAGATCGGCGAGCGCCCGTGCCATCGCATCTCTGTCCTGCTTCTTTCCTCTGGCATCCGCGAAGTAGACGCGCACTTTCACTGGCCGGGCCTGGGAATTCCGATAATAGGCTGATTGCGCCGCCTCCATGATTTCCTCATGAAAGGCCTCCTGCGCAACCGGCACAATGCCGTTGTTGCTGGTGGCGGGCCGCAACACCTCGCTCATCTCGATTCCGAGCGGTCCGGCGTCCGTTGCAAACCGAAAATCCGGTTCTTCGCAAGCAACCTCACCAACGGGAACAGGCACTCCAGCCTTCCGCGCAGCCGAAAGCATGTATGCCTCGACAATCTTCTTGTCCGTCTTCTTTGCTCGCATGGTACGTCAACTTCTTGAATAATGGTAGCGGGCCAGGCAGTTTTGTGTGCAGGTGTTTCTCTTTGCACGCATTGGGTATCTTGCGCGTCCTGTCGATTCGGTGCACATTGGTTCTTTGAGAGCCAACGTCCATCTCGCCGGCGACGCCCGCCAGGTCGCCGAAATCCACGCTCGCGGGAAAGGGATTACCTTGTGTGAAGCAATCGCGGATCTCGTCGGCAAGGGCGGCGAAGCTGGCGCCATTGTCTTCGCCTACTCCGCGCGCTCGATTTGCCGGCGGGGCAGGATAGTTTTTGGAATGCACAGGAACCGTTTGCCTCCCGGAAGCATCCAAGATTACGCAATCCAAACTACAGTCGCGAAGAGCACGCACATGCCTTAACGCCTGACCGCGACTGGCAGGCCAGCCAAGGAGAAAACCATGTCAGACGAAGCAAAATGCCCGTTTTCGAGCGGCGCGGTGAAACACGCAGCGGCTGGAACCCCAACGAACGCAGATTGGTGGCCCAATCAACTGAATCTGAAGATACTGCACCAGCACTCGCCCCTATCCAATCCCATGGGCGAGGCATTCAATTACGCCGAGGAGTTCAAGAGCCTCGACTTGGATGCCGTGATCAAGGATCTCCACGCCCTGATGACGGACTCGCAGGATTGGTGGCCGGCGGACTACGGCCACTACGGGCCGTTCTTTGTCCGCATGGCGTGGCATAGCGCGGGCACCTATCGCATCGCCGATGGCCGTGGCGGCGGCGGCCGCGGAGCGCAAAGATTTGCTCCCCTGAACAGTTGGCCTGACAACGTGAGCCTGGACAAGGCCCGCCGGTTGCTCTGGCCGATCAAGCAGAAGTACGGCCGGAAGATCTCCTGGGCCGACCTGATGATTCTCGCCGGTAACGTGGCCATCGATTCGATGGGATTGAAGACCTTCGGCTTCGGCGGCGGACGCCCGGACATCTGGGAGCCGGAGGAAGACACTTATTGGGGACCCGAGGGCGCGTGGCTTGGGGATCAACGCTATAGCGGCGACCGGCAGCTCGAGAATCCTCTCGGCGCCGTGCAGATGGGCCTGATCTATGTGAATCCAGAAGGGCCGAATGGCAACCCGGATCCGATTGCCGCGGCTCGCGATATCCGCGAGACCTTCGCGCGCATGGCGATGAATGACGAGGAGACCGTTGCCCTGATCGCCGGCGGACACACCTTCGGAAAAGCTCATGGCGCTGCCGATCCGAACAAGTATGTCGGCCGTGAGCCGGAGGGCGCGCCAATCGAAGAGCAAGGCCTGGGCTGGAAGAACAGCTTTGGCAGCGGCAAAGGCGTCGATACTATCAGCAGCGGGCTGGAGGGCGCATGGACCAGGAACCCGGTGAAGTGGGACAACAATTATCTCGAAAACCTCTTCGCCTATGAATGGGAGCTCACGAAGAGCCCCGCAGGCGCTCAACAATGGACGCCCAAGGACGCATCCGCGCAAGGTACCGTGCCGGATGCTCACGACCCCAAGAAGAGGCACGCCCCATTCATGCTCACGACGGATCTCTCCCTGCGGATGGACCCGGTCTATGAGGAGATTTCCCGGCGCTTCCTCGAGAATCCGCAGGAGTTGGCCGACGCCTTTGCCAAGGCCTGGTTCAAGCTGACGCACCGCGATATGGGGCCTATCTCGCGGTATCTTGGCCCGCTCGTTCCCGCGGAGCCGCTGATTTGGCAGGACCCCATTCCCGCGGTCGATCATGAATTGGTCGACGACCAGGATACTGCTGCCCTGAAGGCCAAGATCCTCGCATCGGGACTTACCATCCCCCAACTGATCTCGACGGCCTGGGCGTCGGCGGCAACCTTCCGCGGTACCGACAAGCGCGGCGGCGCGAACGGGGCGCGCATTCGCCTCGCGCCGCAAAAGGACTGGGAGGTCAACCAGCCGCCCGGACTGGCGAAGGTGCTCGCCATCCTGGAGACGATCCAGACTGATTTCAACGCCGCGCAATCGGGCGGGAAGAAGGTCTCGCTGGCAGACCTGATCGTTCTGGGCGGCTGCGCAGGCGTCGAAGAAGCTGCAAAGAAGTCCGGCCACGACGTGACGGTGGGCTTCGCGCCAGGGCGCGCGGATGCCACCCAGGAGCAGACCGACGTGGCCTCCTTTGCCGTGCTCGAGCCGGCCGCGGACGGCTTCCGCAACTACATCCGCAAGGGGTTGGAGTCATCGGCCGCCGAGCTGCTGGTGGATAAGGCAAACCTGCTGACGCTCACCGCTCCGGAAATGACGGTTCTGATCGGCGGCATGCGCGCCTTGAACGCGAACTTCGGGCACTCCCAAAATGGCGTGTTCACCACGCGGCCCGGAACCTTGACCAATGACTTCTTCGTGAACCTCCTCGACATGAGCACGAAGTGGCAGAAGTCCGCTACGGCTGAAGGTGTTTTGGAGGGGCATGATCGGGCGTCCGGCGAACTCAAGTGGACGGGAACCGTAGTCGATCTTGTCTTCGGCTCGAACTCTCAGCTCCGGGCCTTGGCGGAGGTCTATGCCAGCGGCGACTCGCAGGAGAAATTCGTGCAGGACTTCGTGGCGGCGTGGAGCAAGGTCATGAACTTGGACCGCTTCGACCTCAAGTGATCACGGGGAGTGGTTCTAGACGTTGAGTAGGGCGCAGCCTCGGCGGGCGCCGGGTTATTCCGGATCGGGCAGAGGCTGCGCGCTTGCGCCGGTGACTGAAGGTCGATCGCTGTCGAAGCGGTGAATCCGGAAGCAACTACGAGCAACGGAAAGCGGCGGATTCACGATGCGGGAACTAACTCACACGAAGCGAGTCTCGGCGGGTGTCTGGTCGAATGCGGCGCGCATGTTCTTCGCCCCGTGGTATTTCGTCGGAAGCCTCATCCATCTCTGGTGTGGGCTGACGAATGGCCGTGTCTACGAGGTATTGGGGAGAACCCCCATGTTCGCGGTGTCGCGAGAGCTATGGGGCACTGTTGTCATGCCGCGCATCGCTTTCTTTGCGCTGCTGCTGGCCGCCTTTGAAATGACCACGGGGATCCTGATGCTCAGCAAGGGTAGATGGGTCCATTACGCCCTGGTTGCGAGCATCCTGTTCAACTTGTTCCTTGTGCAGTTGGGTCTCGGCTTCCAGGCGGCTCCATGGTCTGGGCGCGACTTTCTCCTGAACCGCCTGTCTTGCTTGCTATTCGCAGCCCTTCAAATCCCGCTCTTCTGGGTGGATTTCAATTTGACCTTGCCTGGATTCCTTCGTGCCCGGCACCTCCGGTCTCGCTCTTGAGACCCCGGGGTCCCATCCCATTCCAGAGCCCTCGATTACAAATGCAAGAACCGATCCGCCCCAAACACCAATCCCAGCGTGACCATGACGATGAACTTGTCTCAGTTTCAGGCTGTAGCTGGAACGCCGTTTTCAGCCAATTGGCGCGCGGCAGCAATCTCTCCGACGGCCCAGCCTGCAACTACCAAACTGGGAGCGAGAGTCGGTTCCGCATCGCCAAGTTTGGCGAGGGTGGTCTGCCGGATCTGCTGGCCGGGCTGAGCGGCGTGTGAGACCACAACGCACGGGAACTCCGGCGGGAGGCCCTGATTGAGCCATTCTTGAGCCAGCAGGTGCAGGTCGCGCCCCGGCATATACACCACGCGGGTTGCGTCTTCCAGCGCAGGCAGCGGCGACTTGTTGTGCGATTGAGCGTGATGGCCCGTGGAGAAGATCACATTCGACGCGCTGTCCCGGCTCGTGAGCGAGCAGCCGATGGCCGCGGCCGCGGCGCAGGCGGCGGTAACTCCGGGAACGATCTCGAAAGGCACACCGGCTTCAATCAGAGCGGCAATCTCCTCGGCGGCGCGCCCGAAGATGAGCGGGTCGCCGCCCTTGAGCCGAACCACGCTGCGGCAGGCGCGCGCGTGCTCGATCATGCGGGAGTTGATCTCGTCCTGGGTGATGGCCTTGACGCCGCAGCGCTTGCCCACATTCAGAACCTCCGCGGACGGTGAGGCAAGGTCCAGGATTGCCTGCGGGACCAGGTCGTCGTGGAGGATGACGTCGGCGGTCTGGATCAGCCGCAGAGCCTTGACGGTCAGCAGGTCGGGATCGCCGGGGCCTGCCCCCACCAGATAGACCGTCTCCGCCAAAACGCCTTCTCCGGCTTCAACTTCCGCCGGGATCGGCCCAGACAGATCGAGGCCCTCAGCTAACTCTTGATCGACGCCGGCGAAATCTTCGTCGTGGAACACTGCGCATTCGTCCCCACCGTGCTCATCTTCAAGCGGCGCGAAGGCCAGTTGCCGCGACGGGCAGGATTCGGATTCGCAGACCGGCCGCTGCGCCAGCAGATGCAGCAGGGATCGGCGCGCCTCGCCGCTGGGTTGCGTCTCGAGCACCTCGCGGCGCAGCCGGCCCAGGCTCTCAAGCCACGTGCCAAAGTCCGCAGGCAGTTGTTCGTCGATCTCGCGGCGAAGCTGCTGCGCGACGGCGGGACTTTGCCCTCCAGTCGAGATGGCGATCTGTAGGTCGCCGCGGCTTACCACCGAGCCAAAAAAGAAGTCGCAGTTGGGGATGTCGTCGACGCTGTTCGATAGAATCCCGCGCTCGACCGATCCCCGATGCACGAGCGCGTTCACTTCGGGCGAGTCGGTGGCCGCGACGACCAGCAGGTTGCCGTCCAGATCGGAGAGTTCAAACGCGCGCTGTACCCATTCGAGCTTGCCTTCAAGAGCCAGTTGCCGTATCTCAGGCAGCGCCTCCGGAGCGACGACGCGCAGCCGGAGTCCCGTTTTCAGCAGGCTGCCGATCTTGTCCAGCGCCACCTTTCCCGCGCCCACCAGCAGGCAGCGGCGGCCGTCGAGCTTCAGAAAAATGGGCAACATGCTCATTGATTCTTCCTCAATCGGCCGCGCCGTGCGGCACCGGGCCTGCGGGCGCATCGCGTTCCACGGCGGTCAGCGCTTCGCCGGCCAGATGGGCGCGAAGCTCGTCGTTTGTATGGCGACTGAACCAGGCGCGCAGATTCTCCTCGGGCTGGCGGCCAGCCAGGTAGCGGCGCAGAAGGCGCTCGATGGCGTCGGGAATGAGCGGCGCGGGGCAGCGATAGCCGACCGGCCGCGAGATCGCGGCATGTTGGCCCACCGCTCCGCCCAGGCAGAAGTAGAAGGCATCGGTGAGCTTGCCCTCGTGCTTGATCTTCTTGCCTTCGAGGCCGATGTCGGCCACCCAGTGCTGCCCGCAACCGTTGGGGCAGCCGGTGACGTTGAGCTTGAGCTGCTGGTCGAAGCCCGGTAGCCGCTCTTCGAGTTCGTCCACCAGCCAGCGGGTAAAGCCCTTGGTCTCGGTGATGGCCAGCTTGCAGAACTCCGTGCCGGTGCAGGCAATTGCGCCGCGCCAGAATGACGATCCATCGACCTGGAGGCCGATCTTGCCCAGCTCGCCGGCAAACTCCGCGGTCTTGCCGTTGGGAATATCGACAAAAATCAGATTCTGCGAGACGGTAGTCCGCAGGCCCCCGCTGCCGAAGCGCTCGGCCAGATCGGCGGCGGCTTCCAACTGCTCACCCGTCAGCCGCCCGCGCAAGACGGAGGCTCCAACGTAACTCAGCCCTGGCTGCCGCTGCGGATGGATGCCGGCGTGGTCGCGGAAGACGTCGCTGGGAACCTGCTCAGGCGCGCCGGGCAAGAGCGTGAAGTCGAGCCGCGACTGGAGCGTGGTCAGGAATCTCTCGGCGGTCCAGCCCTCCTTGAGGAAGAGATGCTTGAGGCGGGCGCGGTCGCGGCTCTCGCGCAAGCCTTGCTGGCCGCGGAAGATCTCTGTGACAGCGCGAACCACGGCGAGCGCCTGCCCAGGCAGAACGAAGGCGTCCAGCCGCGCGGCCAGATGCGGATCGGCGGAGAGACCGCCGCCCACGCGCAGCGAGTAGCCAACCTCGCCGTTGTGCTTCGCAGCGGTCAGGCCAATGTCGTTGATCTCGGGATTGCTGCACCAGGAGGGGCAGCCAGTAACCGAGATCTTGAACTTGCGGGGCAGGTTGTAGAACTCCGGATTTGCCGTGAGCATCTGCGCAATCTCGCGGGCCAGCGGCGCGGCGTCGATCAGCTCGTCGGCGGCCACTCCGGCCACCGGGCAGCCAGTCACGTTGCGCACCACGTCGCCGCAGGCGCCTCTGGGCGATAGCCCAACGGCCTGTAGCGCGTCCACCACCTCCGGCAGCGACTCGATGGTGAGCCAGTGGAGCTGGATGGCCTGGCGGACGGTTATATCGGCGAGGTTGCGGGCGTACCTGCGCGCAAGGCCGCCCACGGCGCGAAGCTGGGCTGCGCTCAGAATGCCGTTGGGGATGCCGATCCGCATCATGAAGTAATCCGATGCCAGGCCCTCGCCACCCTTGCCGCCGACAGCGCCCACGCCGTCGCCCTGGGTATAGATGCCCCACCATTTGAAGTAAAAGGCGGCCCACTCCGGCAAGACGCTCGCGCGGCCGCCGCGGGCAAAAGCGCGCACCTCGTCGAAGGCCTCCCAGGGGTTCTTCTCGCGCTTCAGGCGCTCCGCGCGCTGGGCTTTAGTCTCTTTTGCTTCGACAGTTTGTGTCATATTCCCCTTTTCCGGAAGGAACAGAAAACCCGCGGCAGCATCGCTGAATCGCGGGCAGTGAAGAAACCTTGGATGTTCAATCGGTGTATCAGACCCAGGTCGCCCGCGCGCTCAAAGCGATAAACAGAGGCGACAACAGGACAGGTATTGCATATCGGGATGATAGCTGGGGGTCCGGAGAAAAGCAATTCTCTCGCGAGCCGCTTGCATGATTCCATAGAGACTGCAAGGTGTGTCAGGGCACGACTTCAGTCGTGCCGAATGAGCCGAGAAATCAAATTGGGCTTTAGCCCCTGCGGTTATTGTTTTCAGTAATTTGCGATTCCGCAACGGCTAAAGCCGGAACCTAAATTGGCCATTTGCGGCACGACTGAAGTCGTGCCCTGACACAATCTATAGCCAGAAGATGATTTTGAGAGGCTCTCACTTCGGCTTCATGTCGAATGCCAGCGGCAGCAGCTCTCGGAAGGCCATGACGCGAACTCCTTCCGCGGCGGGGAAGATCGCAGGCGCTTCAGGCAGAATGAACTCGGCTAGGACTTGGCGGCAGGCCCCGCAGGGCGGGCTGGAGGCGTTGTTGAGGTTGGCCACGGCAACGGCCTCGATGCGGATGGCGGGTCCGAACCGGGAGACGGCCTGCACCAGCGCGGACCGCTCGGCGCAGAGGGACAAGCCATAGCTCGCATTTTCTACGTTGGTTCCGGTAACAATCTCGCCGCTGGTCAGCCGCAGGGCCGCGCCAACGCGGAAACCGGAGTAGGGCGAATAGGAGTGGAGCGCGGCCTGGCGCGCCTCCTCCAGCAGCTCTTCGAGCGCGCCCTCCGGGAGTTGATTGTCGTTCATGAGTTCTCCAATCCGATTCCAGCCTGACAGTTGAGGCTAATGCATCCTCGCCTGGACTGTATATGTGGGAAGAGTCCGTGACCTCCTGTCCTATTCCCCTGTTCCTAACTCCTGACTCCTGATCCCCGTTCCTCAAGTTGCGCCTCTTCCTTCCGATAAGGGACTTGGTGCTCGCTATGCCGGGCCATCGATCCCGGCTGGGCGGATGAGTGGATGAGAATGGCATTGGATGAACTGACGAGGGAGTTCCTGATCGAGAGCCAGGAAGGGCTGGACCGCATGGAGCGGTGCCTCACCGAGCTGGAGGAGCGGCCGACGGATGCCGGTCTGATCGGGGATATCTTCCGTTCGGTGCACACCATCAAGGGAACCACCGGATTCCTCGGATTCAAGCGGCTTGAGAAACTGGCGCATGCCGGCGAAAACCTGCTGGGGCTGCTCCGCGAGGGCAAGCTGACCGCCGACCGCCCGACGATCACCGGGTTGCTCAAATTGCTGGACGGCCTGCGCTCGATCCTGAAGACCATCGAGGTTGAAAGCAGCGAGGGCGATGGCGACGATGCCGGGCTGATCGCCCTTATGGAAGAGCTCCAGGCCCCGGCAAAGGCCCAGGTAAAGCAGCCGGTCGAAACTGCGCCCGAGCCGTTGGCCGCGCCCGCCAAAGCGTCAGTCGAGGCGGAGAGCGACGCGGCCAAGCCGCGCGCGCCCGGCCTCGCCCACGGGGACGGCTGCGGAAAGCACGCTGCGCGTGGACGTGACGTTGCTCAACCGGATGATGAACCTGGTGGGCGAGCTGGTGCTCACCCGCAACCAGGTGCTGCAGGCCACCGCGGCCGACCCCAGCATGACCATGCTCTCACGCCGCCTGGATATGGTCACCGCCGACCTGCGCGAGTCCGTGATGAAGGCCCGCATGCAGCCGGTTTCGAACATCTTCTCCAAGATGCCGCGCATGGTGCGCGACCTCTCGCAGTCGCTCGGCCGCCGCGTCCGGCTTGCAAGTGGAGGGCCAGGACACCGAACTGGACAAGAGCCTGCTCGAAGCCATCAAGGACCCGCTCACCCACGCGGTCAGAAACTCGCTCGATCACGGCATCGAGCCGCCCGAGGTGCGCCAGGCCGCAGGCAAGGACCCCGAGGGAACGCTGAAGCTGCGCGCCAGCCAGGAGGGCAGCCACGTCGTCATCGAGGTCTCCGACGACGGCGCCGGCATTGCCGTCGAAAAGGTGCGCCAGAAGGCCATCGAGCGCGGGCTGATTACGCCCGAGCGCGCGGCGCAACTGGCCGAGCGCGAGCTGCTGCAACTGATCTTTCTGCCCGGCTTCTCCACCGCCGCTGCCGTCACCAACGTCAGCGGCCGCGGGCGTGGGCATGGATGTGGTCCGCACCAATGTGGAGAAGATCGGCGGCAAGGTCGAGATCGACTCCCGCGCCGGCAAGGGCACCACGCTGCGGATGCGCATTCCGCTCACGCTGGCCATCATTCCGGCGCTCATCGTGCGCAGCGTGAACCAGAGCTTCGCCCTGCCGCAGGGCGCGCTCTCGGAGCTGGTGCATATTCCTCCCGAGCAGGCCGCCGCCATCGAGTGGATTGAGGGCGCGCCGCTCTACCGGCTGCGCGGCAAGCTGCTGCCGCTGGTCTTTCTCGACCGCCTGCTGATGCCCGGAGGGGAGCACAAGCCGGCCTCGGAGCGGGACAACTTCATCGCCGTTCTCGATGCCGACGGCCGCCGTTTCGGCCTGGTCGTGGATGGGCTGGCCGATCCCGAGGAGATTGTCGTCAAGCCGCTCTCCGCCGTGCTCAAGAGCATCGGCCTGTATTCCGGCGCAACCGTGCTGGGCAACGCCGATCTGGCGCTGATTCTCGATCCCGGCTCGATCGCCATGAAGGCCGGCATCGCCATGAGCGCCGCGAAGAGGAAGCGCGCGCGGCCGAAGGCGACTCGGGCGCCGGCGCCGCGAAGAGCATCGAGTATCTGCTGGTCGAGGTCGCCGGACGCCGGGCCGCCGTGCCGCTGGCCGACGTGCTGCGCATCGAGCAGCTTCCGCTCTCGCGCATCGAGTACATCGGCTATCGGCCGGTGCTCAACTTCGAGGGCCAACTGCTGCCGGTCGAGGATTCCGGCGGGGTTCTGGCCGCTGCCGACGGCGATCCGCAGGCGCCGGGCGACTCCGAACGCAAGATCGTTGTCGTCGTCTGCCGCGAGGGCAATCGCCATGTGGGCATCGCCGTCTCGCATGTGCTGGATGTGGCCGCCGGCGGCGACCTCTTCGAGGCCGGCACCAGCCAGCGCACCGGCGGCGTGACGCTGCTGAAGGATCGCGTTACCGGCGTGGTCGACCTGGGCGGCGTGGCTGCCCTGCCCCTCGAGCAGGATGCGCCGAGCGAATGGAGCAGCATGGCGGAGGCCGTCAGATGAGCACAGCGCCGAGTGCATTGAATCGCAAGGGAAAGGCGGCGGCGACCCTGGTGGAGATGTGCTCCGTGCGCCTGGGCCAGACACTGTTCGGCGTGCCCATCACTCACATCCTTGAGATTGTGGGCGCGGCGCGTCCGCAGCCGGTTCCGCTGGCGCCCCCGTTTGTGGGCGGGCTGGTTCACTATCGCGGCGACGTGCTGACCACCGTCAGCCTGCGCCAGTTGCTGGATTTGCCGCCCAAAGACGGTCCCCAGGACATTCTGGTGCTGGAGAGCGCGGGCGGATGCTTCGGTCTGCTGGTGGATTCGGTGGGCGAGGTGCTGACCGTTTCGTCGGCCGACCACGAGCCCAATCCCTCGATTCTCGACGAGCGCCGCAAAGCTTTGTTTGCCGGCGCGTACAAGCTCAAGGACAGCCTGCTGGTCATGCTGGACCCGGAGCGGCTGGACCCCATGCGGCTGAGCGAGGCAAAAGCGGCGTAGGCCGGATCTTGCCGGGAGGTCGATCATGCGAGCACTGATTGTCGACGATTCCCGCTTCGTGAGAGGCTTCTTGCGCGGCCTGCTCGAGGAGAAGGGAATCGAGTGCGAGGAGGCCGCCGACGGCCAGGCCGGCCTCGACCGCCTCAATGCCGGCGTGCCCTTCGACCTGGCGCTGGTGGACTGGAATATGCCGGTGATGGATGGCCTGGAGATGCTCAAGCAGCTGCGCGCCGAGGGATTCACAGAGACGAAGGTCATGATGGTGACCACCGAGGCGGAGAACGACTTCATCCTGCGCGCCCTGGATGCCGGCGCCGACGAGTACCTGATGAAGCCCTTCGACGACGAGGCCCTGAGCGAAAAGCTGGCCATGCTCGGCCTGGTGGAGGCCTGAGCGATGGCGGCCTGGCCGCCGCACCCGCATTCTGATCGTGGACGACTCGGCAGTGATGCGCAGCCTGCTGCGCTCCGTGGTCTGCGCCGATGCCGGCCTGGAAGTGGCCGGAACCGCGGCCGACGGCGCATCGGCTTTGAGCGCCATCGACGCCCTTCGCCCCGACCTGGTTCTGCTCGATGTGGAGATGCCGGTGATGGACGGATTGGTCACGCTGAGGAAGTTGCGCGCGCGAGGGCACAAGATGCCGGTGATCATGTGCAGTTCGCTCACCCAGCGCGGCGCCAAGGTCACCATTGAAGCCCTGGCCGGCGGCGCTTCCGACTATGTGGCCAAGCCGGCCGGACAAGCCGAGCCGCGAGAGCGGCCATGCGCGCGCTCACCCAGGAACTGATTCCCAAGATTCATGCCCTCACCAGCTCCGTCGCGCATCCCAGCCGCAGCTCTGCCCAGCGTCCGCCCGCGTTCCCTTCGGCGCTCGACCATGCCTGCCTGCCCAACCGGCCCCAAGCCGATCTCATCGACCCCGGCTGTCGTGGCCATCGGCGTCTCCACCGGCGGCCCGGCGGCGCTGGATGTTCTGCTTCCCGCGCTGCCCGCCAACTTTCCGCTGCCGGTCCTGATCGTGCAGCATATGCCGGAGCTGTTCACCAGGCTCTTTGCCGAGCGGCTCAACGGCCGCTGCCGCCTGCGCGTGCGCGAGGCCGCGGAGGGCGATCCGGTGCGCGCCGGAACCATCTACATCGCCCGCGGCAACTGGCACATGGAAGTGCTGGCCGGCTTCGCGCATCGGCCTGCCGCCCACGCTGCACCTGAACCAGGGCCCGCCGGAGAATCACTGCCGCCCCGCCGTCGATGTGCTCTTTCGCTCCGCGGCCGCGGTCTACGGCTCGGGCGTGCTGGCCGTGGTGCTCACCGGCATGGGCTCGGACGGCATGCTCGGCTGCCGCATGATCCGCGAGCAGGGCGGCAGCGTGCTGGCCCAGGACCAGGCCACCAGCACGGTGTGGGGAATGCCCGGCGCCGTCGCCAATGCGGGACTGGCGCACAAGGTGCTGCCCCTCAACGCCATCGCTCCTGAAATCCTCCGGCATCGCCGGCCGGACGCACGACGGAAGCCCGCGAGCTTCGGGAATCGGTGGTCTAGTCATGCAAACTCCCCCAGCGTCGACTACGGCTATCTTCGCCAGCTCGTCTTCGGCCTCTCGCAAAACGTGCTCGACCCCTCGCGCGACTATCTCTTCGAGACCCGCCTCACCAAGCTGCTGCGCAACCAGGGCATGACCCACCTGGAAGAACTGGTCCAGCACCTCGAAGCTCAGCAAGAACCCGGTCCTCGAGCGCGCCATCGCCGAGGCCATGACCATCAACGAAACCAGCTTCTTCCGCGACGGCCGCCCCTTCGAGCTGCTTGCGCACCGAACTGCTGCCCAAACTCATCGAAGCCCGCCGGCACGCGCGCAGCCTGCGCTTCTGGAGCGCCGCCTGCTCCACCGGCCAGGAGGCCTACAGCCTCGCGCATGCTGCTGCAGCGAGCACTTTCCCATGCTCGCCGGCTGGAACATCCGCATCGAAGGCACCGACATCTGCGCCGAGGTCGTCGAGCGCGCCCAGGCCGGCCGCTATCACCGCATCGAGATCAACCGCGGCCTGCCCGCCCGCTTCGTCGTCCGCTACTTCGACCACGTGGGCGAGGACTGGATGGTCAAGCCCGAAATCCGCAAGATGTGCAACTTCCGCCAGGCCAACCTCTGCGCCCCGCCGCTGCCCTTCAACCGCGCCGACGACCGCTTCGACGTCATCTTCCTGCGCAACGTCATGCTCTACTTCTCCCAGGAGACGCGCAAGACGCTGCTCGCCGGCATTCACCGCCTGCTGGCCCCCGACGGCATTCTCTTCCTCGGCTCCAGCGAGCAGCCCGCCGACCCCTCCATCTGGACCTCCGTCCTGGCCGGCGGCACCTGCCACTTCAGGCCGCGGCAGCCGAGCTAGAAGCTACCCCCCAGCAGCCTCTCCACTTCGTCCTGCAGCCGCGCCGTGATGGCGCCTCGCTCTCCGGGGCGAAAGCGAATCGGCCGCCAAGCCGACCTCCACCGTGCCGGAACGGAACCAGCCGCGGTCCCTGTCTTCAGCTCGCCCAGCCCGCGAATCGCCATCGGCAGCACGCGCGCCGACTGCTTCACCAGCAGCCCGATCCCCGGCCGGAATGGCGCCAGCTTGCCCTCGGCAGATCGCGTCCCCTCGGGAAAACCAGCACATGAAACCCCGGTCCAGCGCCTCGCCGGCGTGGGCGAAGCTGCGCTGAAAGTCCCGCTGCCGAGGCAGCGGAAACACGTTGAAGAGCGCAGTGAGCAGGAAATAGAAAAGCGGGCCGGGAAGAAAGAATCTTCCCTCAACCGTGGGCCGCTCTGCATTGCGGAAGTGCCGATAGTCGTCCAGCATCTCGCCCGACATGGCCACCGCAATCCGCCTCCGAACCGCGGCCGGCAGCGCGTATTCCAGCAGTGGCCCGTCAAAGCTGGTCACGTGGTTGGCTACGATCAGCATCGGCTCGTCGGCCTAGGGCTCCCGGCATCCACACGACCGCGGGTTCGCCAGCAGCCACACCAGCGGCCGCATCACCGCCTCGATAAAGGCCACGCGCACCCATCGGAACGGCCAGCCACGGCCAGTGCGGGTAGATGTACCGCGCCCGCGCAGGCTCCGTTTGCGGCACTGGGTGGACGGGCGCCGGTTGGGTTTCGTGCTTTCCCACCCTTTCCCCGCAAAAGGCCGCGGAAAGGATGAGGCACCCGGCTGTTGTAGCGCGTCCGGCGCGGCGTTTCCGGGCCACCAACTTCCGCAGTTCCCCTAGCGTCCGCGCTTCTTCCAACAGTCCGCTCTCGGTTGCCAGGTCCAGCCGCTCCTCGATGGCGGCGGCCAACT